>NZ_JADCLR010000024.1:0-120500 GCF_015233815.1 Dysgonomonas sp. GY617
CTTTCATTCTTTTTTTAGCTAAAACAGAATGAATAAAGGCTTAAAATTTCTACTGCTGGTTTGAAATTAGCAGGTCTGATTTTTAGTATAACAATATCGTCTGTTTATTGTTTATTTGGATATGTATTATATATACAACTCAAATTGGAGAAGATCCAGAAGATATTCGTTTTAGGGATTTATTGGCCTGTTACTTTTGAAGCAATTTTTTTTTCTTGGCTTTAGCTTTAGTTGGATATATTATATATATTACCATAAATTATGGAGTATAAAATGCATAACATTATAAGAGTAGGAGCTAATTATTTAATATAAATTTTTATCTTTGTCGCTATAAGCGAACTCACTACTCAAATAATGAGAATAAAATTAACAAACATACCCACCAATAACAATCTAAAGTTTAACGATTTAGATTTGGCTATGTGCGTTGAAATATTAGAGAGAGAGAGAGAGAGAGAGAGAGAGAGAGAGAGAGAGAGAGAGAGAGAGAGAGACTAACTAGCGAACATGCTGGTAATAAATATATTTTAGACGGATTACTCCGTCTTTTTTTGTTATTGCGTTTTTTATACATATTCTTTTCCCCTTTTACATATTTCCCCAATATATATATCGATAGTTGTTCCGGTAAAGGTTTTCGTGTAGCAGATTTGTTTTTTTGTTGTCGTTCAAAATCAGTACGATATTTCCTTTTACTTATGGCACAACTATGTCCGGCAGCAGCGTGTAGAGATTACATGCTGCTGCTTTCTTTGAATAAACTAACTAACTAACTAACTATATAATAACTAACAAGTAATAAATTTGAAAAAATGAGAAAAAAGAATCTTTTGCTAATGGGAATATTTTCTCTGGGTATGCTCAACGCTCAGGTCGGCATAAATACAACGAATCCTCAGGGTGTTTTTCATGTAGATCCCCAAAAAGATACAAATGTAACCGGCACAAGCGGCACAGAAGATGATATTATAGTCACCTCTGCAGGAAATATGGGTATTGGCACTATAAATCCTGAAGCAAAGCTGCATATTAAAACTACAGGAACAAGTACAAATCCAGTTTCAGGTTTTCGCTTAGAGGATGGACATGAAGGGGACGGTAATATTCTCCATTCAGAAAATAGTTCAGGTCTGTCTAGTTGGTATGGTCTACCTCGAATAGAGTCAATTATTTTTAATAAGCCGTCATCTTGCCCTAATATACCTCTTCTGGATAATTCTAATTACTCCGCAACTAATGCCACAATCGTTCTACCTCCAGGACGCTGGTTACTTATGATAGTAACATATCTGCCGGTAAGGGGAGGTTTAGATCCTCTGGGTTCTTTTTCTATTTCTACATCTTTCGCAGATAATACCACAATAGCTAATAACGGCTTATCTTTTGCTTCACTAAGGTCACCGGATCTAGAAGGGGATGGGAGAATTTTATTTCAGGGAACGATGTCATACACTAGCGCTGGAATCTTATCCGGTTCAGTTATTATAGAAAATCAGAGCGGTTCGACCAAAACTTACTACTATATAGCTGGAGATGTTGTAGTTTTTTCTTCTTCTTCTTCTTCTTCTTTCCTCAGTGAATTTGGAGGGAGATGGGGTGAAGATAATATAATTGCTTATCGCCTTCCAGTGGAAATTTGAATAAATTAGAAAATAATAGATTATGATTAAATATTTCTTGTTTAACTTACTGACTATGCTATCCCCGGCTATTATAGCTCAGGTAGGTATTAATACAATACATCCTTTGGATGGAGCAATGCATATAGATGCAAAGGGTAATAATCCGGCAGGTGTTCTTTCCCCGGCAGATTACGAAGACGATGTATTTATAAGCTCAGCAGGTTATTTGGGGATTGGTCAGGTTAATCCAATAAGTCATGTACATATAAAGAGAAATTCTTTATATAACGGAATAAAGATTGAGGATGGTAGTCAATCTGTCGGTAAAATCTTAACTTCAGATGCTTCCGGAAACGCACTATGGAAATATGCAGGAGCAACGGATTTTGTGATAGGTTCTTTAGGAGCGGGATATTCTGAAGTGATTAGTAATATGAGCACTAGTTCTATTGTTACTTTAGGCCTTCCTTTAATCACTTTCGATAATTCTTATATTGATTTAAAGCCGGGAATGTGGGCTGTTATAGTAAATATTAAGTTAACTCTAACTAATGTACCCTCGACAGAAGATCAAATATTCTGGTTTAGGACTTCTTTTAGTGATGCTCCTAATGGTCTTCTCAGTTCAGATATTATCGGTAGTGTTTTTCTGACAGGTATCGTACGGGGAACAGGATCAAATTCGTTATCTGGTACTATTATAATTCGTAATTCATCGACCGGAGTAAAGAGGTATTATTATGGTGCTGGTCATGTTGGTAAATCTTCTGGATTAAACCCTTCAGGTATATTAAGTAATTTTGCGGACAATAGCCCGGAGAATTATCTTCTAGCTTTAAGACTATCTTATTAAAATAATAAATCGGTTAAAACATATGAAAAATTTCTCTAAATATATATGGGTTCTCTTTATTTTCTTATTTCCACTTTCCACCTTCTCACAGATTGGTATAAATACAGAGAATGTCGGATCAAATCTAGTATTACATGTGGACGGATCTAAAGATAATCCATTAACAGGAGCTGCAACAAATGCTCAAATGCTCAATGATGTGGTAATAGACGAGTACGGTAATGTTGGAGTTGGGACAAATGCACCCGGTACGAAATTACATATTGTAACAGGCGGTAGCACAATTGCCCCCAATTCTCAGTTGACAATTCAGACGGGTGATGAAGGTGTGGATAAAGTCCTCTATTCATCAGCCGATGGTACCGGTATCTGGGCAGCATATGCTCCGAGAATGCAATTCGGAACATTTAGTCCTTCAGGAGCTAATATTGCTATAAATACAACAAATTATCAGAATACTCAAAGTTACATAAGCTTGCCTCCGGGTGAATGGCTGGTTTTTTATAGTCTATATATTAATAACTATACCGGTACACTTCCAGCTTTTGATAACCGGCGAATTTACATTCTCTCGAGTCTCTCGGAATCTTTATCTTCTACATCTGTTTCAGGGGATATAACAGGAAGTTGGACTATTCAGGGCTCTTCTGTTTTTTTAGGTTCTCAAAATCAGCTAAGAGGTTGTTTTAAGATTAATAATCAAACAGGAAGTGATAAAGCCTATTATCTTATCGTAGGTAAGATCAATGCCGGATTAAATATCGTATTGAATAATGTAGGACAAGCAGAAAAGAGTAGTTTTTATGCTTTTGGAATAAAAGATGCTTAATAATTATACTTCTTGAGTATAGCAATAACGAATAAAGTGTTTTGCCCAATAAGTGAAAGGTAATTCTAAAACTAGATATAACAATAATACTATCTTCTTTTAACGAGTTCGTATTTCTCGAATTATTCTTTTTTAGAAAAAATGCGAATAACTAAAAATGGGTGAAAGTTTCTCATGTTGTTGTTCTTTTTCATATATATCCTATCGGAGATTTGTTTGTAACTATTTTTGAGTGTTTTGTGTTATAGAGGGTCTGTTTATGTGATATATCTATTTAGTTTTAGACCTAAATAGTATATCTAATCTAGTGTTTAATGTATTCTTTTGTAATACATTTTGGCTAATGAGAAGCCGAATTTTTATAAAGAAGAATAAACTGAAGGATTTCACTGCTGATGAAATCATATTTATAATACAAAGAGAACTGGCATATTGCGAGTCCATAGACATTTTCGAGTAAGAAAATTAAAATAAAGATATTTTGATTATGAACAGAAACATTTTTGGGGTATTAGCCCTTTCCGCAGCATTATTATTATCAAGTTGTGGAGCAAGCAATACAGTTAAAGGTACAGGTGTTGGCGCAGGTGCAGGCGGTGCATTAGGTGCAGGTATAGGTGCAATTCTAGGTGGTGGCAAAGGTGCTGCTTGGGGTGCAGGTATAGGTGCCGTTATAGGCGGTGGAGCTGGTGCAATCATCGGTAACAAAATGGATAAGCAAAAGAAAGAACTAGAAGAAATAAATGGTGCTCAGGTAGAATCTGTTAATGATGGACAAGCTATCAAAGTAACATTCGAATCGGGTATATTGTTTGCAACAAACTCTAGCTCATTGAATTCGGCATCACAAAGTGCTCTTAGTCAATTTGCATCTTCTTTGAGAAATCACCCTGATACAGATATCAATATCGCAGGTCATACCGATAGTTCAGGTTCTGACGCAATCAATAACCCACTATCTGAAAAACGTGCTCAAGCCGTTTATAATTTTCTTTTACAACAAGGTGTTGCAGGCAATCGTATGACTTCAGCAGGTATGGGATCTACAGAACCAGTTGCTGACAACAGCACTTCTGCAGGTAAAGCTCAAAATCGTCGTGTGGAAATATATATCCACCCTAACGAGAAAATGGTTAGAGACGCTGAAACTGGTAAATGATTTGATGTTTATCTCCAGATATCTATCTAGATGAATTATATTTATTAAAGAAAGTAATGGAAGTAAATACGATGTCGGTCTTCTTATCTATTCAGACATCCAAATATTTCATGGCAAGATACTGATACTTATTAGATTTTATTATTTCTATTGATATTGGGGAAAGATTGCTTATATTCTAATATTCGATAATAGGAATAATTTTTTCTTAGACACTAATATATTTAGCTGTTCCAGAATACTTTATAACTTACTCTAAACTACTGTTTGTTTTGGGTATACTTCTTTAACTTCTTCCTCTGGTACAGTTTATTTGATAGTATTATGTAGTGATTACATGATACTATTCTTTTATCGAAATGAGAAATAATAACCATAAATGAGTAGGAAGTTTCTCTTTTTTTGTGAATTTATTCATTTTGGATTTATTTGTCTCCTTTTTAGAGTATTTTATCTTGTATACAGTCTATAAATGTGATGAATTAGATACTGAATTGATGCAAATATCTATTTAGTATTCATGTTGGATATGTTTATTTGTTGGTTGATATATGCGATGGCATGAGTTTTCTTGACACCTAAAGCTATATTGTTGATATAATTACTAATACATAAAAAATAATATATGACACAAATCAATTTTGATTATAAAAATATTCCTCACACATTTACTCCATGGGCAGCTTCACAAGATAGATATAACGACATGGTATATAGAAGAGTTGGGGACTCAGGTCTCATTCTTCCCATAATATCGCTTGGACTTTGGTATAACTTTGGAGATAATCGTCCTTTTGACGTACAACGTGAGATACTTCGACATGCTTTTGACAAAGGCATTACCCACTTTGATTTAGCCAATAATTATGGACCACCTTATGGTTCTGCGGAAGAAAACTTTGGACGGATGATGCGGACAGACTTCAAACCTTATCGGCATGAACTCATTATCTCCAGTAAGGCTGGCTGGGATATGTGGCCGGGACCACAGGGGCAATTAGGTTCTCGTAACTATCTACTATCTAGCCTTGATGATTCCCTTCGTCGACAATCTGTAGACTACTTTGATATCTTCTATTCTCACCGTTTTGATCCCATAACTCCACTTGACGAGACGATAGGAGCATTAGCTAGTGCCATTCATTCCGGCAAAGCTAGGTATGTAGGTATATCATCATACTCAGCCAAACACACTGCCAAAGCTAAAGAAATTGCTAACCAGCTAGGTATTCCTCTTATTATTCACCAGCCATCATATAATTTACTTAACAGATGGATTGAATCGGGGCTCACCGATGAACTCCGAGCAACAGGTATGGGAGCAATCTCATTTACAGCATTAGCACAAGGACTACTTACCGATCGTTTTGCCACTCAGAATTTGAACGAAATTTCTCGGGCAACGAAACGTCCCAGTCTTCCCGATAGCATGATTACAGAAGAAGTCCTTTTCAGGATTCAAGGACTAAAAACGATTGCCGATAAACGCGGACAGTCTCTTTCCCAGATGGCACTAGCATGGGTGTTACGTGATCCAGTTATTGCATCAACCCTTATAGGTATATCCAGTGTTACACAGCTAGATGAAAATCTGGGAGTACTTAATAATCTAACATTCTCTATTCAAGAATTAGTTGCCATTAATAAATTTGCAGTAGACTCAGGTATTGATTTATGGCGGACTTCATCTGATCTTTAAGAGTTACTTATAAATATAAAATGGTACTTGACGAAGAATACTATAAAGAAAAATGTAATGGAAATGAAGAACAAATGTTTAATTAAATAATCAAATCAATGAAAAAGTATTTCGCAGAAATGATCGGGACTATGGTCCTAGTTATTATGGGGTGTGGAGCAGCAGTCTTTGCTGGAGCAGAACAACCTTTTACCTCTGTAGGTACACTGGGTGTTGCATTCGCTTTCGGTTTATCTGTAGTTGCTATGGCCTATACAATAGGTAAAGTCTCAGGATGTCATATCAATCCAGCTATCACGCTGGGTGTATTCTTATCAAAGAGAATGTCAGCAAAAGATGCAGGTATGTACATTATATTTCAGGTTATAGGGGCTATCATTGGTTCTGCAATATTGTATATTCTGGCTAAAGATTCAGCCTCAATGACAACATTGACAGGGGCAAACGGTTTTGCAGAGGATTCTCTGATTACAGCTTTTATTGCAGAAACAGTATTTACTTATATCTTTTTGATGGTAGTTTTGGGTGCTACCTCTAAGAATGGAGCCGGTAATTTTGCAGGACTAGCAATTGGATTGTCTTTAGTCTTAATCCATATTGTATGTATACCTATTACAGGAACATCTGTAAACCCTGCTCGTAGTATCGGGCCAGCTTTATTCGATACAATTGAAGGAGGTAAAGCATTATCTCAACTATGGTTATTTATTATAGCCCCTTTTCTTGGTGCTGCTATTGCTGCAATTGTATGGAAAGTTATTGACTCTGATAAAGCTTAATATTATTATCATATAAAGACCTTCATAGCAATATGAGGGTCTTTTTATTTATCTTGTTTTATGATTAAAGGACTAGTTTTATCCGATTGTAATTCTTGACAAAGCCTATTTTTTCTTAGAGTTCCTTTTATACCATAAATGCCAGTCAGATTATTAGATAGAAGTATAATTGTTATTGTATTTTAATTTTTTTTTACTTTATATTTGCAACTGTAAATAAGTAATAGTTTGAACTTTAGTTATTTAGGTTTTGGTTGTGTATTGAAATGTTAGAGAGAGAGAACTAGCGAACATGCTGGTAATAAAGATATTTTAGGCAGAGTGATCTGTCTTTTTTTGTTATTGTGTTTTACATACATAATGTTTTCAACTTTTACATATTTCCCCAATACATATATCAATAGTTGTTCAGGTAGACGTTTTCGTATGCCTGATTTGTTTTATACAATAACTTTCATAATACCAACTAAAAGATGGGGGATGTCTATAACACAATAATTTGGTCGATGAATCCAATAGAGAATGTGGTAAGAAGTAATAAATATGTAATATTAATGAGTGCTTTGGATATTCTATTACTTATTTTTTGACAATACAGTTTATCAGAATGTAGTGGGCAATGCAGCTATATTGACGTATCTAATTAGCCTTCAATTTACTGTTACTAAAGTGCATTTGTAAGGGTTAAATAATGAGTATAATCCAATAATAATATATTATGAATATTCTATACGTTCATAGTATATTTTTGTAAGTAGTTACTCTGATAAAACAGTAATTACCTCTGACGAACTGAGTAATATAATAAAGCCAATTTTTAGCCAATTTACAATTTATTTTGGTATACTAAAGTCCTTGTTGGTGAATAATGAAGATAATCCTGAAATTTGTTTAAATCGAAGTAATTCGTCTTTGTCCATACCTATGTTTTTTAGAATCCAAGTATCACTCATTCCTGCTTTTTTGAGTTCAGTAACAATGGTTGTCATTAGTTCAATATTATGTGTACCTCGAGCACGATTATGTCTAATTGTTGATGCCATTCGGTTTGACAGATCTTTTTCGAGGACCACAACTGGTAAAATTCCTTTTTCGCGTTTATAAATGCGTTTTGATGTTTTCATCACTAAATACCGATGATAGCCATCCACGAGTTCATATTTGTCTGTATCTGGAAGATAATAACAGACACAAGGCATAGTGTATCCATCTTCCCAAATGGATAACTCCAAAAGTTTCATTTCAGGAGGTGCTACAACATTGGGATTGTATGCATTTGCTTGTATCTTCTCAATTTCAACTGCTCTGACATTATAAACTGGGCTTTTGTAATTTTCCATATATATTCACATAAAAATCCATGATTCGTGCTCTATTCTCTATTTCTTTCTTTGTCATCGTAAATCCCATATATTTACATAAGTGATCGTTCTTGAGTATGCATATACACATACGTTTAAATGTTGGAAGTTCCTTAAAATCTGTAATTTCAATATTATCTTGGTATTCCATCTTAACAGGGCGCTTATTAGTCTTATAGTTGCTATAATCTGAAACTTCTATCTTAATTTTAAGAGCTTGTAACTCTTCTATTGTTTTTTCAGACAAACAGCCTCCTTTATTACGCCAAAAGTTGATACTAACAGACAATTTTTGTAGATAATTCAGTCGGGTACTTTCCGGTAAAGTTGATAGTAGATAATGCATATAGCTTTCCCATGTATGCCCCCTAGGTAAAATAATTTTTTGTTTTGCCACAAGGCTAGTATGTCCATATAGTGCTGTAAAGTTCACACCATTTACACGGCATATCATTTTTCCCCACATATCAGGGTCAATAGCCCGGTATAGTGATAAACTTTCTCTTGCTGTAGATATAAATGGACTAGCTACTCTTTGCATTTCTAATGGTACACCTGCTTGATAGTAAAGATCATATAATCGATTATACTCCCATTTAAAACGACAATTGGCAGTCCAGATATCGGTTGTTAACCAATCATATATAACATAGGCATTGTAGATGTTTTCTTTTATTTGACGTGTCCATTTTTTATAATGGTACATATTATATCTGTTATTGCTATGTATGGTTCTCCAACGATGCAGGCTTTCTTGTGTTCTTATGCCAACTAGACAACAAGTTTTATCAGCTTTCTTTAATCGATGATACCATTGTGCAAAAAGTGTATAAAAATCATAATCCCACATTTCTTCATTATAGAAAGGGAAATCTTTTTTTGTATAGCTGCCTGAAGGAATTTCTCTGACCCATAATTTTTTACATTCTTCATCCCAAGGACGCCAGAACATTTGATACATTGAGGTACAGGTGCTAACTTTAAAAGGTACACAAACTCGATAGACTTCTATGATATCAGGGTTTGTATTAAAAATATGGTCAATATAGCGAAGTGTTTCGTTGTACTGTATTTCGTAATCCATATGAAAAACTCCTATTTTTCTTTTAAGGCCGGTTTCTCTGAGATATTGTATACAAAGATTCAGCATTACGCTACTGTCTTTACCTCCCGAAAAAGAAATATAGATGTTATCAAATTCTTTAAAGATGGTATCAATCCGGCACATAGCTCGTTCATAGACATTTTTCTTCATTATTAAATACTTTCATTTTTGCATATCTCTTCCAAAAAAGAACAGTTGAAAAACCACTGTACTCAAAGTAGGAAATATGCTTTATTTGTGTTACAGATTCTATCATAAAATCGAGATGGAGCGCCTTGATAATCCTTTTTAATAATGCTGAAAATACTTTGGAGTCGTCATCTGCTATATAATAATTGTTTATAATGGCTTTACCTTCCTTAAGTTTTACAGGAATAAAACCAAGTGTAACACCTTTATTTGTTGCTATAAACCATTTATATTCAGAAGAGGTTCTGTAAGGATAGTTAAGATTATAACTTAGGATCTTTTCATCCATTATGAGGTGGGCAACTAGATAGTATAGCCGTTGGTCTTCTCCTTCCAGTTCTATAATTTCCATATTTTATATATATTAAATACGAGGATAAAATCCTGTAGTTTCTTCTAAACTGTGTATGTAATAAGGCTAGAATCTTCACTCTTTTATAGCTTGACAAAATTAACAATTATATGTGTTTTGAACAAATGGTTCTGTTGTTTTAATAGACTTTTTTTATCGAATACCCTTATGTAAATTAAATAAGTTATTTTATTGAAAATGTCTGCTTATATTATTATTGTTTTATGAATCAGTATTTAAAATTCTATTTTTTTTTTACAAGGTTAAGTATTTTTGTTTGTTTTATAGTAATAAATTAATAGAATTAAAGAAAATAAATTTAACAAATTTGAAATTGTCAAATTGTGTTATTTTTAAATTGGCTAACAACTTTAAATGCCTTGATTGTCTGTTGTGTTTGTTGTTTGTGTTGTTTTCCTCTTTTATGTGGCATCTATTGTTTCTTTATTTGTGTATTTGGAGTTTTAATATGCTTTGTTTTTGTGGAGTTTGATTTTATTTAGACATAAATAGTGTCATTTTAATTGTTTTAAATATTTTTATTTATCTAAATATTTTCTGATTCTTAAGAAGGTTTTCCTTTATTCATTAACTTACGCATGATGATACTCGAGATTAAATACGAAAGCTTGGTTATTCGTTGTCGTTTACAACATAATATTTATCTTGTTTATTGTAAAATCTTGTTATGTCTAGTAGTGTGTCGTGATTACATGCTATTGTTTTTTTGAATTACATATACAATATAATAAAGCTATTATACTTAGGTAAATTTTAAAATTTAGAATGTTAAATCAGAAAACACATGTAATGAAATTTTTATTAATTAATTAGAAATGGAGGTTTTTTATGGTAAAGTACATCGACAGTCAAAAAATGGGTAGAGCTCAGCATGGTTGGTTAGATAGTCATTTTCATTTTTCTTTTGCAGAGTATTGCAATCCAGAAAATGTTCGTTTTGGAGTTCTGCGTGTTTTAAATGATGATATTGTTCAGTCTAGTGAAGGTTTTGCTACCCATCCACATAAAGATATGGAAATCATTTCTTATGTTATTCAAGGTGAACTTTCTCACCGAGACAATATGGGAAATGCTCATAGTCTTACCAGAGGGCAATCTCAATATATGAGTGCTGGAACAGGGATTACTCACAGCGAATACAATTATACTGATAAAGAATTACGATTTGCTCAAATATGGTTTTTCCCCGATAAGCAGGGATATAAGCCCAATTATGGAGATTACCGATTTAGGCTTGAAGACAGATTGGATAAATGGCTACCGATAGCCACCTCTTATAATAATAAAGAAAGTTCTGCCCCAATAAAAATTCACGCTGATATAAATATGTTTGCTACAATTCTAGCAAAAGAAAAACAGATAGAGTTTCAGGTGAGTGATAATCGTCAGGTATATTTAGTCCTGCTTGAAGGGGATGCAATAGTAAATAATATTCATCTTAATATGCGTGATGCATTAGAAATTGTAAAAGAAAATATATTTATTACAGCAAAACAGGAATCACATTTTTTAATTATTGAGATGGCCTTTGACGAAGAATGTTATAAAGAAAAATATAAAGGTAATGAAGAGCAATATACAGGTGAATAGCTATTTCAATGAAAGGGATGAAGTGAAGTAAGAGTGATTCTGCACTCTGTATTTTATTTGTAAATATACATTGTTATATTTATATTTTGGACACTTCCCTTATCTTCATAGTATTTATACTACTATCTAACATTCAATAATCAGTTTTTGGATTTGTAGATTTTTTTTAGGCAATTTTGCCAATATATAAATAAAATTTATCATGATGAATACTAAAACGTTAAAAGAAAAAAAGGTTGCAGCAGTCAATACGGAAATTGCAACATTCATTGGAGAAATTTTCTCATTTAATAGCAGTTTGAAACTTCATCACTGGCATATTACAGGAGAATGTAGTTATTCTCAGCATATTGCATTGGACCAAGCTCTGGAGGACTTGCTTGATGTGACAGACCGTTTGGTAGAAACTTCTTATGCTATAAAAGGAGATTTGGAGATTGTTATTCCTAAAACAAAGAATCCAGTAGATATAATCAAGCATATTGAGAATTTCTTCGCTTATTCAGAATCTCAAAGAGAACTGTTTACAGATGCTTTTACTCTAGCTATAATTGATGATTATCAGGAAGCTATCCAACAGTTATTGTACCGTCTAAAAAGACTTCAATAATTTTTCATTTTTTTTTAAATTAGCATTTCATAAGTAGGAAAACATGTTTTCCTACTTATGAAATGCTAATTTAAAAAAAAATATCTATATTTACCCCTGTAAAATAACCCTTTACTCAAACAATGGTCATGAAATTAACAAACATATCCACTAATAACAATCTAAAGTTTAACGATTTAGATTTGGTTGTGTGCGTTGAAATATTAGAGAGAGAGAGAGAGAGAGAGAGAGAGAGAGAGAGAGAGAGAGAGACTAACTAGCGAACATGCTGGTAATAAAGATATTTTAGGCGGAGTAATCCGTCTTTTTTTGTTATTGCGTTTTACGTACACATTTTTTTCAGCTTTTACATATTTCCCCAATATATATAGTTGTTCAGGTAAAGGTTTTCGTATTTCTGATTTGCTTTTTATAGTCGTTCAAAATCAGTACGATTTTTTCGTTTACCTATGGCACAATTATGTCCAGCAGTGGTATGTAGTGATTACATGCTGCTGCTTTTTCGTACATTATCAACTAAAATACAAAGTGGAGAATTACCTTTTTCATTCACAAAAAATCTATACGATCACACTATATTAATAATAATAACAACAATGAAGAAAAGTGTTTTACTACTAATGGGACTGTTTTTTATCGGGCTTACGAAAGCTCAGGTCGGGATAAACACCCGATCCCCACAAGGTATCTTACATATCGACCCACGAGGTGACACCAGTGGCAGCCTCAACGTGAGTGATGATGTAGCAATGAATAAAAACGGCAATATAGGTATAGGAACTACAAATCCCTTGGGAAAACTGGAGATAATAAGCTCAACTCCCGGAGCTATCCGAATTTCAGATACAAGTGAGGGCTCGACAAAGGTACTAACCAGCGCATTGACCGGGACAGCCAGCTGGGTAAATATTATTGGCAGCTGGAATGCTTCTATCACTGGTGGTAATCTACCCTACACCGCCGCAATAGGTTCTCGAAAAATTAATTTTACGGGAGGATCTATCTCCAACTCGACATTAGGAAACATCAATATTCCAAATGGTAGTATAACAGTTCCCTACAACGGCACATACAGGCTTACTTTGTTCGGTATATCATTAATGAATAGAGGAAGTGGATATTTTATAGCAGGATTTTATTCTGTAAGAAGAAATGGAAGCGCTATCTGGTCGCCTCACTCATTGGGATCAACCCTCATATCCTCTTCACCATATGTTAGCTATGATACATTTACAATCTTAAACCAAAACGATGTATTAACGATCTTCTCTTCGGAAAGGGATATAAACTATGCAAATGGAGTATCGAACTTAACACTATTTATAGAATTCGTAAAATAAAAAATCATGAATAAAATAATACTCATAATCATCACATTACTATCCTGCAATATCTGCATGGCTCAAATTGGCATTAATACCGAAAACCCAAAAACGTTATTACATATAGATGGAGCTTCTACTCCTGCAACAACAAACCCATCAACGGGCGCTATTACAGCTGCTCAAGCAGTTGACGACATTGTCTTCACAGATCAGGGAAGTGTAGGGATAGGAACTATCAGTCCTACCACCAAATTGGATATTATAAGCCAAACGGCAGGAGGTGCTATAAGAATAGTGGATACCACACAAGGAGTAGGCAAAATGCTCGTGTCCGACGCTAATGGTGTAGGCACGTGGGCATCGGTTATCGGCTCGTGGTTTGCACTATTAGATGTTAGTTGGCCTGCCACATATCAGACTTCAACTACTATTCGACAATTAACCAATTTCAGCAACAGTGCTATTTCCAGTGTTTTACAGGGTAGTGTAAATATGTCAGCAGGAACTATTCAGGTTCCCTATACCGGCAGATACAGAGTTACTGTATCAGGACACTGGGGTACAAACAGAGTCGGAAATAATCCCTACTTAGTTGCTCCACATATATATGTGAATGGTGTTTCGGTATGGAACGGGAGTATTGTAGGATATAGCAATGGTTGGGGGATAAGCCCTATTTTTGTATCTATACTAAATTTCACTGCGGGAGATATCATCACAATATACACCGATGAAACTAGTACAAGCAATGCAAATATGATCGATCAGTGTTCTCTTATTCTTGAATTTATTCAGTAAAAGGATATATAATTGCCTTAATTTATTTACTCATTTACTGTTTATCTAAAGCAAATAATGACAATATCTTTTTGAGAATGAAAAAGTGAAGATATATGTCAATATATTACACTTCATATCACGGGTAAATGGCTTTTTTTACAGCAATTTATATATAAATATGTGTGCATGTGAAGCGTCAATTTGAAGAAGATATAGCTCAATTAAATAATTCTAGAGAACAAGGTATTTGATATAAATGAAAGCTTTCATTATGGCTTTTGTGGATTCTAATTGCAAGGGCAATTAGAAAGTTCGTTTTGGGATGATTTTCTCCAAAGTCGAAAATCACTGTGGAGCAAAAATCAGGTTGTTTATGGGAAATTTAAATGGAGGAAAGAACAGGATAAAGGAGGTCGGAAGAAGGTCAGCGATCCGGTGGTATTTCGGTATCAGTCGATAAGGTAAAATTTGAAGCCCTGTTTCTACAATCTTGATTTATGGAAAGGTCTAAATTTATTACATCTATGATCTTCAATCGTCCAATGAAAGTAGTGAAGATCGATAAAACGGCGATAGATTATTATATGAGGCTGACCACTTTCTACTTTCAGTACCAGGCAAGCGGCGTGAATTATAATCAAACAGTTAAGGCAATAAAGGTCAACTTCACAGATAGAAGAGCAATGGCTTTGCTGTATAAACTGGGAAAAACGACCCTTCAACTAGTCATTATAAATAAACAAATTATTAGTTTGACTCATGAATTTGAAGAAAAATGGTTGCAAAAATAAACAGTAGATCTTTTATTTTTGGAGCGATTGCTTACAGTCAGGATAAGGTGGATGAAAATAAAGCAAGCATTATTTTTTTCAATAAAATGATGAAAAGTATTCCAGGTGATTCTGAATCCATATATTGAAGGTAGTGCAGGTGCATTATTCGCAACAAAAAGAATAAGTAAAAGAAAGAACTAGAATCGATAAACGGAGCTCAGATAGAATTTATTAATGATAGACAAGTTATTAAAGTAACCTTTGATGGGATCAATACAATCAGTAGTAGGTGATGGCTCAGTTGATAGAAGAGCTCAAAACTATTGAGTGGAAGTATATTCTACCTTAACTAAAAAATGATTAGAGACGTTGATCGGTAAATAATTCGATACTTATTGTCAAATATAAAGGAGAATCAGACTATTATAAAAGAATGTAATGGAGGAAAATATAGAGTCGGTTTTCTATGTATTTAGACATCTAATGCCACACGGCGAGATACTGATACTTATTAAACTTAGTAGAGTAGGCTTTAATTAGTGGATTTCTATCGATATTAGAGAAAGATCACTTATATTCTCATATTTATGATGATATGAATAGTTTTTCTTAAACACTAATATATTTAGCTATTCTAGAATATATTATAATTTATTCTAGATTGTTGTTATTTATCTAGGGTATACTCTTTTAATATTTTCCTCAGGTGAGGCTATGTTTGATAATATTATCTAGTGATACATAATGCTATTTATTTGTTAAGTTGAAAATAATAACTATAAATGAGTAAAAAGCTTCTCTTGTATATGCTTTTTCTGTGTGTGTATTTGTTTGTTCTTTTTTTTTTTTTGTCTTTTTTTGAGTTTTTTATATTGAGCGGAGTCTATTTTCTGATAAAATAAATACTGCATTGATATTTATATCAATGCAGTATTTATACTAGATGTATTTATTTGTTGTCAAATACAATTTAAAATAGAGTGTTTTTTTATAACAGTTCTTTTTAGAATAGTATGGAATACAAAAGCGAAAATAATAAAATACATTAATAGAAAAAAGGATATTAATTTTATGTTCAATAAAGTAAGCCATAAGAATTTATTAGTGATGTTTGGTATACTGCTTTGTATTCAGATTATAGTGTATCCTTTGCAGGCGCAGGATATTTCAGATATGAAATCTGTATCTACTACTACTACTACTACTACTACTACTACCGTCCTCAAGACAAACTTGCTGTACGATGCTTTGACAAACTTGAATCTTTCTGGGGAGTTTCGCCTGAACCGAAAACTGACTCTTGACTTTACAGTTATCTATAATCCATGGACTTTTACAGACGGTAAGAAGCTGAAAGTGCTGCTGTTCCAACCGGAGTTACGCTATTGGAAAGACGCATCGTTTAGAGGGCTTTTTGGTGGGCTACACTTGCATGCTGCTGGATTTAATACAGCTCGTGTCATAGACGATTACCATTATCAGGGTTGGCTAGCAGGTATTGGAGTGTCGCTGGGTTACCGCCATGAACTATCCCGCCGTTGGGCGCTGGAAGCAATTATCGGAGGAGGTTATGTTCATATGGATTATACAAAACACACTCTCGGCGAAATAAACCCAGATGGTTGCCGTACCTGCGGTTATAAGGTTGCATCGGATAAGAAGTATTACTGGGGTCTGACTAGAGCTGGTCTTTCGATATCCTATACCATAGGGCGGACGGTAAAAAGATCAGAGATCCCTGAAATATATCCTATGCCTACTGCATCCGCAGACAGTCCACCTATATCGGTTTCTATCGTACCCACAGATACGGTTTACATAAAACCGTACGTTAACAAGCAGTACCGCTATGAAAGTGGGAGTGCCTGTATATTGTTTCCTGTTGACCGCTATGTGGTCTATCCAGACTACGGTGATAACCATCGAGAGCTTGAGAGCATCGAGAGCTCAGTTGAAACTGTCCTAAAGCTATCTGCCTCTGAAATAGAACGTATAATAATAGAAGCTTATGCTTCTCCTGAAGGAGAATTAAGCCATAATATAGAATTGTCCGAAAGGCGTGCGGCAGCGCTTCGGGATTATATGGTTATAACCTACGGTTTTAATTCTAGCTGCTTCAGGGTGCGCTCAAAAGGCGAGAATTGGGACGGGCTGCGAGGGGCGGTTATAAACTCGGATGCCCTGTCTGGAGAAGAAAAAGCTGATATCTTGGGTATTCTGGACCTTCAGGACTTGTCCACCCGTAAGTCTCAGTTGAAAGAATACAATAATGGAAAACCCTATGCTTATCTATTGGCGGAGGTTTATCCTTTCTTGCGTGCGTGCGAATATGAGATTATTTACATGTTACCTCTGACTGCAGAAGAAACACAAAAAGATAATTAGGGTATATAATATAACAATTAAACTTTAAAATTATGAAACGAAAGCAATGGAGTTTTTTTACAGCCTTAATGCTGCTTGTCTGGATTGTTGCCTGTACTTCGGATGAAGGAGTAGGCAAAGAAGAATTGTCCTCTACTGGTACTACCTATATGGGGCTGTCGTTGTCGTTGCCACGAACAAACATAACTAGAGCAGCCGATGACCCTAATTATAATGGCGTTGGTCAATATAGTGGTGTGACAACGATCGCTACACTGGATCTGTACCTGCTTTCGTCGGATGGTGGTACACTGCTCGATGCACGTCGTTTCCAACCAGGTGATTTTCTTTTTGGGTCTGATGCTGTTGGTCGTGACATGATAAGACTTTCCGTTCCGTTCAAGACAATTCCTGGCGATAAGCAGATGGTTGTCATACTGAACAGCCCCAATCCTCTACTTACAGCTATTCCTGGGAGTGATTATCTATATACGTTGTCCTCCTCGTTACCTATTTCGAGCTTGGCGCATATAGACACATCATCCAGTGTAACTACGCCAAGTGGGCAGGTCATATACGCCGATTTGCTAACCCTGAGCGGTAAGAGTAATGTTTTTACCATAGCTGATGGTATCAGTGCACAGGAAGTGACCGCCAGCGGGAAGAACATGGTGGACCTCAGTGTTAGCAGGATACCTTCCCGTGCTATTGTCACCACCTCGGCGGCGGCGGATGTGATCAACACAGACGGAGTTAAGCTTGGGATCATCTCCAATATTACTTATTCGGTGGCCCAGGGTGCCAATGCCGTATACCTTTTTCCTCAGACCAATGCAGATGGTAGCACTAAGACATGGGGGGCTGATTATATGCCAGGGGTTAACGTCGATTATGCCACCACGGCGACCACTTACTACGATTATTCAGACCTACAGAATTTGACGGATATTGTGCCTACCAGGCCAGGTGATGGCAGTCAGATTACATTCCCAGGCAAGTTTTTGCTTGAAAATACGCATTCTAGTGGAACGGATGAATCAAATAGTCAATACCGAAAAGGAAATACTGCCTACATACTGGTCAGGGCTAAATTTACGCCTGATCCGTCCCTGATAAAAGATGGTGGCGCACTGACAGGTGGTACGTTCTATGTGGGTGGCGCTGACGGTGCGATTTATTCCAGCATCCAAAAAGCGCAGGATTATAGTACCGGTGTACAGAATCAATCTGTATCTACTTATACAGGAGGAAAAGTGTTGTATTATATCTGGCTGAATCCGGATAACATAAGTCGACCGATTAACTCGCCCGTAATAAGGAATAACATCTATCATGTCAATATTAACTCTTTCAAGAGTATTGGAGTGAATTGGAACCCGCTGATCCCGTCTGGGCCTGACGCTCCGCATAATCCAGATCCGAAACCTTCCGGTCCCGAACCGGACAACCCTGTTACTCCAACTGATCCGCTAAGCTCCACCGACACCTATATGTCTGTCGATATTACAGTGTTGATGTGGATGGTACACTCCTATGACATAGACCTATAATTTACGTATAATAAGCAAAGGCATGCGTAAAATGAATGCGAAGCAAGGGGGGGCGGGTAGGGGGAATTGGGTTTTCCTCCTGCTGGGTATATTAATGTTCTCAGGCTTGAATGGTTGTGTTTACGATCATACGGACGACTGCCCGCAAGGGATAAATGTTCACTTGTATAGCAAAACTCCGTGCCATACCGGCATGGTATATCCTCAGTTATCAGGCTTGGAATTGAGTGTCTTCGATCGCCATGATAAGCAGGTCGCATACCATATAACCAACCATAGCGTTCAGACAGAACATTATATGGGGAGGCTGAAGGTGGAAAACGGACTGTACAACGTGACTGCCTGGGCCGGTCTTGATGCGGATGCATTTGAACGTAGCTTCTCGGATGAAAAAAGCGGACTGTTGTTTAGGCTTAAACGTTCTAACGGGCTAGCCATCTCTCTCGAGGGCAAACGTATCTATCACGGGAAAAGTCCAGCGGTCTTCTTACCCGACCCGGCTGAATACGGGTCTGTTTTCGAATCTGCATCTGTCAATCTCCAAGAGATAACGAACCGTTTGACTATACAGGTCGAAGGTCTTCCGCTAACTGGCGATTATAAGATCGCCATCGAATCGGCCAATGGCTCGATGAATATAGATGGTAGCATAGCTCCAGACGATCTGATCGAATACGGTTCGCAGACCGCCTTCACTAACGGTCTCCTGGAAGCAAGGATTACCGTACTAAAACTGGTTACAGGCCACAACAGTTCGCTGATCATATCGAACAAGGCGGATAACAGTGAACTGTATCGGGGTGATTTACTGGGGACACTACTGTTGAAAAACCCAGATGTGAACTTGGACTGTGATCATGATTTCTTGGTTCGTTTCACCATCAGGGACCAGTGCGGCTGCGGGACATATATGATTGCGGCGATATGGGTTAACAATTGGTTGGTACACAGCTATACAACTGAATTATGAAAACAATGGAATTTAAGAAGCTTCTGTATATCTTACTTTATGGCTGGAGCCTAATCATCATGGGGTGTAGCCGGGATGATTCTTCTGTATCCAAGGGTGAACAGGCTTATATCTTCCTGTCGGTAAAAGCTTCTTCTGGGAGTATCAATGAAGACGCAGACGGTGAAGATCGGGTAACTGAAGTACGCATGATAGCTTTCGATCCGGATGGCAACTCGGTCTACAATGATATCCTAGATTTTCCCGGTGGTTTCGGGAGTCGAAGCCATGGGATAAAGTTTAAGCCGGGAATCTATGATTTTTATTTCTTTGCCAACGAATCGGCATATGTTGGTTTTCATGACATGCTGACTTCCGTGACCAATGTGTCACAATTTCAAAGTGATTCGCGTTTCAATGGATTATTATATAATCCAGGATTTAAACCGGATACTTCCACAAATGTAGGTCGGATGCTTATGTCGGCAGTTTACAAAGCAATCAGTGTGTTGCAAGGAGGTACTGAAGCTTCTCCTGAGCCTCTGGTTTTACCGACACCCAAAGTTGAACTGGTGCGTTCATTAGCCAGGGTAGAAATCGTCTTCTACAAGAAGAATCCGGGCAGTATTTTGCCTGCTGCCGATATCGTCTCCTCTGTACAATTACAAAATGTAGCAGCGTCTTACTCTGTTCCTCCGTCAAACAGTTATTATAGTGGGCAGGCGGTGTCTTCTCTTTTCGGCGATCTGGCAGGGCTGGATTATACACGGGATTCGATCGGGTCGGTAGGACCTTTCTATATCCCCGAGTCTCTCAATAAAAGCGGAAATTCCAGCTTTACCGGACTGCATATCAATAACCGAGTGTTTCCTATCCTTACAGACAAGGCAAAAACCGGATTAACCGCTCAGCGGCGTACTATTTCTTCCCTATCGGATAGCTGTATCATACGTAATTATCACTACCGGATAAACGCCTATATAAGTCCTGATGGAAGCATTACGTTAAAAACTTGTGTGGAACCCTGGAAGAAAGACGATTACGTATATATATTTCAGGATGGGCAAAGTCTTGCCATTCCGCCGGTGATACCGACCGACTCAAGCGTGATCGTGCCTACTTCCTGCGGGAAGATAGAAATCCATTCGACCAATGAACAATTCCAGCAGGGACTGATGGGTGCTTTTGGAGATCAGGTCAATTGGTGGGATCCCAATGTACAGGGACCTAATATCATCAAAGGGCAGCCTCCCTATTACTGTGAAAAAAAATACGGCTCCGGCTGGAGGATAATCAACTCCTGTGAAATGATGTCGTTCCTTGCGCTGTTCGATCAAACCTATAAGATATGGCAATCCAATACATGGCTTGGCATTAATTTAGGCATACCCACTTACTCAAAGCCTCTACGGCAACAGGCACAGGACTTATTAGGAAGATTAACAGGGATGGATATGTCGAAATACCTATTAACCGATACGCAGGGGGGAGATAGTTTCGGAAGCGAAAAACTCGGGATTATCGACGCTTTTTTCACTCCGGGTGATATTGTAGTTACACGGAAGCAGTTTTCAGACGGATGGCCATATCCGGCACCGTCATTCCAAGGTATCGAAGATTGGTATCCGATGGAGGTAGTACACCAGGTCAAAGGGTACTGGTATAGTGGGTATCTGGATTATGCCGATTCTGCGAACTATGATAAGGTATTGTACCAGCGCTTTGAACGCTATAGCTTTTCTTCAACCGTGTCGAGGTGTGTCAGAAATGTAGAATAACAAAATAATGAAGAACTATGAAAATCGACAATATATATGTGGCATTATTCCTACCCCTTTTTTTGCTATCCGCCTGTCACAATGACGGAGAACCGTTTGCAGAAACACCCCAGGAGGTATCCCTTGTGCTTATGTCTGTACCAAGCCTGAAGGCGGCGGGTGATCCGGACGACCTGCCCGCAGAATATGCAGTAAAAGATTTGAGCATTTTTTTGGCAACTCCAGGGAGTAATACAGTGTTGAATAGTTTTATCCATACGGAATTCTCTCCCTCCGGTGATAACTGCACAATGGTAAACCTGCCGTTGGATCCTGCGATAGCTACATTCAGGGATATCTATGTGGTGGCCAATTGTAATGATGTAATTTCTTTGAATGCGGTAACGACTGTCGGAGATATAAAAGCACTAACAACCCCACAGGGACCGTTAACTACCGCGATAATGCTCAGCTCAGGTCTGCCCATGTACGGACAAGCTGTAAACGTTAACCTAAGTAGTACATCTGCCTCTACCCCGGCCAATATCACATTAACGCGGGCATGCTCCAAGCTACGTGTCACCATGGAGAATGCAGTAGCTGGTACAGGCAATGCGTTCATTGTGGAGAATGCTGCACCAGATACGTCTTATGCCCCAGGCAGTTCTTTAACGTTCAGTACTTCGGACTTGATTACCTATCAGCAAGTAATCTTAGATTCTGTTTCCCCAGGAGTCTATCAAGGTGTAACATATGTTTATGAATCTATACAATCCCCTCGCCTGAGAATATTGACTTCAATTAATGAGGACAGTAGGGAATATATTGCAAGTTCGAACTTTCCTCTACCAATGAGAGGGTATTTGTATGATATACATGTGTTTGTATCTGGGGTTGTGTTTTTATACTGGTAAGGTAATTGGTTCGAATCGAAAAAATTATAAAGGTGGAATATGAATATGATTTTAAATACCTGTTAGTGAGACTGAAGGCTGGAAAAAGAGCCGGAGTTCCTTGGTAAAACAAAACTCATTACCGATAAAGTTCAATCAATACCATATCACATCGTATATCCAATACCTACAGATGTGTTGTCAAATAATAAAAATCAGACTCAAAATCTGGGATATTTAAAATAAAAACTAAATAATATAGATAAGCAGTTTTGTTTATCTGTCATCTGAAAATTTAATAATCATACTATAATGATATGAAGAAATATATTTACTATGCTTCAATATTTTGATTTTAAGTAGTTTATTTGCTAGTATTCTCAGATCGCCTGATACTAATCTGACTCTTACATTTCAGTTAAAAGAAAATGGAATGCCTATCTATCTTCGATATAAAGGCAAATAGCTTATAAAAGACAGCAAAATGGGTTTTATTATCAATGCCCTACGTCCTTTTGCTGAAGGCTTTTCGATAACCAATACTGAGTATGCTTCGTTTGATAATACTTGGATTCCTGTATGGGGCGAAAATAATAAAATAAGAGACAATCATAATGAAATGTTGATTTCCCTGATTCAAGAGAAAACCAATTGGCAAGTAAATATTCGTCATTTCACTATAAAAGACGAAACAACCGAGTTCAATCTGGCAGATCATAAAGCGTTTTGGATTCCTGCTGATTATGACACGAATGAATTTCCTATAACAACATCTAATATTTCAGAAATTACAGCCTTAATAGACGATGTATGTAAAGAATCGTTGGCTGCAAAAGCCCCAACGCCTAATTTAGCTATTCAAACACCACTGATGATGAAATCTGCCGATAGCTTATACATCAATATACATGAGGCTGCTCTTATGAATTATCCGGCAATGTCTCTAAGTGTAAATGATAGAGAGTTCAAATTGAGTTCACATTTAACTCCTGATAAGAATGAAAACAGAGGGTATATTCAGACTGGAACTGTAAGTCCTTAGCGTACAGTAGTGGTAAGTGATGATGCTCGTGATATTCTTGCTTCTAACCTGATTCTTAACTTGAATGAGCCTTGCGATTTTAAAGATACATCATGGATCAAACCTACAAAATACATTGGCGTATGGTGGGAATACTTTATCGGAGGAGGTTCTAAATGGGCATATACAGACAATCAGGATATTATTATCGGAGAAAATGATTACACAAAACTGAGACCAAGCGGGAATCATGGAGCTAATATTGATAATGTGAAAAAGTACATTGACTTTGCTTCAAAAAATGGCTTTGATGGGGTATTGGTCGAAGGTTGGAACGAAGGTTGGGAAGATAATGCAGCTTATGTGAAGGAAAATATATATAGTTTTAGTAAAGCATATCCCGATTTTAATGTAAAAGAATTACAACGATACGCAGTTTCGAAAGGTGTCAAAATAATTATGCACCACGAAACAACTTCATCAGTTGTCAACTATGAACGTCAATTGTATGATGCTTTTCAATTTATGGTCGATAATGGGTACGATATCGTAAAAATCGGTTATGTGGGTCCCATTATTCCTTGTAGTGAACATCATGATGGACAATGGATGGTCAATCATTACGTCTATGTGGCAAAAACAGCAGCTGATTACAAAATTATGGTCAATTGAAATCATCCAGACCACACAACTATTTTGCCTTTTACTCGTTTGATGGGAGGACCTATGGACTATACTCCAGGAATATTTCAAGGTGACTTATCCGTGTATGGTTCAAATAAGGCTAAACTTAGTACTACTTTAGTAAAACAGTAAGCTTTATACGTAACCCATGTACAGTCCATTGCAAATGGCTGCCAATCTGATAGAAAATTACGAACATTTTCCGGACGCTTTCCAATTTATTAAAGATGTAGCTGTTGATTGGGATCAATCTTATATTTTGGAAGCCGAACCAGGCGATTACATAACTATTGCCCGAAAAGCAAAAGGTAAAAATGAATGGTATATTGGTGGAATGACGGACGAAAATCGTCGTGAAGCAATCATTGATTTTAAATTCTTACCTAGTGGTAAAAAAGATGAAGCTATTCAAATAAAACAAAATTGAAACAAAATTAGCTCCAAGTGGAGGTGTTGCTATTAGTCTAAAGGAAATATAATGAAAAGAAACGTAATCATTTTCGTCCTCATTTTTTTTTTCAATTGTAGGAAATTCTCAGGATGCTTGGGTAATCAAGACCAATGAAATTGATCCATCCAACTACTATGGTGTAAGTATCTCGAATGGAATGATAGGAATTATTTCATCGCCTATCCCCTTGAAGGTAAAGGAAGTTATACTTGCTGGTGTATATGATAAATATGGATGAGGGCGTACAAGTAATTTCCTACCCAGTTTCAATCTCTTAGACATAACACTGTATATTAGATGGGAAGAAGTTAATGAGTTGAATATATCCAATTTTGAGCAAGAGTTAGATATGAGGACGGAAATTTTTACAGGTTCTTTCAATTTTAAGGATATTGCGAGAGTACAATATTCGTATTATGCGTTGCGTCATTTGCCTCATAATACAATAATGGATATAAAAGTCACCCCACTAAAAGACACTTACTTAGTCGTCGAAAATATTCTCAAGACACCCTCTGCTTTTATGACGATCAACATTATTATAATGAAATAAATCCATCTCATGCTTATATTCCCTTATTGACACTGTAGCCAAAACACTTTCGGGAAGGACTATAGTAGTAGCATCAAATACATTTTTATTCAATGAAAAATATGGTGAAGAACCTCGTGTTTTACATGAGATGAGAGACAATGACACCCATTTAATGAAATTCGTTAAACCAATAAAGAAAGGACAATCCTATTCCTTTTCTTTAGTAGGTAATCTAGTTTCTTCGGAGCAGTTTGAAGATCCGTACAATCAAGCAGAACGTCTTTCTATTTATGCAAATCTTCAAGGAAAGAATGACTTATTGGCACACCATAAGAAAGAATGGGGAACTCTTTGGGAAAGTGATATCATTCTTGAAGATGATCCACAAGCACAATAAGACATACATAATATGATGTATTATTTATACTTTTTCACTAGAGAAGGATCGGATTACTCTTTATCCCCAATGGGATTAAGTGGATTGGGGTACAACGGGCACGTATTTTGGGATACCGAAATGTTTATGTATTTACCTTTACTTATATTTCATCCCGAAATGGCTAAAGAATTTGTAGAGTATCGTTTCAACAGGCTCGAAGCAGCTAAAAAGAATGCTTTGGCTTATGGTTATAAAGGTGCAATGTATCCTTGGGAAAGTGCTATAAGTGGAGAAGAAGAAACTCCAGTCTGGGCTTTGTCGGGTACTTTTGAACATCATATTACAGGAGATGTTGCATTTGCTGCGTGGTATTATTATTTGGTAACGTAAGACTAGGAGTGGTTGAGAGAGAAAGGCTGGGCAATACTTAAAAATACCGCTGAATTTTGGGAAAGCCGTATGACGATAAATAGTGGTAAATATGAAATACGAAATGTAGTATGTACTGATGAGTGGGCAGAAAATGTGGATAACAATGCTTACACGAATGCTATCGCCAAATTAAATCTACAATATGCAAATGAATGTGCCGAAATACTTAATCTTCCAATACAGGATAAATGGAAAGAAATTGCGGAGAATCTTGTTTTTTCGAAAATGGAAAATGGAGTAACTCGTGAACATGATTCATATAATGGTGAGAATATTAAACAGGCTGATGTAAATTTATTAGCTTATCCACTCAAAATAATAACCGATAAGGAGCAAATAAAAAAGACTTAGCATACTATAAAAGGCACTCCTGCAATGACTCAAGCTATATTTGCATTACTTTATAGTCGCTTAGGAAGTAGTAAAGGTGCCTATAAATGCTTTAAGGATGCTTATTATCTCTTTTTTTATAATCAAAGAACTAGTTTTATCAAATTGTAATTCTTGACAAAGCGTATCTTTCTTAGAATTACTTTTATATAATTAATGCCAGTTAGATCATTAAATTGAGGTATATGCTATTGTATTTTAATTTTTTTATTTTACATTTGTAACTATAAATCACCTCTTTATACAGAGTAATGACAATAGTATTAACAAACATACCCACTAATAACAATCTAAAGTTTAACGATTTAGATTTGGTTATGTGCGTTGAAATATTAGAGAGAGAGAGAGAGAGAGAGAGAGAGAGAGAGAGAGAGAGAGAGAGAGAGAGAGAGAGAGAGAGAGAGAGAGAGAGAATTCTTTTCCCCTTTTACATATTTCCCCAATATATATATCGATAGTTGTTCAGGTAAAGGTTTTCATATCTCTGATTTGTTTGTTTTTTGTCGTTCAAAATCAGTACGATATTTCCGTTTACTTATGGTACAACTATGTCCGGCAGCGGTGTGTAGAGATTACATGCTGCTGCTTTTTTATATCTCCCTGCATAACACTTGGCTTGGACTATCAGTTTGTTATAACTTTTATTGTTCTCGCTATTCTTATAAACCTAAACTGTTAACGAAAGTGCGTTCGACAGTATCCCATTTTAAAATTAAAACTAACTAACTAATTTATAAAAAAAATGAAGATTAAAAAAAAGATTTCTTTAATAATGATAATGCATTTCGCTATGGGCTTGCTTTATTGTCAGGTAGGAATAAATACAAAGGATCCTATAGGTCTCTTTCATATAGATCATCTTTTCAATACCTCAGGGAGTATTGGGCTTCTAGATGATTTTATCGTAGCAGATGATGGAAATGGAGGTGTGAGCGCAGCCTTAGGTGGAATTCCCTCGGCAAATGCTTCTTTATCGATGAATGACCCGAATCAAGGTTTCTTACTCAACAGAGTTAAATTGACTTCGACTACAGATCACACAACAGTTCCAAATCCTGTTGAAGGAATGCTTGTGTTTAATACAGCACGAATGGGTGTGTTCCCATACAATACAATTCCAGGTATTTATTTGTATAATGGTTCTATATGGCTCAAAATGGAGACAAGCAGTTATACCGGATTAAGGGATAGAATATTACTAAAAACTGACCTGACATTGCAACAGGCGAATGCAGTATCGGCTTTAGAGACATCAGTTCTTGATTTTGGAGACTTATTGATAAAAGAAGATGGAGGCTATGCTTTTTCTCTAAATCTGGATATTAATGCTAGTTCAACAGTTAATGAGATTGGAGGCAATGCCTCAAACTCGATACTGAGATCACAGATGTATGTATTTCTATATAAGAAATCACTGGGAGAAACTACTTTCTCTAAAGTCGATGTCGCAGAACTCAATACACCTATGTATAGAGGAACGAATCGAATAACGACAAATGTCATATTGGGATGTATAGCTAATGCAGGCGATTACTTCCAAATACGTGTAGGCTGTACTCTATATTATATGACCGGAATATTAAACAAAACATCTACATCTGTTATTTACTGGAAAGTATAATACAATATCATTACCAAGCACTATTACTTAAAGATAAAGACCATTTACAATGAAAATATTTCTTTTTATACTATTCTGTTTCAGCAGTTGGTTCATACATGCACAAGTTATGTTAAACGGAGATTCGGCACATTCACAGTTTATTATTAATCAGGCCAACCAATTCGAAATAAGTACAAATAACTATAATCAAACAGTTTGGAATATTGGTCAAGCTGTTTCGATCTCATCTTCCGCTAATCTCGAATTAGCTTCTGCTAATAAAGCATTTCTGATAAATAGAGTCAACCTTACCTCTGTTCTGGATATGACTACAATACCTAATCCAAAAGATGGAATGCTGACTTATAATACCAATACAGCCGGAACATATCCGGACAACGTTATTCCCGGATTATTTTATATGAATGATAGTCTTTGGTGGCGTCTTTCAAATATTGATCTACATGTATCGCAAGGAGTTTCTCTTTTCGATTTGCAATCTATTACTCAATCAACTTCAGTCGCTTCTGCCTCAGCCCAATCGCAATGGGCAAGTGCCACTCTTCTGCCTCTGAATAATACAATTACTATCAATAATGAAGGAACATATACTTTTTCGATCAGATTATATGGACAGACTTCATATACAGGTAGTATTTATCAGCGAGGGATAGGGTATTTATATTTGGTAAAAAACGGGACAACCTTAATTGGCTTCCACGAAGTTGTTATTCCTTTTGCTCCTAATAACGCTGTTATTACTTATACTGATATTTTAATGTCACCTGTTTTGGCTGTAGGAGATCAGATTACGTTAAGATTAGCAACTCCTTCGGGAGCCCCTACCATAACTCTTAGGGCTAATCCGGGATTATTAGGAGCCAATAAAACCTCTTTGATTGTTTGGAAGAACTGATTTAAGTTATATTATTAACGCATAACAAAGTAAATTATGAAAATATTATACGTACTTGTATTGTTTAATTTCTTGTCTTTTAATTCTTTAATTTATACCCAAATTGGTGTTTTTACCGAAACTCCCAAAACCTTATTTCATATAGATGGCGACGGAGATAATATAATTACCAATGACTGGATTTTTACAGAATCGGGAGGACATTCAAAAATAGCACTTGGTAAGTTACCCGATACTGATACAGGAGCACAACTTGAATTAGGTAGTACACAATCGGCATTTTTGCCTAACAGGGTAGCTCTTACTTCTATATCCGATAATATAACTGTACCTTTGCCTGTGGAGGGTATGATAGTATATAACACAGCTATAACTACGGGCAGTAACAAGGTTATACCCGGTTTATATTATCATGATGGAATAAAATGGTGCTATCTTTATAATTTATCTTCTTTGAATATGTCATTGACGTATAGAGACCTGCAAACTTCGGCTGTTACGACTGGCGGAAATGCGCTTCAGCCAGAGAATACGACATTAATGGACTTTGGTGGTCCTATAGAGATTTCGGAAACCGGCGGATATAATTTTTCATTCAGAATGTACGGAAGGACATCCAATACAACAAATGAAGTCTTTGTGGGAATCTATTATTTATGGTGTATGACTTATGATTCGGCTACAAATGTATACACTACCAAAGATGTGATAGAGTTAGATCTGCCGGTTTATTCAACAGGTGTGCCTATTACAACCACTGCTACTTTGGGTGCTAGTTTTACTGCTGGAGATAAAGTTTTTTTTAGGATCTCCCATAACCCCAATTTCGCAGCGGCAGTGAATTATATATGGACATTACTGGCAAATCCTGGGCTAAATGCAAATAAAACATCGGTTATTTATTGGAAAAATTATTTTTAAGATCACAGAAAAACAGATGTAAAAATAGTATTCATCTCAATATGCGTGATGCATTAGAAATCGTAAAAGAAAAATATATCTATTTTACAGCAAAATAGGAATTTCCCCTTTTTAAGTTGATACAAGCGTATTATATTCTTATTGTATAAGAACAGTGTTCATTATCTGTCATATCGTATTTGCTTATTTTAATTTCTTTTACAAGTTTAGTAGAAACGGAAAACAAAAAAGTGGTATTTAGCATTATAAGTACCACTTTTTAATTTGTAATAGATTGATTTCCTCGGATAGGGGAGCAAACTGATGTTACTGTGCGCACGAAATCGTTGTACACATAAGCAATGTTAGTCTCATCAGGATTAAAAGTTCCGTCTATCTTCTCCAACAGGCAAAATAGTTTTATGTTGATGTGTATTTCAATAGCTTAGTTAATCCTGAAAATCATTTCAATTAACTTAGAAGCCCTGTATTCTTAGTACATCGATTGTGGCTCTCATCACAAGAAAAGGATAAATAGCATCAGCAGGAGGATTATAAGGCAAAGGAGCTACATAAGGGACTCCCGTACCAGTATTTATGGCTTCGAAAGCCACACATAAAGTTGTTTCTTGCGTAAAATTAAGGAACATCGAAGCACCCGGTTGATCTATGCCATAGATACAATAAAAAAGTTCGGGCGTATAGACATTTCCTGTAGCCGGATCCATTCTATACAGATATACTTTGACATATTCATTAAATTCAGCCAAATTATTAGATGCAGAAATATAGGTAAGATTATTAGAGAGAGAAATTAAATATCGTCCCGGTGGGATAGTTAGAGAAGAAGTTCCGTCAGTTTTCAGTTCAAGTTGATTAAATCTGAAAGTGGCGATAGTTTGTACCTTATAAATATTTCCAGATGGTATAGTAAGGAATGGGCTTTCAACAACGAATTCACTACTAAAGTCGCCCAGAGAGAAAGATTGCCAAGATGCATTTCCATTGGCATCAGTCATCAAAATTTTCTCAAGGGCAGCTCCCTGACGCAAGCGAAATTGCCCATCAACCTCCACTTTTACACCTGTAGTAATATCCGATGGAGAAGTTGTGCCAATACCAAGTCTACCGTCACTCATTACAACTACATCATCAGTCGTATTTGTGGTATTGTCAGCAGATGTATTTCCCTGTGAATCAATATGCAGAGTTGTTCCGGTTTTAGGCGTTTTTGTATTGATTCCAATCTGTTGACTGAAACTGTTTGTAGAAAAGAAGAGTGCTGTGGAAAATAAAAAAAATGATATAGCTCTCATAATAGTTTTAATTAAAAAGAAGGTTACCTAACAAATTAAAATCTAAAGTATAGCGATATTGTGCTGTATTAGCTGTCGTATTTGGCCAATAGTAAACATTTGTAGGGCGATTTTCCCAGTTGAGAGAAAGATTAACACCGGTAGGAGTATTTACAAGTAAAAGGAAGATTACTCCACTGAGGAATTCAGCGTAAGATACATGCCAATACAAGGTATTTCCAACATATATATATAATGTACAAAGTTCAGATTTACCTACAATATCCCCATTTAATACGACAAAATAATTTCCTTGAGGTATATGTACACCATTTGAGATTGCTGTGAGTCCTATAGCATCCCCCGGGAGGATAAACGATCCGGTGTATGGGTATGTTGTATTTTGAAATGGAGCAGTCAGTTGTACTTGTCCAGTATTCTGAAATGTAAAATTGACGGCTCCACTGGTACCGGCATCATGAGATGTAATCGTTCCGTTACTTTCGAGAAAATCTCGGTTCGAAAGCCTCCATGAACCATACTTTCCTTTTACAGATACGTTGCCATTCCAACTTGCCAGCCCATTAGCATCACTCATAAGTATTTTACCGTTGGCTTGAGACCCATCTTTTATTTGTATTTTACCATTAACCGTTAACTTCCTGTCCGGATTTATAGTCGCTATACCTACATTGCCTTCACTCGTAACGACAACATCATTTGCTTGTTGGATGTCTGTGACCGGATTTGTATTATCTCCCATACCATCAATATGCAAAACTTGTAGTGGATTTTCTGTTAAAATGCCAATTTGAGCTACAATTGAGACCGAAAATATGAAGAGTAAAAGAGTCCAATATACTTTATTCATGGTGTGAGTCAAAATTAGTTATTGAGTTTAATGAATCTTATTTTAAAAATAAAACTACTCGTACCCGGAAGTTGATATCGGGTGTATCCCGGAACAGTTTGATATGCTACAGCTACGTGTAGTGCTGTTGTCGAAGCCGTAAAGTTGTACATAAAGGCTGCGCCAGTAAGTTTTTCTTTGTAATATATCTGGTAGATTCTTTGAGAATCGGCATTGGCCGTGTTAAGCCCTGTTAAAAGTTCAATCCTACCGTATTCCGTTTTATTAAGTTGTTCAAGATCAATAATAATAAAATATAGCCCAGCAGGGACAATGATGTTACTATTTAAGATATTTGGATCAGTTGTATCAGTTCCAGTGGGCTTACGCAGTCCACTAATCTCACTTTCGTCCAGAAAAGATCCGCTGCCGGTTCCTCCGGTTCCTATGAGTGTATGTTTATTTGTATCGCTAAAGGTTGCTGTCCCTTCTAGCCTCCAGAAAGATGTTTTGCCATTATCTCCTACGCGTGCCCATGTACCTATCCCATTGGCATCAGACATTAATACATTACCCTGTCTTTGACTTGCGTCGCGTATAGCTATAATTCCGGCGTTTATGTCTAATTTAGTTGTTGGAGTGGTAGTACCTATTCCCATATTCCCGTTATTATCAACGATTACATCATCATTTTGTTGAGTGAGACTAGGATTTTCCACATTATCTTTCATTCCATCCACGTGGAATATTCCTTTAGGGTGTTCGGTATTGATTCCTACTTGTCCGAATATCATGAGATGGGATAAGATAAAAACGATAAAGGTAAGTTTCTTCATTATAGATTTGAGTAAAGTTACTTGCTTATAAGTAAAAGTGTTAATTCTTAGTATTTATTAATGCTCTTTATACGAGTTCTATGGAAAGTGTATCATTTTTATTGTGTATAAAAAAATAATATGATATTAATAGTGATTTTTATAACAATCTGACAATACGTATGGTTTACGAAGAGTTAATTTAAAAGGAAATATTATTTCTTAGTAATTTAAAGATGGTGGCTATTCGATAGTAGTTAATCTTTTTTGATATTAAGATACTTACTATAACTTTAAACCTTAAACGCATTAATAAGATGTCTTTTTATATTGTAAAATTAGTATATTATTCTAATATTTTACATTAGTAATAATTCTTTTTTTCTATTTCTATATTTATTTATAGTGAGTTATGTTTGTTTCCTTCTGTTTTTTTTGTAGGGAACAAATTGTGATACTTTTTATTTTGTAATTGATTAATATTGCCTTTTGTTGAGGGATGATTAACTAATATTGTTTATCTAGAATAAACAATAATTTAGACTAAAATGTAAATGTTTGGTTATAGTTGTCAACCATTAATAATTATTACAGTTAGCCTTGTAAATATAAATCTAGATAATTGTTTAATTTTTAGCCCTTCATGTTCAGTCTAATATAAGTGCGAGATTCGTATCTTTTTGTATCTGGGAATCTGAGGATACTACAAGTTTCTGTTCTACAGTTAGAGAGTGGAGGTCTACAGGGCTAACACTGAGTTTTCTGATTACGGACGGGTTCTATCCTATTCTTTATAAATAGTAAATTAGTAAATAGTTCCAGTTCCATTGTAAAGCTGCATATACCTGTTAATATAATATGTATAGAAGTTGTTCTATATAGAAAACACATTTTTAAATATGTTCATCGGTTATCCTGGGTGCGAATTCAAACAGGGTAGGAATAGTTGTATGTGAAGGATTTCCAGTAGGGTGGGGTATTTTACCGAAAAAAGAGTCTGTCTGTAAATATTTGTATATAACTACATTAGTTTTATGGGTGTCACTTTTAATGAAGGTTTGTCAAAATCCGATTTTCGAAGATTATGCAAGAAATATCCAGTTTAAGGATAGTCATAATTCAGTTGACAGGCTTTTTGTATTCCAATAATTCAGAGACTGAAATTCGATTATAATAAGAAGTAATATATGTATAAAGAAACATTCTACGAAGGGACGATCAAATTGGTTATCCTTTTTTGCATTTATACAGAATCTTATTTTCCTGTTAAATACAAACATGTATAGTGATTAAAATTTATATTAGGTTATTTAAGCAATTTTTATTTCATCGTATTATATTATGATGCTATGGGATAAAAAACATTGTTGATGTTTTTTATTTTTTTTGTGGCAAAAAAAACAACTTTCAAGTAAATTATATTTATTTCTTTTGTCAGAAGATGAGTGTGAGTATTGTAATTTGAACTTCAAGCACTAGTAGAGTAGGATATTATTATTATTTTGATGGAGTTTTATTGCAATCATATGCTGCTATTTCAGGAGTTTTTGTAAAGAAGATATAATACTTTATGATATTGCAATAGTTTTATATTTAGCGTGTTATGTGGATATTTGTACAAATACACACATGGTTGTGACTGTTCGAGAAAGGTCACAACCAGTTTTACAACTCTCATAAATCGAGTCTGGGATGAAAGGTCTACTATTGCAAATACAACTTCAAGTTATGACATGACCTCGATAACAATACCAACTAATGATATTGTTTTTTTGACAAATATGATATTGGAGGTGTTAGTACGAATACTGGTGAACAAAATAAGATAAAATTGACAGATCTCATTACAGGAAAGATTTACGAAGTAAAATTCTTTTTATTCTCGCAGGGTACTAGCAATCACTATGGTATTATAGCTTCGGAATATTAATGGTTATAGTTATATAGAAATGATAAGTTGATTTATTCGATATGTTTAGATTAAACCGTGAATATATATTACTATATACTGTTTTTTTGTGTTGTATATTCTTTAAAATATATAGTTCTTCTCCTAAATTGGTCAGATCCATGTATCTCAATTTAATTATTAATGGTCGGTATTTAAAGGTCTGTAATGAGCCTTGGTGTATGAATAAAAATATGATTTAATCTATTAGTCAAATGAAACGAATAAATTTTTTTAAGAAGGAGAGTAAGCAAGAGACGGAGTATCAGTATAATGATATTTCATTACTGACTATAAAGACAAAAATAGAAGGTTCTTTATCTTGTATGGGTGATCTACGTACTGATGCTCAGGTTGAAGGAGATGTAAACTGTCAAGGTAGACTCATTATCGGATCAACTGGGATTATTGCTGGAAAGGTTATAGGGCAAAGTGTAGATTGTTCAGGATTAATTCTGGGAGATGTATTGGCTATAAAGGAGTTAATAGTACGCTGTGACAGTCGTATTGAAGGCTCTTTAAAGACAGCTGACCTCGAAGTTGAAAAAGGGTCTAGTTTAATAGGGCATTGTAATGTTAATCCGATCTAATATGATATCATATATTTTAAGGAATGTTTAAGAAGCTAAATAAAAGGGTCTACCTAGAGAAATATAACTTCTGTAATCTTGAGCTATACTAATACAAAGATATAAGAGAATTGAACTTTGTAAGTCTGTTTCAATTCACCTTTTATCACTTATTGATTCTTAATTGAAAAAAATGAACTTGCTTTTGCTTATTTCTATTCAGTAAATATTTTAATATATAATGAAAAATACTTACATGTAGAAGCAGGGGGATTTAAAAAGGAGTTTTTATTACTGAGAATCTAATTGAGATTTGAGGAAAGTTAGATTTTAATGGTTGGAGTCTTTTTAGTTTATTTTTCTATATTCTATTTTATATTTAATTAGTATAGATCTTAGATTATATGTTAGGTCGCTACAATTGCTTTTCAAGAATTATCTAATATCATCGTAGATATTATGAAATAGAATAAATCAATAGAGTTTATATATCTACTTTTAGAATTATGATAGATTGGAAAAGTTATCTATGTATTTTCTTATTATAAAATAATGTCTTTGTCCATATTTGAAATAAGTTCTCGTTGTAAATTTAGAAATTTAGCACGTTGTATTTCACTGCTTTGGGTGATTAGTGTTGAGTATTTTTTTAGAGAATCAAGCCATCTTTTTTGGACAAAAGAAGCTTGTGAATTAGAAATGCTTATCGGGTCTGAAAAATATGACCAAAGTTGGGTATATGTTTGTCCATCATATTCAAAATAAGAAGAGTTAGATTCAATATTCAATGAAGAAAGGTATATCTGTACTTCTGAGCCAATTTGATTCACTCCTTTCTGTGTCATCTCTTCTAATAAATCTATGCATTCATATAATTCCGCTTGTATTATCCGAAGTTCAGATTCACTAATCAAATTTCTGTTGTAAAAATAACTAACATCTAGCATAGTTGATGATATGGTATTTTTGTCTATAATGATTTCTAGTTTGTTAACTCTCTGAAAATTATACTTTAATTTCTTTTGTAAGTTGAGTATCTCTTGTGGTATACTAAAATCTGAATAGTAAAAATTTAGAGGGACATCCTCTGTCTGGTGTATCCATTTGTAATAACGGAATTTAGAAATATTAGGAAACGATACTAAGAAAAGCGTGGGGAAATGATTTCCAGCCAATATAACTTTCGAATTAGTAGCTCTATGGACTTTAGATAATATCTCAATAGCTTCTGTAATAACGTCCTTAATCTGGAGTATCGGAATCGACTGATTTAGTTCATGTAAATTAAAAAATACACGTTTGCCACTACTTTGTCCTATAATCTCATCAAGAGAAATATTAAGGTGTAGTGCAATCTTGGATATCTCCTCAAATGTAAAGGGAATTTCATTTCTGACTCTTCGATAAGTAGATTCTTTAGCTAAATCAAGTAGTTCCATTAAAAAAGGAACTATATTTTTCTCTCTGGGTATATTCTTACGTATGTGATTAACTACTATTTCATTCAAAGTTTTTTTCATATAGTTACTAAGTATTAAATAAAATCTTAAATATATGTATTATCGTATAATCATGAATTTATATAGAAAGTTATAGATCTACTATGAAAGTAAAAGATTTATTTTGGCTGCATTATCTTAATAGTTGATATGATTATTTCTTTTAATATTGGGTTCTCTAATGTTATTCTTTTTTTATTAAAAATGTAACTAAAGGCTTGAAATATTAAATAATTACTTGATATTAGTAAATTTGATTTTTATTATAACAATATCATTTGTTTATTGTTTATTCCTGTGATATATTTATAATCGAATAAAATCTATGTACATCTTTTATTGAGAAAATTGAAGATTTGGATGTTGTAAGTTAGGGTGTGTATTTAATAACCATATGGATAGAAAATAAAAGAATATTTATAAGCTCTTTCTTAATGTTTCTTCATAAAATAATTATGACAATTATCTCGTACGCATATAGATATGTTGAAGGTTATGGGTTGATTTTCTGTTTTTGGAGAATTAAGCTAAAATAAAGGGTAATATTAGTTTGATAGCTGGCTAATGATGCAATTCATCATTAAACTTGGATGGTTAGATTAGAGGTAGCTATAAATAAATCCTAGAAAGAAGATTCTTCTAAGGAAAGAACTTTTTAAGATAGATACTTATTTTAGCTTATAATTTAGGAGATGGTGTATTAAAAAGTAGTGGAAGGTAATCACTACATCCTACTACTAAACGTTACATAATTTACTTTAAACAAACTTGAATGTGAAATTGTAAGTTTCAATAAAATATACTTTAAAGTATTATTATGATTGAGTCAATCGAAGATAAATTCTCTTCTTATAATATAAAAGTAAACATGAAATTTGTGTTTGTAATTTCTGTTTATGACGAAATAGAAATAAATTTATCTTAAAAATAGGCTGTTTGCTGTGTTGATTGATTAAAAAAGACATAAATAGAATGCTGTCGCTCATTTTGCTTGTGTCTGCTGTATTTGTATCTCTTTAGGGGTGGTATGCAAAATACCCAATGGGATCTTGGTATTTATATCGACTACAATTTGCAATAAACTTCTGAAAAATGGATTTATAACAAATGAGATGCTTTTTAGTCATATATATTATATAACTTTTATCTAAATAGAAGTTGATAGAGACTGTATGATAGTTTATTTATAATAAAATGCCTCTATAAAATTTAAATAAGTTTAGAGCTTAGATTTTATTGACTTATTTAGTTGATTTTTTTTTTATAGTCTATTTTTTTATTCTTGTTAACCTTTCAAGTCTATGACCTGTTGTCTTTTTCTGTTGTGTTTAGTCTATAAATAAACAAATATAGCCACTTCGTCGATATGCCTTATATATATCTTTGATGCAAGATAATTTTTAAAGTTATCTCGCTAACTAAATTTTAATAAATTTTTAACTAAAAACAACGGTTATGGTTATAAATCGGATTTGCATTCTGTTATTATTTGTTTTTTTGAGCATAAGCCTACTTGATGCTCAAGTTGGGATAAATACAGAAGATCCTAAGGTTACTTTAGATGTGGTATCAACGAGGCTAGATGCGAGTACAGCAGAAGGTATGATAGCTCCCAGGTTAACGCTAGGTCAATTAGTGTTGAAGGATGCTATGTATATGTCGGATCAAACAGGATCAATAGTGTATGTGACAAATATACTTGGTTCTACGACTGCTAAAACTCAGAAAGTGACAATGATTGGGTATTATTATTTTGATGGAGTTATATGGCAGCCATTAAACTCTAACCCTGCTTCTCGATTTTTTTATATGCCATCGGTTCCCTTTGATACAAGTGTTGATGCCACTGGTCAGATTAAAGATTTGTATAATTTGTATTATGCACAATTTACTGGTACATCAGGTCATTTTGCAAAGAGTACGAGTGCACCGGGGCAATTGCCCTATGTTCCAGTTGCTACTGATTTATATTATTATATAACAGATTATGATAATAGTGTGTTTAGTAATATAACAATTGACGATACCGGTATAATGACTTATGATGTAACTGCTTCTGCAACAGATGCAACATTTATTAATATAATTTTTGTTTTGAAGTGATATGGATATCAGGATTATTTTTTTGAGCATAAGTTTAGTACTAAACTTATGTATATTGAAATTTAAAAGAAAATAATATAATGAAAATTTTAAACTCCTATAATATAATAAGCCTATTTTCTGTTTTAATTTTCTTCTTGTTTTCGGGTATAAAGATACGAGCTCAGGCACCAGGAGGAACGAGCTATACTATTGAGGTTTGGCTTTCGGCGGATAAACTAACCGGAGATGGAAATCCTCTTCCTCTTCAAGGGCACAATGTTGTAAAATGGAGTTCGGTTATACCTGGAGGTCGAGACTATATTCAGAATACAATCTCAACAACAAGCAGCTCTCAAGCTGTTCCTACTTTTAAAAGATCTGGAGATTTGATGAATTATCAACCCGCATTATCTTTTTCGACAAGACAAGCAAAGCTTATTAATACTAACCTATTGCCGCTAACCTCCAAATCATTTTATGTATTTTATGTTTCTGAGGTTGGTTCAACATCAACGTCCGTAAATACAGTTTTTAGTTTTATATCTGGTGGAACTAGAGGGCAGACAACTCGTAATAATCTAGTAGGTTGGTACGGAGGGAATCCAAGTTTTACATTCGGTGGAACAGCTACTTCTGATAGGCGGACACACCAGGGAAATGGGTTGCAATATGGGATTAATACGACTATAATCCCTAATACAGCCAGCCTAATACCTTCTTCTTATCTGAATGGAGTTGTCAATTCAACGCCCTTTAATTCGGGTACTTTATCTCTTCCTACAAATCCTCTAACTTCTATTATAGGTTCAGTTTCAACAGAAAGTGCAACAAATGAATTTGACGGTAATATAGAGGAATTGATTATTCTTTCCGCACCTTTGGGCACAAATATTGATGCGACGGAATTACAGAAAATTAATACTTATCTGGCGGTAAAATATGGTCTAACCATAAGTGGCGATTTTATATTAAAAGATAATAGTATAATTTGGGAAAAAGGTCGATACGGAAATTATGATGGGGATGTATTCGGAGTTGGTAGGGATGATGCCTCAAGTATCTATCAGAAGCAATCTCGTAGTCAAACAAGTAAATTGGTGTCTGTTTTTTATGGCTCGAATATCTTGGATTTAAATGTTGATAACCAGTCAAATATTACCGATGGAGAGTTTGTAATGTTAGGAACTGATTTACAAGATGGAGTAACAGATTATCTATATCCAATGGGTACTACTTATTCTAATGGAGAGTCACTAACTGATGTATCTAAATCGTTGAAAAATACTATGTTGAGGGCACAGGTGAGAGGGACTACCTCTGCTACAGTAAATTTACTTTTATCTTTTGCTTCGGGATATGTTGTTGTCTCGCAAGATTCTAATTTCTTACCTGCTGATACGCGTTTATATCGAGTTGATCATGACGGGATTGCCCATGGTGTAGAATTGGGGGAGGGTGATTATATAGGTTTTGTATTAGTTGATATTGGTCCTGGAGGGGTGAGTGATGGTCTGAAACTTTGGCTTCGAGCAGATGATTCGTCAAGCATAGGACTTAGCGGAAGTAATGTTTTAGAATGGAAAGATCAAACTTATTTAGCTAATGATTATACTTATGCTGATGTTAATTATTCTGGAAAAACATACCCTCAGTATTTAACTTGTGATAATAGGATGAATTTTCATCCGGCTATACAATTTGATGTAACCTCTTATCTGGCTAGAACTATAGGACCTATGTCTTCAGATACTCCTTCTGATTTTACTTCATTTGTATCTTATTATGCAACTGCTTATGCTTCAGACGTAAGGTTATATACTCACGGGTTTGGGTCTAATAATCCAAGAGCATCTACGAGTCGTTATCCAGCAATGGGATTTGCTCCGGGCGATCAGGTCGGACGTTTGAGAAATGATGGGGTAGGTGAGACCGATGTTGATGGAACATTGCCTGGATTTCGAAGAAATACAACAGCCTTACAAATGATAAATACGCATAGTGCAGGCTCTGTTAACGGATCGGGATATGCTATTCATGATTTTGGGGGTTGGCAAGATACAAGAGTCGCCACAGGTGCTTTTGGAACAGGATTTCGTATGGCCTCGGGAGGAACTCTGGGAGGGGCTAGTATAACTAGTGGGAGTTTTCAGGGGCTGATTTCGGAGGTTTTTTTCTATGAGAGGTCTTTATCACAAGTCGAACAGAATAAAATCCGGACTTATTTAGGAATGAAATATGCTATAACTTTAGATGAAGATAAAAATAATATCAATTTAAACTATGATTACATCTTATCGGATGGTACTGTTGTTTGGAAAGGTAATTCGGAACCCAATAAATATTTTCATAATAATGTTGCTGGCTTGGTTCATGATAAAGGTTCAAATATGTTTATAAATAAGGCTCGATCTTCAGCTAGTGGTGCAGTCGTAACTATGATGATTTCTGGGCATTCTGAATGTGGGCAAGGGGCTGAGAGTTTATTGTCAAACCCCTATAGTGGTCTTTTTTGGGGGAATAATAATGATCCTACACTAGTTACTATAACTTCAGATGAATGTTTTGAGTTTACGGATATTTTAGCTAAAACTTGGTTGGTTCAGAAGAGCAATTTAGATGGTAATTTGGATGTTGTTATTCGTTTGGGAAGGGATGTTGAATCAGATCTTAATCAATATATAAACAGTGGTTATCAGGCATATCTTCTGATTGCTGATAATGCAAGTGATATTGTAAATAAATCATGGAACCAGGCTATTCCAAGTTCTTTTATAGATGGAGAGCATGAATTTAAATATACATTTGAGGATGATGGTCAAGAATATAAGTATTTTTCGTTTGCATTTAAGTTTGTTGGAGCTCAATGTGAGACCTGTGATTTCAGGGGTGAAGATTATTTAGCTTTTGATAGGAGCAATATGGGGCGTAGTATAATTGTTAGTTCACCGGCTGCTCCTAAAATTTATTCGGCTCATACTAAAAATGGGAATCTTACTATGAATTTGACGATGGCGATAACATCTGGAGTTACACGTATGCAAATAATACCTCCGGCAAATGGATCAACTCGTCCTGTAAATCTAAGATCTAGTGGTGCTGCAAATGCAATATCTCGGATTATCTATGACTTGGATCAGCCAGCTGATGTTTCATTTGCAATTGGAGATATTGATCAATATGAAACAGTTCAAGTATATGGATATTGTAGTGGAGTACAAGTGTATCCTACTTATGTGTATCCGGCGGCAGGGTCAGGTGTTAATGTGGTACATACCTTTACCATAGATAAAACTTATGCTAAAGTGACAGGTAATGGTATGCAATCAGCTGGTCGTAATAATCTTAGAGGCAAAGTCTTTTTTGAGTTTGGTGTATCTGTTGAGCAGATTGTTATAGAGTTTTCGAATATAAGAAGTGGTGCTCGATGGTTAGATTTGTACCCGATGTCATTTTCGTGTCCTCAGCCTTTACCTTTACCTAATGAAGCTGGTTATGCTTTTCAAAAAAGAGGTAACGATATTGCTAATGTATGTGATCTTATTGATTATTCTTTCATAATAATGAACTCAAATGGAAATTGTGATACTAGCCGGGTTGCATTTAAAGATGTTTTGCCTGATGGAATGTTTTGGGTGCCAAATTCATTATCATTTGATGATAGTTTGCTTGATAGAACAGCAGTTCCGGCAGGTGAGGAAAATATAATAATTAATGGTAGAACTCTTGAAATAAGAGGCATACTTCCAGGTAATGGCTCTCGGGTTCCATTGAGGGCTCAAGCTGCATTTGAAGATGATGCACCAGTTGGAATGACTTATTATAATCAGGCTGAGATCACTTATAAAAGAAGAGATAATGGAATCGAAGAAACCCTTGAAAGTACAGATGCTTATTATATTAGTGGGACTGATAAGCGTACGGCAACAGAAGTATTGAATGCGCCTCGAGATTTTAAATATGTGAATACAAGTATGGCTTTGAGACCTTCGGCTTGTTATAAGGAGAATAATGAGATATTAGTGACTTTAACTATCGACAATCCGAATCCGATATCGATAAGTAATATGTTTCTGGAAGTCTATTATAATGAAAATTTTCATTTGGTTCCCGGTTCTTTAAAAATAAATGGTGCTACCCCAGGTTCTGGCGTAGATATATCAATTGAGGTATACGATGATGGTGCAGGAGGTACCGAGGCTTGTCCGGGTATGAGTTTTATTGAAAATTTCACATTAGCATCTAATAGTCAGACTACTCTTTCTTATATAATTAAAGCTCCAGCTTTGGGGGATTTAACTATCATCGACACTGTTGACGGTCAAAATATCTATGAAATAATGGGTCTCGGTTATAGTTTGGATACCGATATGAGTGGAAGTAGTTGTTTGGAAAATGCATTCCTAAATGCCTTTGAAGATGACGAACTTCCTTACTGTACTAATAGCAGCAGTAAATCATATATTATAAGTAATAAGAATGTAACCTCTAAAATTCGGAGATAGAGTAGGGATTATATTATGTAGTTTTATATTTTGTAATTGAATGTTGTATTCCTTCTCCATATTTTGATGGAGAAGGAATATTTTTAATACTCCCTCTCTAATAATAACCTGATATTGTTATCGGGTATATTCAATTTATGTAATATTTCAATACGTCTCGTCTATTAAGAGAGAATACAATTATTTTTTTTAAAGTCAATGAATAATTTATTCTGACTCGATTATCCAGCAGTTGCTATCTATTAAAGAGAGCTTATCAGGCTCAGCGCTTGTATACTCTAAGAAAAAATGATCAATCTTGGGACTATCTCCGTTAAAGATATAGGTCATCGTATCCGGATCAGTGCAATTCTCTTTCATTTTTATGAGTTTTCTCAATTCCATCACCCGTATAAATTTTCAATGTAGTCTCTATTCCACGATAGTCGGCACAAGGTAATATCTCATACAGCTAAAAAATATTTTCTTATTTTGATATAGATCACGTAATATGCTTATTAGGAACTTGTTTTTGTCTGAAGTTGTCTGTGGTGGTTAGTTCCTTGTCTGTGATTAAGATTTGTATATGCTTGTATCATATTTGATAATAGAAAATAGGATTTTGTTTTGATATGATTAAAATATATTATTTAAACCGAATTTACTCTTTATCTTTTCATTTTTATCGTGTTAGAAGATAAAAAAAATACTATTTATGACAGATCTTGATTGTGATTTGTCATAAATAGTATTTATATATTATATGTTTAATCCTTTATTTTGCAATAAATAAAAACACTAAATAATTATGAGAATATTGGTCTTAATGGCATTGATGCTTTTAGTTTGTAGAGCACAGGCTCAAGTAGGAGTGAACACCGAAAACCCCATGGCTACAATAGATGTTGTAGCTACAAAAACAGATAATACGACAGCCGAAGGGATAATTGCCCCCCGATTGAAACGAAGCGAAGTTATAGCAAAAGATGCAAAATATACTACCGATCAAACAGGTACTATTGTTTATGTGACAGATGTTTCGGGAACAATTACCCCAAAAACAGCTAATATAGATAAAATAGGATATTATTATTTTGACGGAGTTTTATGGCAACCGTTTACCAGTACATCAGGTGGTAGTACCAATGATTGGACACTTACCGGAAATGCGGGAACATCACCTAGTACGAATTTTTTGGGAACAACAGATAATACAGATTTGGTCTTTAAAACAAATGCGACAGGGCGTATGATTGTTTCTGCATCTGGAAATGTAGGTATAGAAACTTCATCCCCTCATTCTTCTGCATCTTTGGATTTGAATGCTACAAACAAAGGATTCCTTATGCCAAGGGTCGCTCTCAATTCGATAGATGATGCTATCACTATTCCTAGTCCGGCCACAGGCTTGCAAGTTTTCAACACAGCCTTAAGCTCGGGTTTGACTCAGAATGCGATTTATTATAATTCGGGAACAGAATTAGCACCTATTTGGACTTTGTTACAACCATATACTGCTACAGAGGGAGTTTCTGTAAAGAAAATATTATACACTACGCCATTGGGAGTAGCACCAGATTTAGGACATTATGTAGAAATCGGTCCGTATAGATTTTCAATGGATGCTTCAGGTCCACAAATAGGGATGAGGGTCCCTCTTGCAACGTCAACTAGCCTTACCGCTCTTATATACCAGGTTTGGGATGAAAAGCCTACTCTTGCAAATACAACTACCACTTCAAGTTATGATATGACTTCAGTAACAATGCCGGCTAACGATATTACTTCTTGGGTAAGTTTTGGTATTGGGGGTGTTAGTGCGACTACCGGTGAACAAAATGAGATAAAGTTGACAGATCCTGTTACAGGAAAGATTTACGAAATAAAATTCCTTTTACTTCAGCAGGCTCCTAACAATCACTATGGTATTCTAGCTTCAGAGTATTAATAGTTGTAGGGAAATGATAAGTTTGAGATATTTAGATTAAATCACTAGCTAGCCGTATATAGTTTAATAACTGTATACGGCTATTTTGTATGATATATAATTTAATATTAGAGTTTTAACTTATTGAAGTTAAGCTGAATTAATTGAATTGTTTCTTATTGTATTTATTTCAAGTTTATTAAAAGCCTTGTATTCAGTGTATCGATTGTTGTTCTCATAGCCAGAATAGGATAGATTATATGTAATGCCGTGAAGCTAGGTAAGGAATTTACTGCCTGTATTATGGGTTCAAAGTAATATATAAATAAAGTTGATTCTTGCATAAATTCAATATAGAAGTGTCGATTTTATATTATTTCTGAATTTTATTCATAATCCTAAAATAGAAATCCTAATATAAGTTTATAATAAAGCTGAAGATTTCTATTAACACCAACTATTGATATCGTTGGCTACTCTGATTCTAATTGTTTTAACAGGTATTTATTATCAAATATATAATCAAAAAACATGGTGAACTCAATAAGGATGTTCTCGGGAATTTTATTCTCTCCGATATCCCCCAATAAAAATGATATAAAAATTGAAGATATTGCTCATGCATTATCATTGCTGACTAGGGCTAATGGTCATTTTCCGGAATTTTATTCAGTAGCTCAACACTCCATTGCCTGTTGCAAAGAAGCCATTGCACGCAATTATGGGAAAAAAGTAGCTATTGCTTGTCTCCTTCATGATGCAGGAGAGGCGTATATGTCAGATATTACTAGACCTTTAAAAAAACATCTGGAATTCTATATAAAAACAGAGGCTCATCTATTAGAACTTATTTATTCGATTTTTATAGAAGAACCTTTGACTGACAAAGAGATAAATGAGATAAAGTTGATTGACGATTTGATGTTATACCATGAATTCTTACATTTTATGAAAGTTGAGGTTGTGCCTTTCTCCGAAGACTTGATCACCAATCCAGATTTTAAGTTTGTTCAATTCGATATTGTAGAAACTGAATTTAAGGATATATTTCAACATCTGATGATCATCTGAGAGTATAGCTTAGAGAATGAAAATAGGATTTGCTCCAATATAAGCAGATATTAAAAAGCGATAGGAATTTTCCTATCGCTTTTTTACACACACACATTTTACACATTTACAAACACTAGATAATTCTATTTAATGTTTTTCAAAAATATACTATTCTATAAACTATTGGGTAAATATATATGTGTATTTTATGATGGATAATATCTAGTAAGTAGTAAGAAAACTCTTGGTTGTATCTAAAATAGTGTAAGTCGAATTGATTAAATTGGGTATACTATATTCTTTTTTATTAAAAGTATAATTGTGTGAACTTACTTGGTCTATAAATCTAATTTTTTTTTGATAAAAATAGATTTGTGTGTATTTTTCTGAGGATATAAATGATGGGTGTATCATAATAAGTCTAAATGGTGAGTTTGTTTCTCTTTTGTTTTAAATATGTGTCAATTTAGGGTTATTGTATTCTTGTTATTGTGGCAATATTGACACATATATATATGTTAATATCATAATTATTGAAGATTACGTTCTTAACTATTCTTTCTTTTGTATCGAAATAATTAATCGTTAATAGTTTTTAATAATATTGAAATTATTGATATTCTTACACTCGACATTGAGATGGCTTAATTTGTCTTTTTTGTTATTTGTAAGAGGAGAGGAGTGAAAATTAGATATGAAAAAAAGACTAAATGAAATAGTCGTCAATAATGTGCGTAAACATATGCCAGCGGGCAAAAGTGTGGTTTCTTTTTTAATGGATTTGCTTGATTTAGCTAAGGAATCTACTTATCGAAGAATCAGAAATGAAATTCCCTTTACATTTGAGGAGATATTCAAAATTGCACTATATTTCAATATTTCATTGGATGAGATTGTCGGACAAGGTAGTAACAATAGGCGAGTATTTTTTAATTTACGTGAATGTGAATCTACGAATTCGATTCTTCAATTAAAGGAGGTTATGTTAGAGATTATAGATATTTTACATAAGGTTCGTCATGCAAATAATTCAAAAGTTATATTGGCTGGTAATCATTTTCCTATGATTTTTTCTCTTACATTTCCAAATATTACTAAATTCCGTTACTACAAATGGGTACATCAGGTTGAAAATGTTCCTCTAAATTTTTACTATTCAGATTTCAGTATACCACAGGAAATATTCAACTTACAAAAGGAATTAAAGTATAACTTTCAGAAAGTGAAAAAACTGAAGATTCTTCTAGATAAGAATGTTATATTGTCAATCGTTATGGATGCTAATTATTTTTATAAGAGGAATTTGATTAGTGAATCTGAGTTACGAGTTATACAGTCTGAATTATATGAATGCGTAGATATGGTGGAAGAAATGACTCGAAAAGGGGTGACTCAAGAAGGATCAGAAGTCTTAATTTATCTTTCTCATTTGAATATTGAGTCGAATGGCTCATATTTTGAATATGACGATGAGGCTTGTTCTCAGCTTTGGTCTTATTTTTCAGTACCGATAAGTATTTCTAATCCTCAGGCATCTTTCGCGCATAAGAAGTGGCTTGATTCTCTAAAAAAATACTCAACACTTATCACTCAAAGTGGAGAGATACAACGTTCAGAGTTCTTAAATTGGCAACGAGAGATTATATCTAAAATAGATATAGATCTTTTGTGGAAGAAATAATATGATGGAGGAATTTGGCGATTTTTCAAGAAAAAAATATAAGATCTTTTTTCTATATAATAGGAGATTTAATGTACTTAATTTAAGGTAATGGGTAGCCAGTTGGTCCTTTAGAGTGGTTTTAAACATATATAAATTTATTATTAAATGAAGTTATTCTAAAATATTAGAATAGGATTATCAAACGGGGGAGATTACATTGATATTTTATCAATTATTTAATAATACCAACTTTACTTTTTCTATTATCTTCTTAAAATGTGTAGTGATTATACATCTTAAGAGACTCCCCTGAGTTGATTTTTTATAAATAGTTATGTATAAAAAATATTTTACTAATGTTTAAAGGTATATGTTTCTTTAGTTTGAGTATATTTTTACTCGTGATAGGTTTTCAAGTGAATTCATTGAATGCTATTTTTCCTCTAGAATCAAAGGAATCTACTGTATCATCAGTTGGTTTTCCTGCTCCTCATCGGGGATGGGCTGGAAGTAATATTTATTGGAATGGAAGTAATTTGACATTTGATGATATTGGTGTTGTTTCTCATGCGGACTATCAAGGAGTTTATTTCCAATGGGGTAGTTTATGGGGAATCTCCTCTAGTGAAACTTATAATATTAATACCAGTTCTCTCTATCCTCCTACTGGAGGAATTCAGATTGGGGGCGTGGCGTGGGATTCTATTCCTAGAATAAATGATGTGTTGGTCGTTGCTCCTACACTTCCTTATGAAAAAAACATGCGTGATTATTCTTACTTAGAAATTGTTCATGAGCCCTCTCTGGGTATTGGAGATATTTGTCGTTATCTGACTGAGCAGGGGTTGGCTCCTGGTTCTCCTTTAAAGAAATGGCGTATGCCTACGAGTAAAGAATTTGATTTATTAGTTGACTCTAAGGCGCAAGGAGTTTTTGGTTTCCAAATGCCAATACAGGATGATGGAAGTGATCTTTTCAATATGGGGTATAATTATGGCGCTGTTTTTTTTCCAGCTTCGGGCTATCGGTATAAAAAAGATGGATATTTGACAAATTTGGGGAATTATGGGTTTTACTGGTCTTCTTCAATAGAAGATGGGACTGGACGTTTTCTTTATTTTAACAGTAATAATGTATTTCCTGATAATAATTATATCCAATCAAGTGCTTTGTCGGTTCGTTGTGTCTTGGAATGATTTATTGGATTTTGATTTTAGAAAGTATTGTAAAATAATGCGGGCGAAAAAATAAAGAATAAATTCTATTGTTATTTTTTCTACATATAATATTTTAAATTTACTTCAGAGTAATCGAGTTAACCATACGTTTTATTCGATTTTAGATATGTTTGGTTTTGAAAGAGTTCTTTTACTAGAATTATTTGGGCTCTAAACTGTGTATTTGTAGAATTATGCATCTTTTTGATTGTTATTAATTAAATTAATAGGATTTTATGAAAACATTTTTTTATTTTATCCGTCATGTATCTATAGGTGGCTATATTGTAGGTATTAATACCGAATCCTCAAGCTACATTCGATATAAATAGCAGTCTTAGGGGTTGGTACGGCTCTTCCTGTAAGTGAAAGTATTGCGTTATCGTAAAATAGAACTATAAATTGATTGAGCTGACTTTAATGAAATATAGTTATAATTGAAAAATGTTGAATTAAACACTTTAGTTTACTTATCTCGATAAAGTATGAAATAATATTAAAGACAGTTTTGGTTTATATTAATTTTAGATGTTTAGGTTATGTTTTTACTTTTTATCTGTCTCCAATACTTTATATAAAAGTAAGTAAAGGAGACAGATAAAAAAAGTAATTTAATTTTTAGTGAAATTATATTTTATGGAACTTCTTTTCTTGGCGGATTGAAAATAATATTTTTGAAAGAAATAGCAGTAAGAAGGAGGTATCGTAATATTATTTAGCTATATAGATAGCTTGATAAGGTTGTAATAGAGTGTATCGCTCTTTTTTGGGGGATTAGTTTATTTCGGAGTAATTAAACGTAAAAGTGTTTAAATTGAATTTCTCATAAGTCATTATCTGAATAAACAGAAAGAATAACAAAAACCTTCTATATTGTATGAAAGATGTGTGTTAGGATTCTTTATTGATGATCAATTAGTGGAGATATAAGAGTATGATAATGATATCTTATTTCTATCTGTACTTATTCAGTGGTTGCGAACCTATGACTATAACTATTTTCTTGCCGCAATTATGTAAAGCTTTACTTATGGTTTTATCTTAGTTCTATAACTAAAAATCAAGATAGAGAGAATAATGAAGAAGGGTTTCTCATAATACTTTTCTTTTTTATATATGCATTCTAAAGTTTAGTCTGTCTCTTTTTCTGAGTGCTTAATCTTATAAAGAGTCTCTTATTGTGATATATTAATTTGGCTTTAGACATAAATAGCATCTTTAATCTTATATTCAATGCTTTCCTTTGTATAGATACATTTTTGATTGATGGGAAAGATTTTCCTTTTATTACTATTATTCATGCATGATGATACTAGGTACTATATTAAAATGTGGAATGTTTGTTGTTTACAACTTTATTTTTATAATTTTCATATATAATAAAATTATGCTATATCAAGTAGTAGTACGTAGTGATTACATGCTACTGTTTTTTTAGATTTGATTTATCAAACTCTAGTTTTTTTGAATATAAAAGAGATATATTATTATGCTTTTCTCCGTTGTTGCTAGTTTTTGATAACATTTGAAACGTGTTAATAATATCTCTACTTACTAATGATGAAAAATGAACTAATAAAAAATATCATGTATAATTTATTCTATAACACTGAGTGTTTGCGCACAAGTTGATGCAAATATAACAAATCTGAATGAATCCTCTATTTCTGATGTAACTTTGGGAAGTAGAGATATAACGCTTCTCCGTGTAGATCGTGTAGACCTAATTTCAGAAACCTTAGATATTGGTAATATTTCGGGGGTAAGACTTGAGAAGGCTTTGATGATATGGAAGTAACATTGTTTTCAATCTAAGAATTTATTAGTTTGTATTGAAGAGGTCGATTTTTCACATTTAAATGAAGCTAATATTGATCAGATCGAAGCATTGTTGAAATCAGATCGGATATTTGCAGAGTATTAATACACTAATCGTATTTTTTAATTTATAAAATTTTGTTTTGGTCATTAATATATATTCTTTAGCTGTTCTGGGATATCTTCATGTGTAATTTACCCTAAATTGTTGTCGTTTTTATCTTGGGGTATTTTATTAAATATTTCCCTCCAGTGCAGCTATATTTAATAGTATTATGTAGTGATACATGATACTATTTTTTTGTTAAGACAGGTCGTAACTCTAAATGCAACAGAAAAGTCATAATTCTTCTTTTTTTTGCATATGTTGGATATGGAAATTCATATAGCTCTTTTATATAGTATTTAATATTAAAAGAAACTCTTCTTGTGATAAATTAAATTTGAGATAAACATAAACATGTGTCTGATATTCATCTAGAATGAGTTTATTTATATATGATATAAGTTGTTTAAATTAAATATAATAATGTGTTTCTCGATCATTACTATTGTAATGATAACAGCTGAATATCTGTCCATAATATCTCCACTTGTTAATAGAAAATGAATTACTAATATACTAATAGAAATGAAAAAATTATTATTGTTAATGTTATCCTCTCTAAGTTTAAGTGTTTGGTCTCAGGTTGGTATAAACACAACATCTCCAGACGAATCTTCAATTTTAGATATAAGTTCGGGGAACAAGGGTATGTTACTTCCACGTGTAGATCTAACTTCAGAAACTTTAGATCTTGATGGTATCCCAGGTCAAGCCCTTGGACTTATGGTATTTAATATAGGATCAACATTTGCTGGAGGGCTGTATTATTGGGATGGATTGGCATGGAAAAGCTATGAAGGTACACTTGGTGGTGTTCCTGAGATATCGGAACTTCAATGTGCTTCGGCTATTTTGGAAGGAGGTTCATTTAAGGCTGGCATTCCCTATTCAGGAATAGTCCGTGTTCCATACAGAGGAGGAAATGGACGAAAATATGGAGCTGGTACACCTATTTCTGCGACCTCGACATGGAATTCTGGAATGACTATCGTATTGCAGTCTGGTAAATTGGAAGAGGGGGGCGGTTATTTGACCTATAACATAACAGGTACTCCGGATGCTAGTTCTCCTATAGGAGCAACTTTTCCGATAACTTTTCCGGGACCAGGAGGTACAATATTGAGTTGTGATGTAACAGTTGGGGAACAAATCAATGCAGACATTTCAAGTATTGCCGTAATGGAATATATGGTTTTTGGAACGGATCCTAATGGTACAAAAGGGTTTTATGTAATGATTAATACTCCAGATGGAAAATATTCATTAAGAGCTTTCTTATTACATTCAAATCCATCTGCTGGTACCGCTACCAATAATACCAGACAAGTTCAATATACAGATATTCAGATTCGAAATAATTCGAGTTCTCCAACAACTATAATGTGGAATATGTTAGGGTCTTATGGTGGAGGAACAATACATGGGTCAGGTAATACATTGACAGCACCATCTCTAGAATGGGGGGGAGGCTCAGCCAATACATGGGCTACTCAGGGACCAACTAATACTCGGGTAAATTGGGCTAATGAAGGAATTTATCAAGCTTCTAACAATGGACCTGAGTTTCGGTATTATTCATGGATAGATACCTCAACGAGTACTAAGACTGCTTATATTTTGAGTGTTATGGCTGGTAGTCCAGCTGGACAAAATACATCTAATGCATCTCAAATGAAAGTTTATCTTAAGATTGATCAAATTACGGCTCCATAATTGTTTAAAGGAAAAAATGTTATATTTTTTCAGATGCTATTTTATTATTGGATATTTCATATTGATCAGAGAATGGATAGACTATAACTTATTGTCGTTTATCTTGGGGATATAATATTTTCTCTTGGTATAGCTATATTTAATAGTATTATGTAGTGATACATGATACTATTTTTTTGTTAATATGGAGGGAATAATGCTAATAAAAAATTAGCCAATACCTTTTCGTGTACTTATATTATCTATAGATTTTTGTTATGCATTTTATTGAGTGTCGAATATGAAAAAAAACTCTCTTTTTGTGATCTGTTAAATCTTATAATGGATATAATAGATGTTGAATTTTCATCTAAAATACATTCTTTCATATATATATTATCTGTTCAGATTAAACAGTCAAATTCTATCATATATAATAGTGTATCGTGATTTTATGCTATTGCTTTTATGATCTTGATCCATTAACATAATTCAAGAATGCATATATAGAGAAGTAACTAACTAAGCTAACCAAATGAAAATAAAAAAAACGTGAAAAGGATTATTTTATTATTAACAAGTATTTTATCAATTGAGGGATCCCACACTCAGGTGGGAATAAATACGACAAACCCATTTAGGGTCTTTCATATTGATCCTAGAATGAATACCAATGGAACATTATCACCGCCAATCAACGATAGCGATGATGTAATTGTAAACAAAGATGGATGGTTGGGTATCGGAACCACCAATCCTACGGCAGCTTTGGATTTGAGGGGAAATATCCGGATTAATGATGGGACTCAAAGCTCAGGAAGTATCTTTACCACTGATGGAACTGGGCTGGGATATTGGGATTCTGACTTTATACTTAAAATTCTAGAACGGTCTGTTTCCGAAGGTCTATTATTGGGAGTAGGCTGGAGTACCATTAGTTACCTGCCTATAACAATAACTGAGGGTAAATGGTTGCTGAGTGCCAGAGTTGTTACCGTAATACATGTTCGTCCACCTTTTTACATGGATGCAAATATATGATATAAGAGCAGCAACACTTAATATTGGAGGAGTGCGTCTGTCCTTCGATTCATCTTTGTATTCTTGTATTACCACAAATAACAGGTAGTGTGATAATGGGATATGTAAGGGTGTGATATTATAATGGAATAATGATTCATACAAAAAATGACTTGTCGAGGAGATATTTTGGATGTTTATTATATTGGACGGCTGATTAATGAAGTCTTATGGCTGCGAATTATAGATGAGATTGTAGTCATAGGATTGAATTATCAGGAATATACCTTGGGAGTAAACCCACCTAGTATGACTTCCCTTTACTATAAAGGTATTTTTAAGTATAGCCCCCGTAATTATAAAGTGGGCTTTATTTGCCAAGTCATAATCTCCTCATTGATTATTTGTATATAGCATAAAACAGTAAAGGGATAAGGTGTTTATTTTTAAATGTTTACTTTTTTTTGGTGCTCGGCTGGGGGAATAATTATATCTCATAAAGAAATTCCTATTACTGATGTAGTAGATATTGCTCTAAAAATTGAGTATATTCCATCATTTTAACAATAAAACTTATTGAAGTTATCCAGACTTTTCCAATTTAATGGATTTATGCTATAAAGATTCTCTTTGTCGTTTTGAACGAAGTGAATTGAAAATCGACGGAGTTAAAAATCTCTTGAGAAAAGAGTTGTTTCGTTCCCCGACATGACAGAATGATAGAAAAAATAAAAAGGCTGGCAACCTTTATTTATTCTTAATATTAACCCCAAAAAAGAAAGTTATGGAAAGACTGATTGACACAAAATTATTTAGCCATCTGGAGAAGATGAACGGAGCTTTTAATCCCGATGAGCCTGACATTGCTCTTTTGTACAACGACTTCGTGCGCACGGTGACATTAATTTGCACCTCAGACCGGGGGAATGTGCCTGCTTATTTTACAATGCATTACACCCGTCTGGAATTGGAAGGATTTCAAATTTTATTAAACGATGAGGGGACGGGGGAAAAATGTCCCAATCCTGTATTGTATTACCCGCTGCCTGTCGTACCTGTCTGTAGCCCTGCAATGGGCAGAATGTAACCCTGAACCTGTGGCACCAGCCTCCGAAACGGAGCCTAACCCTGATCCTGAATCCGAACCATCTGCCGCCAATTATATCTGGGAGGGAACCATTACCGACCTGATAGAGCTAGCGATTGCTATTTATAACATCAAACTGATCCGAAAATCATCGGGCGAACTGATTACCTATGCCGAAATCGTCCGCGTGTTGAAAATCATCTTCGGTATCAAAATACCTAAAAATATTTACAGCCGCAAGGCCCGCGCGATGGAGCGTAAAAAGAACACTTCGCCGTTGCTGGAACGAATGCTTGCGTTGTATAAGAACGAAGTTGAAAAGATGTATCGGTAAATCAGAGTGCTACAAATTAAATGGTGGTACTTACGGTGGTAGATACCACTTTTTTGTTTTCTGTTTCTACTAAACTTGCAAAAGAATTTAAAATAAGCAAACGCGATATGACATGGAAAATAATGATTTGAGGAATTGGATGAAGGCATGGTTTGAACAATTCATGGGACGTTTTGACCGATTGGATAAATTTATGGATATAATGAGCGGACGACATAACGTACTGAATGGCGAACGGCTTTTGGACAATCAAGACTTGTGCCAAATGCTGAACGTAAGTAAACGGACATTACAGCGTTACCGCTCGGCGGGCGAACTGACCTATATAACCATCCATCACAAGATATTTTACACAGAGAAAAATGTAGAAAAATTTATTCGTGATCATTTTAGAGATAACACTGATGAAAAAACGGAAGAAAAAGAATAAATGAAGATGACCGCAGAATTCTTCTACGGTCATCTTCATTTAGAGTTTCATACCTCTTTTTTCTTCTTTTGGTGGCGGACTACTACCCACCGATGCAATAACGAATCTATCTCCCATAACCTCTTTCACTCCTTGCAAAGTATTCGGCATAGGGGCATCTTGAATCACTGTTGATTTTGGGCTATTCTGAGGTTGAGCCTGATTCTTTTCAGAAGTGTTTTCTTGTCCCTCGCTTTGCTCGATAGGCTTTAAGGATAATTCTATCTTACGCTCCAAAGTCGTGAGTTCCGTTTTCAAGTCCTTCAGTTCGTTCTCTTTCGACCACACGCCTTCCACTACCTGCCTGAGAACGGGTACGTCCTGCATCCGTTTATCGGTATCCTCTTGGTATTTTTTCAAAAGTTTAGGCATACTATCAAGTGCATTCAAGAAATTCAGCGAGGCTGTTTTGGGGTCTGCCGCCAGACTCCCATAATTGTAGTTGTAGAGTATCTGCCCCTCTCCACGCACAAAAAATCGGTTTTGTACCAGATCATACCCATCTTTATTCGTAGTCTCTGATTTGACCAATAAATCAAAGCCATACAACGAACCTATTTTCTCGTGTGCCCCGTGTGTACGTGTTTTGTCCGATATTTCGTTCAGCTTCTTGCCGATAGCAACCGAGTCGGTAGCTTGAAACCCATCTAATTTAACAGGATTGAGCCGTGTACCGTCAGGAGCAATCTGTACCTTGCTATTGAAGGCTTCCACATCTTTAGAGATGCGATCAATATATCCCTTATTGGAATCGACTGTTTGCATTATATTTTCCAACTTATATCGGCTTGATGATTTTCCACGAACAAAAGCTTGCCTTTCACTTTCTAAAGCAGCGATCTTCTTTTCTATCCTTGCTTTCTCCAACAATTCAGTGTTCCCCGACAAGATAGCCACATATTCCGAAAAGTTCATACCGCTTTTCTCATCCATACTCCCCTCGTCAATGGTACGACTACCGAGATTGTTATTTTTAAGCTGTTTGATAAAAAGTTGCTTGTTATGTAACAATCCGAATTTATAAGCATCCAATGATTTTTCTACAGCATATATTTTTACATCGACCTTATTATCAGCATATAGTTTGGCTATCTCATTCCCTTTGCGTATTGCTCGTCCATCGCGTTGTTCCAGATCTGACGGTCGCCACGGTGCATCTAAATGATGAATCGCTACCGCCCGTTTCTGAGCATTTACACCTGTCCCCAGCATTTCGGTTGAGCCGAACATCACACGGATTCTACCTACATTCATATCCTTGATCATGGCTTTACGTGCTTTCTCGCTACCCGCTTCCTGAATAAATCTCACTTCAGATGTAGGAATACCGTAATCCTCCACCAATTTGCGTTTTATCTCCGTATAAGGACTCCACTGTCCCGGCTTGTATGTTCCCAAGTCCGAGAAAACGAACTGAGTACCCTTTTGTGCATCGTATTTCTTATAATAGTCAGCTATGGATGCCGCACAATGGCTAGCTTTATTGTCCACATGGTCGCCGTATTTATCGGGGTCGATCATTCGCATATCAAGCGACATCTTGCGGGCATAGTCGGTCGCTATCAACATTTTTGCTTTTTCTTCTCGCTCTGAAAGTGGTGCACGTCCCAAAAGAGTGGCATCGCCTGTTTTGGCGAACTCCATCAGCTTACCGATAAACTCCTGCTGATCAGATGTGGGTGGAATGTTGTGTAAAATCTCGTTCTTTTCGGGACGGTCTATGCCAATATCCTGAGCTGTTCGGTAGTCAGTAATCTCGGAATAGAAAGAAGCCAGCTCCGGTACTTTAATAAAATAGCGGAAACGTTCTTTCTGTACGATCTGGTTGGTTACCGAAAACTCATAGTCTTTGGTTTTCTTAGCAAAGATAGCCGCCCATGCATCGAAGGTATTGATACCCTGTCTTTCCAATTCTTTGGGACGCAGGTATTTGAATAACAGATACAGTTCGGTCAATGAATTGGAAATCGTTGTTCCCGAAGAATAAGTAGCCCCTAAATCTTTACCTGTGCGTTCTTGTATGGTACGCAGGGCAAAAAGCATATTGAGTGCCCGCTGTGAACCTTCGGTATTTCCTAAGCCTGCTACACGGTCGTGGCGGGTGGTAAAAGTCAGGTTTTTAAATTTATGGCTTTCATCTACGAACAAATGGTCTATACCGATCATTCGAAAATCCGACATATTATCTTTGCGGTTTTCGATCTGGTGGGCTATACCTTCCAATTTCGTTTCAAGGTTAGCTTTGCGTTTCTCACAACCTTTCAGCATACCTCTTGATACCTCTTTGCCCTGCGAACGCAGCACATCGAGGTTCTCTTCCACACTGTCAAGTTCTGCCTGTAAAATACTTCGCTGTATCTCCGGAGATTGAGGTATCATCCCGAACTGCTCATGTGTTAAAATCACTGCATCCCAATTGTTGTTTTTCATTTCGTTGAAAATACGATTGCGGTTCTGTGGTGTAAAATCCTCCTTACCCGGATAGAGTACCTTTGCATCAGGGTATGCAGTACAGAAGGTTTGTGCAATCTCGTGAACATTGGCTTTCAGCCCTGTGATAAGCGGTTTGTTCACTAATCCGAGCCGTTTCATTTCCATTGCCCCGCAACACATAATCAGCGTTTTACCGCCTCCCACCTCATGGTCGATTATGCCCCCACCATTCAATTTAAGCATCCAGATAGCATCTTTCTGGCTATTATATAAGTCAGGAATACCCAAACCTTTCAGATCGAGTCCGGGAAAAGTTTGGTGCGATCCATCGTATTCGGGTCGCACAAAACAGTTGAATGTGCGATTATACATATCGGCAAGCCTGTCTTTAAATTCGGGAGTCTGCTCTCTGAGCCATTCCGAAAAGCCGTTACGCATTTCATCAATCTTGGTGTTGGCAAGCTGAATAGCTTCTCCATCACGTACCTTTGTCTCTTTACCATCTACCCGAATTGTTTTTGTAATATCGGGAGTGGTGTCGTGCAAGGCATGACGCATCAGGGCAACACCGTCGAAGGTACGGCTCTCCCCTTTAACAGCATATTGGTCTTTGATCTTAGCATTTTTAGTATCAGAATTTATACTAAACTCATCCCTACTGGGGGCATAATGTATATTTACATCCGTTTCAAAAAGGTAGGATGCAAAAGCAGCATAGATACCCGAAGGTATCCACCGTTCCCCAAAATTGAAATCCAGATCGTCGAAAGCTATCGGTTTGGGTATAGCGTCGTGTAGAGCGGTCAAAGATTCTTTGGCAGCTTCATGGTCAGGATTGCGGTCAATAAAATTTTGTACTTCGTCAGCTTTTGAAATAACGTTACCCGATACAAACTTGTCTGCTACCTCATAGCCCCCGACAAGCGGATTGAAATAGATCTTACCTTTCAGTTCATCAAGTATGCCCTCTTGCGTATTGTTTGTCAGAGAGACCATGTGATCTAAATTCACCGTTCCGTATTTATTCAGACTGGAGACAAGAGCTTCATAGGCATTATCCACTTTAGAAATTTCATCGGGGTTAAAAGCTACGGGACGTTCGAAAATATCAGCCTTGATCGCTTTACCTTCTCGGTAACGTTCCAAAGAGAGTATTTCCCGTCCTGTTGCATCCATCTTGATGAGGTCGAGATTCTTTGCATCGTTCAGATTACCGAACTTTTGTGTAAAATCGTCGTATAAGCGATTAAGCATCTGCCGTAATGCCGGATTCTCTTTGAGTGTATCGGCTTCGTTATTATACAAATGATTATAGGTATCGCGTATTTCAATATAGAGCGATGCCTGTTTTTGCTGGTTGGATGACAGTTCCAATGGATGGAACATGGGCTGGTGTCCGTCCATATCCCGCAAGTAGCCTATACGATTATCTGTATCGGTTACCAATGAGCCATTTTTATAGTGTTTTGGCAATCCGTTTTCGGGTATAGGCATCGGAATAGGCTTCAATCGTTCTACTCTTTCCTTTTCCAACCGCTCGCTGCGTTGTTCAGGTGTTTCAGTCGGCTTAGTTGTTGACGGACTTTTAGCTTGTACTCCCTTTTGCTGTGGCATAGGCATACGACGACGGGAATGTTTGGGCTGTTTAATTTGTGAACGTTCTTCGGCAGAAAAACCAAACAGGTCGTATAAGGTTACAATCGGCTGTTGCTGGATATCAGGTGACGATACTTTCTTTTGTTCTATTACTTCTCCCGTGTTCATATTTACAAACAATCCACTAGCTTCATCCTTGATGATTGTATCTTTTTCTTCTTTTGTTTGGTTAATACGTGGCTCCACAGCTGCTTTTATCCCCTGTTCGGATAATTCCGCCCATGCTTTGCGGTTTCTGGCTTCTGCAAAAGGATAGAAATGGACTAAATCTTCGAGGGTCGGTTCATAAGCCGATTTGGGGCTTAGCTCCACCATATCCGAAACAGAGATTTTCTCTATCGGAGTTACAATTGGCTGTTGTTCTTGCTTTTGGGGAGCATGAGATAAGTAATGCTCCAGATCGAGGTGCCTGGAAAAATCTTCATTCAGCATCCGGTATAGTGTTGCTGCAATAGCTTCCGTTCCGCCAGAATGGGTAAATTCCATTGCAGGTTTGCCGTAAGGATCTGTACCCACTTTTACATCCGTTTGTATCACCCTGTCAAAATCTTTGAAAAGATTGTTTACAGATATACCATTGGACAATTTACGTGATTCGATAAAATCCTGCTGCCTTTGAGTCGGCAGAATAGTTGAATTCTTGCGTTGCAGGATAATTAAAACGCTTCCGACCTCCGTTCCTGCTTCTTCTGTAAACAGGTTGTTGGGCAAACGAATAGCCGATACGACATTGCAACTATTCATCAGGTGTTCACGAATCGGTTTGTTGTGCTCCGAGTTGAGAACGCCCTGTGAAGTGATAAAGGCTATTAATCCACCCTCGCGGGCAGCCATCACACTTTTTGTGAAAAAATAATTATGGATTGCCTTTGTCGATTGGCTGACTGCGGGTATCTCATGTTTGGAGAGCAAAGGATCAAATACAGCGACATCCCCGAAAGGAATGTTGGAGGCTATCACATCATAATGTTGTGCGTATCGTCCTTCCATTTTCTCGTAACCCTCAATCCGTATTTTATCTTGTGGGTGGAGGTGTGAGAGAATCTTCCCTGTCAACAGGTCTTTTTCAAAGGCTGTAACCTCAGCATCCGGCACGGTTTCTTTAAATGAGGATATAAATGCTCCTGCTCCTGCACTGGGTTCAAGAAAACGTATGGGTTTGATACCACTGTTGTTCAAAGCAAGTGACAAAGCATCTACAACAGGCTTAGGAGTATAAAAAGCAGTCAACACCGAATTTTTAAGGGAGCTGACATAGCGTTTATATTCGGCATCGTCCTTTGCTCCATCCCGTAACACTTGATGTAATTCAGTTACCAGAGGGAACAGATCATGTTCAGAAGTTTTCCAATGGGCTATATCTTCCGGTTTGGCGGCGGGATTCAACACGGCTTTTATCCCTCCAAAACCTGAATAGGCGGCCAGCTTCTCTTTTTCGGCATCGGTAGCCTGTCTTTTTTCTCTATCGAGAGCGAATGCAATGCGGATGGCTTCGATATTGTCCCGAAGATGGGCTTTCTTGTTATAAGCCATTTTCGAGCAGGATTTGTATTTCGCCTGTCAGTTCCGTGTAAAACTGGTTGTACTCCGGGGTATCGGCAAAATCATCAGACAAGGTGTGTTTTTGAATCGTACTCGTAAGTCGGGGCAATAGCTCTATGGCTATGCCTTCGGCCCCAGTCGGATTTACTTCTTCAGAAAATTCTTCCCAAAGAATAGTCACAAGGGTTCGGTAGGTAGAGAAGTACAAGCCTTCATATAGGACTTGCGAAGAGATGACTTCTGCTTGGTCGTGGGTATAACCTGATTTTATGGCTTGACTATACGCCTCTGCTGCTGTATCGCCACGTTCAGCAATAAAGTCATGGTCGGTTGCTTTGTCGGGGTGTGTATCACGGAGATAGGATAATAGGGATAGCCGAAAATAGGATAATTCTACGGCTGATGTATTTGGTTTTATTGCCATATCATTGATTTTTTAGTGGAGGTCGAAGACCCTTTTGTTATTGCTTTTGTAAGGATGAAGCTTACAATCGGAAAAGAAAAAAGCATCCGGAGCTTAGCCCCGGATGCCACCACTAAAAAATCAATGTTAAACGACTATTCCGAATCGTAAAACAAAGACCTTTCAGTGGTAAAGATAGTTATTTTACTTAGATCGTCGTTTTTTGCTGTCGCCTTTGCGTGGTGGAAACTCAAATACAGTTTTGTAGTCGGCATCGAATTTAATAACTGCATCGAACGTATTTCCGGTCTTGGAACTTACGAACCCTTTTATCAATGAGGTTTTGCCATTCATTAAAAGGTCAGTCAGTTGTCCGTCCGTTAGTTCTTTTTTAGCAATGCTACGGAAAACTGTCAGTCCGCAACTTTCATCTTTGCATTTTACAACCTTCGGGTAAAATACCATCTGCCTGTTCTTACATTTGGGGCAGGAACAAGTATTACGGTTATCCGTGCGTTCGATAGCGGTAGAAAGTAGCTCCGTAGTGATCTGTGAAGCATAAACTTCTATTCCCTTATGGAATGTAGCGGCATCCATCTTACCCAAAGCAACTTTATTAAGGGCTTCTTCCCATTGTCCCGTCATGGCGACATCGGCAATTTTCTTATCCTTGACCGCCAGATAAACCACCAATCCTTTATTGGTCGGGACTAGAGACTTTTTCTCACGGACAATATACTCACGGGAAAAGAGTGTTTCAATAATGGATGCACGGGTAGCAGGTGTACCTATACCACATTCTTTCATCGCTTCACGCTGTTGTTCATCCTCTACTTCTTTGCCTGCAGACTCCATCGAACTCAATAAGCTAGCTTCGGTGTGTAGTGGACGAGGTTTGGTTTGCTTTTCCTGAATCTCACAATTCTGGATTGTCAACATATCTCCTTCCAAAAGAACAGGTAAAGCAATAGAATCCTCTTCATCGTTTGACTCGTCTTTAGCTTCAAATACCGCTCTCCAGCCGGGGACGAGTGTAACACTTCCTTTGCATGAAAAGTGTACGCCATCGGCATCAAATGACACGCTGGTGTTCTCTTTCATGCATGGTTCGCCAAAGGCTTCCAACATACGCCCGGCAACCATATCGTAGATAAGTTGTTCATCTTTGGATAAATTGCTTGCAGATTCTTCTGTAATAATGAGGGCATGATGGTCGGTAACTTTTGCATCATTGACCGAACGGATATTGAGCTTGGTATCAAATCGCCCATTGATATAATCTCTAAAATAAGCATGTGAGCGAAGTGTAGCGATCAGGTGTGGTATTTTCTCCAGTACATCTTCGGAAATATAACGGCTACCTGTTCGGGGATAGGAAATTTTCTTAGCTTCATACAGACTTTGAGCTATCGTCAGCGTTTTATCTGCTGAAAAACCATGTTTGCTGTTGGCTTCCTTTTGAAGTGTAGTCAGGTCATACAATAATGGTGGTTCTTGCTTAACTTCTTTACGTTCTACCCCTGTAACCTCTATTGCTCCAATAGCTTTGACCTTTGATTTCACATCTTCTACGTCACTACGAGTATCGTATTTATCTGTCGAATGAACAGCAAATGTTGTAGATTCCTTAGCAGTATGGAGTTTCAAACGAAAATAAGTTTGTGGCTTGAAATCTTTGTTTTCTAAATATCTACTACAAATTATCGCCAGTGTTGGGGTCTGTACTCTGCCTAGTGACCAAACGCCATAGCCTGCGGAGATCGAGAGAGCCTGACTGCTATTGATACCTACGAGCCAGTCTGCCTGACTTCGGGCTTTTGCAGAAGCATACAGATTGTCATAATCTGCTCCGGGACGAAGCGTTTTGAAACCATCTTTGATGGCTCTGTCGGTAAGAGAACTAATCCAAAGCCTTTCGAATGGAAGGGTGCATCCTATATATTGGTATATATAGCGGAATATGAGTTCCCCTTCACGTCCGGCATCAGCACAATTAATTAGCCCATCAGCCTGAGAAAACAACTCCTTGATTACTTTGAGTTGTTTCATCACGCCCAGATCGTTCTTATATTCTTTGCCCTCTTTGACTTGTCGGGGCAATAATTTAAATTCTTGTGGAAGTATCGGTAGGTTCTCTTTCTGAAATCCTGTGATACCGTAATGCTCTGGCATGGCTAGTCCTACCAGATGCCCGAATGCCCACGTAACGGCATATCCGTTACCCTCCATATAGCCGTCTTTCTTATTGTTCGCTCCAACTATGGCTGCTATACTCTTAGCCACAGATGGTTTTTCTGCTATTATTATTTTCATTTTAACATTGATTTTTTAGTGGTGGGGTCTCCCTTTTATTATTTTATATTCCTACATCTTACGTCCTTTGCTTTTTTTAGGAGCAGCAGGAGATTGTCTTTGCTCCTGTTGTTTCTGCTCTTTCTTCTCGATTTGTTTGGAAGTGGGCTGTGTCTGACCTTGCTTTAGCGGCTCTTTAGAATGTTTGGTCGCTTCGTTGGTCTTACCTTCGTTATTGACAGCCACCTGTGTTTTACTCTCGCCTGCAAGAGTAACTTTCTGAGAATCTTTTGCCGCTTGTTTTGCTTCGATAGCTCGTATCTGGTCGGGATGCTTGGAGGTATGGCGAACTTTACCTTTGTCTTCATCAATCCATACCCATGCATTGTATTTCTGCCCTTTCTGATCGGTAGCTTCTACCTTTTGTGCTCCTGAAGCATCGGGTTGTGGTTGTTTGGGACGGGATTGCATACCTTCAACAAAAATCGGTTCCTTGTTGCATAACTTGGTAAATTCTTCTTTACTGAGTTGTACACATCCTTGTTTGGAATAAACCCAGACCTCATCCATCTTGCGGGCTTTGGGAAGTGGTTTTTCTTGCCTCTCAGCTTGTTTGGTTTGTTGCTGCTCTTTATGTTGCTGGCGTTGTTCGTCACTAAATTTAAAATCGAAGTTTCTGTTAACTGCATTGAATTGTACAAAGCGGTCTATCTTTTGAGGTTCTTCTCCCGCCTTTACCTTTTTATCCATTCCTTCAACCCATACAGCTTTACCTTCTTTCAAGCCCTGCTGTTGTTCAGGGGAAAGAGGAGCATTTTTTAACGTCTGCGGAATATTGATTTCGGAAAGTGAAACAGCTTCAAGGCGGTTCGTTAGTTTGTCAAGAGAGATAACTGAGGGTATTTTCTCTCCATTAACCTCAAGCTCAAATACACGTGCCCCATGACCTGTCTTTTGGAGTTGCTCTTTATCTTGTTCGGAAAAAGCTACACCCATAAAAGGTTTATCAAAATCGGGCTGTTCCTGCTTAGGATGCGTCACCAACTTGATACTGCCATCTTTCTGTGGTTCTAATGACAAACGAGCTTGCATCGGAAACTCATTTCCATCAATGGTAGGTTTGATATCCACCAGACCGGGAGACTTGTGTCCGTAGACCATTGCTTTGAGGGCATCCTGCAATTTCTCACCGGAGAGTCCCAGCTTTTCACTTTCTTTCCAATCGATCTTATTGAGATCCAAAGGTTGAAACTTGCCCGTGAGCTCAATATGTATCTTTACCTTACCATCAAATTTAAGGCGATACGGACCGAGGGCTTTGTCAGTGTGATCGATACGGATAAGTTTGTCTAAGAAAGCCGCTATTTTATCTACGGCTGACACCCCGACGGCATAAACGCCGGTGTGTGAGGGATGATTGAACTGTGCCGACATCTTTTTGAAGAAATTTTCCAGAAAGTTGCTGTTGGTGTCAACCTTCAAAAACTGGTCGGCATTTTCTTTGGTGGGTTCGACGGTTTTGAGTTTACCGCCCTGCTCCCCTGTGATGACTTTTAGTTTGCCATCTTCGCCTTGGGTCAGTAAGACTTTAGGCTCTTCGGATTTTACTTTGTTTTGATCCATAATAAATGATGTTTTTATTCTGCATTACTATTAATGCAGAGCGAATATAAAACGAAGTAATGGACTGATTGCAAGGATATAAACAAGTGGTAGCTTGTGGCTTGGGTTGTCTAGGGATGGTTTTAGAAAGGTTCTTGTTTCTATAAATCTACAAGTAAATAGAAAAGATACATAATTCGGCTTCTGAAAAAGAAGATACGAGGAATAGCTCTCTGTATTTTGGATTTTACAGTCTTATTCGTATCTTTGTAGATTAGACTTACTGTATTTAAATTGTTGATTTACATATTAAATAAGTATAAATGAGCACAAGTTTTTTCTATGAGAAATTAGGTTATGAGCATTTGTCAAAATGCTCCGATATACCTGTTTCTAATCCTGAATATCAGGAATTGGGAGAGATCGGTGCTGATACAGTTTATTTTTCAGGAGATTTCCCCGCAATTCTGTTCAAAGAAGTTAAGGCATTCGATATTGATGCTTTAAAGCAAATTGCCGAAATACAACACAAAGCATGGAACTATCGAAAAATTATGTTCCTTTTTGTTGTATCGGATACCGAGATTCGGATTTATAATTGCCACGAAAAGCCCAAATACATAAAGCCTGATTCTAACTACGATAAAGAATTAAGTTCATATCAAATTTTTAGTAGTACGAAAGATGATGAAACGAATTTAAAAATTTTAAATGAAATTTTTTCTCGCATAGGTGTCGATAGCGGCTTGTTATGGACGAGCGACTACAATCTTCGCGAAAGCATTAATGTTCAAAAAAGGATAGATCGATATTTAGTGGAGAGCCTATTAAAAACGGCTGATGCGCTAAAAAAAGATATTACAGATACTAATATTATTCATGGTTTGCTCATGCGTTCCCTTTTCATCTTGTATCTTGAGGATAAAGGGGCTGCGCAAGAAGCTGGATTATACAAAGAAATCAAGAAAGACGCGGAAAGTTATTTCGACATTTTAGATGATGTTGGTGCTACATATCAGTTATTTGCAAAGTTGCAAGAGCATTTTAATGGTAACGTTTTCCCAATTATTGAGGGTGAACAATTAAAAGTAAAGAAGGAACATTTAGAAAAAATAAAAAACTGTTTTATTGATGGAGATATTTCGGAACAACCTAAATTATTCGAGAGTTGGAGAATATTCAAATTCGATTTTATCCAAATAGAATTATTGAGCGAAGTATATGAAAACTTTCTTGGGGAACTTGATGCCAAAAGAGAAAAAGGGCAATTCTATACACCATATACTTTGGTAGAGTTAATCCTTAATGATAAGTTACCAATTAAGAATGAAACAAACCACAATATAAAGATTTTAGATCCTGCATGTGGTTCTGGAATTTTCTTGGTTGAAAGTTATAAAAGGCTGATTAGGAGATGGGAAAATAAAAATCCCTCGAAGGTTATAACTTTCAAGGAACTTCATGACATACTTGTACAAAATATCTTTGGAATAGAAATAGACCCATTGGCTATTAAAGTAACAGCCTTCAGCTTGTATTTGGCGATAGTAGAACGCCTTAATCCCAAAAAACTATGGATAGATAAAACAAATAAATTTCCGTATCTCATAGACAATCCCAAAGATATTTCGATTAAAGGTAAAGAAGGAAAGAATTTGTGGTGTCGGGACACCATTGGGGAAGTGAATCCTGATGATTTTGAAAAGGTAGACTTAGTAGTAGGAAACCCACCGTTTGGAACCAAAAAATTGACAAAATCAATAATGGATTACTGTGTCAAGCATAATTTTGGTAAAGAAATGGTTTTACCCTTTCTGCATAAATCTATTGACTTTTGTCCTGATGGGAATATTGCCTTAATATTCAATGCAAAAGTACTTACTAATACAGAAAAACCTTTCCAAAACTTTAGAAAGTGGCTATTAAATGAGAACTATGTAGAAAAAGTATATAATTTATCCATATTCCGAAAAATCCCGAAAAATTTTGGAGGTCAATTGTTTACATCTGCAGTAGGACCAATTTGCATTGCTTATTTTCAAAAAAACACACCCTCAAAAACATCCAATACAATTGAATATTGGGCACCTAAAACTTATCTTAAATCTAACTTAATAGATGGGGTATTAATTGATAGTACAGACATCAAATTTCTTCCCCGAGCAGAGTGTCAAATACCTGATTCCAAAATATGGAAAATAGCTATGTGGGGAAATATTGCAGACTACTATTTTTTAAAATCATTATCGAATAGCTCTATTCTTAAGCAATATATAGAACGAAAAAAGATAAAAAAGGGTTTAGGATTACAATTTTTGGATAACTCCACGAAGAAAATAACGGAGGATAAAACTATTCCGCAAAAATATATTTTGCCAAAACACATTGATAGATATTATACTGACTGTTTTTCAAAACTAATAGACGGATTATCGGATAAGTCGAAAAAAATATATTCAGAACATTATGGAATTAGTGCTAGTCACTTGGATAGGATAGATGATTTTAGACGATTGGGAGCGATAGAGACATATAAAGCGCCCCATATTTTAATAAAAGAAGGCTTAAAAGAGTGGCGAGTCTGTGCTTCTTTTGTGCAAGAAGAATGTTCATTTAATAGTAAGGTATTAGGACTTCATCACGATGACGAAAAAATACTGAAAGGACTTACTTGTTATTTAAACTCAAAACTAGCAGCTTACTTTCTGTTTATGATATCCGCTTCTATTGGGATTGAAAGAGAAGAGCTGAAACCCAATGAATACTATCAATTACCTTTCTCTTTTAAGGATGATGATATGTACCACCTTTCAGAGATTTTAGACAAATATTTGAGTCTTGATATTTTTGAACAGAATAACCAAAAAGATATTTTTGAGAATGAAATTGATGATTTTATTTTCTCATTATGCCATATTTCACAAAAAGAGAAATTCTTAATTTCAGATGCATTTGAATATTCATTTTCTATGCTAATAGAAGGAGTGAAGTCAAAAGCATTTCATAGAGTTCTATCTGACGAGAATAGGTCTTATGCGAAGATTCTTCATCAAGAATTAAATAATTTCTTCTCCGAAACCAGTCATAAAATTAATCTAACTATATATGATGTACAGCGACATAATCCTTTAAACTTGGTGGTATTGCATTTTTGTAATACGGAAAAACCCATTGATGTAAATCAAACGAAGGAACTATCTTCCTTGCTTAAAGAATTAGATAAGTATTCTATTCAAGAAAAAGGGAAAAATCTGTATATACAAAAGCAATTCAGGTACTATGATAGGGATAAAATATATTTGATTAAACCAAATCAAAAACGTTTTTGGACACGTTCACAGGCTATTGATGATGCTCATTCTCTTATTGTTGAAATTGCAAATATGGAAACAAAATGAGTGGGAATTTTAAATCTGAGTATATAAATAGCACATTGCAAATATTGGAAAGACGCTGTTTGACTTTATTGAGCGAGGGGTATTGTGTAACTAAATCCAAAGGAAATATTTCTATTGATTGGGAGGAAGAAGATATATCGAAGGAGTTGCTATTATCTCTAAATACAAATAGAAAAAGATTGGAATGGCAAATAGATATTATTCCCGAATATAGAATTTATAAAAATAATGGTATTGCGGCTAAATGTGCATCAAGAATTGATTTTCGTTTCTCTGATTGGACCAGAAATCAGTGGGAATATTTTGCGGAAGCAAAAAACTTAATTGAAGTTGACTCTTTCAAAGTTGGAAGAGAAACAAAAGTTTCAGCTATCAAACTTCATAAACGATATATAGAAACAGGTATTGATAATTATGTTTCAGATAAATATCCTTCAAATGGCTGCTTAATTGGATATATATTACAAGGAAAAATCGACAATATCATTTCTTGTTTAAATGATTGCTTATGTAATGCAAATAGAGTATCTGAAATACTAAGACAACAATGCTTGGGAATAGATGTGGTTGATTCTTGTTATGTTTCAATTCATGATAATAATCATAGGATTAAACACTTAATGCTGAATTATACTTCTAATTAATTGACCTACACTAAAATATATTTCCGAAGTAATTCGGTGAACTCCACTAAAATTAGTGGTAATATTTATTCTTCTTTTGGCAATAAATGACGTAGATTTTCATCATAACAAAGGCACTTCAATTCATCAGCATTAATCTGTTTTACTTTGGTATGGTCGGAAAATGTTTTCGCTGTATTACCGACGGACCTGACCGAAAAAGATATTACATACCGTGTTCATCTCAACGTCGTCTCCTTATCGGCATAACTCACCTTAGCTGTAAAAAGTACTGAAAGCCCAGCAACACAGCAACCTGGTACTCTGAGCTTACCATCTTTGGCTAGGATCAGTAAAACTTTAGGATCTTCAGATTTCACTTTGTTTTGATCCATAATAAATGATATTTTTATTCTGCATTACTATTAATGCAGGGCTAAGGTAAAATGAAGTAATAACTTGATTGCAAAGGCTTAAAGATGTGGAATCTTGTGACAGGGGTTGTCTGAGACTCTTTTGAGTAAAAAGGTCGAAGTTTTTTTTCAGCAGATGAATGAATTTATATATCTTTGAGCATTAGTCACTTTTAGATTTTATATCAAAAACACACATTGTATTATGGTTGATTTTAAGAAAAGACTTAGTAAGGGAGATATTGAGAAAAAAATAGTACCAATAGACATTTATAACAATCTTGATAGAAGAAGTGTTACTGGGCCACTACGTCCAGCCCAAAACAAAATCTTGGAAGATTGGTATAAATCCAAACAACAAGAAAAAGATTTAATTATTAAACTGCATACAGGAGAGGGTAAAACTTTAATCGGATTGCTTATTTTACAATCTAAGATCAATCAAAATCAAGGTCCCAGTGTGTTCATTTGTCCTAATATATATTTATCTCAACAAGTAGCAGAAGAGGCTACTAAATTTGGCATCCCATTTTGTCAAATCCAAAGTGACAATGAACTCCCAAATGATTTTATAGAAGGTAAAAAGATTCTCATAACACACATCCAGAAACTTTTTAATGGGAAATCAAAATTTGGTATAGATAATAGCTTTGTTCAAGTTGGTTGTATTATTCTTGATGATTCTCATGCTTGTATTGATTCAATAAAAGATTCTTTCACTATCCGACTAAAACGAGATCATGATTTATATCCTTCAATAATTAGTTTATTTGAAGAAGATCTTAAAGATCAAGGAGAAGGCAGTTTCCTTGATATAATTAATGGTGATTACGACACACTATTGCCGATACCTTATTGGGCATGGATTGATAAAAGTAGTGAGGTTATTGCATTATTGTCAAAGTATAAAGACGATGATGCACTAGCTTTTACTTGGCCTGTAATTAAGAATGATATACTAAAATGCCAAGCATTTGTAACAGGGAATGGAATTGAGATAGTTCCTTATCATATTCCTATAAGAAATTTTGGCTCTTTTTCAAATGCAGATCAACGTATCCTTATGTCTGCGACAACTCAAGATGACTCTTTTTTTATTAAGGGGTTAGGGTTTAAAGTTGAGGCTGTAAAGAATCCATTAATAAATTCAGAACAAAGATGGTCTGGAGAGAAGATGATTCTTATTCCTTCACTTATAGATGATTCTCTTGATAAAGATCTGATTGTGTCAATTTTTGGTAAACCAAATGAAAAATTGAATTTTGGCAGGGTTGCTCTAGTTCCTAGTAATAAAAGATCCGAACAATACCATCATTTAGGTGCTGATATTGCTCAGGCAAAAAATATATTTTCAAGTATATCTTCTTTGAAAAATGGCGAATTTAAAAATACTTTAGTTGTCGTAAACCGGTATGATGGCATAGATTTGCCTGATGAAACTTGTCGGATTCTGATAATAGATTCAATGCCATATTTTAACTCATTAATTGATAGATATGAAGAACAATGTAGAGTTAATAGCGATGTCATCAATATTCGGTTAGCTCAAAAAGTAGAGCAAGGGTTAGGGCGAAGCGTACGAGGAGAAAAAGATTATAGTGCAATAATGCTGATTGGAGCTGATCTAGTTAAATTCATCAAAAGTGTTAAAACCAATAAATATTTTTCTCAGCAGACCAAAAAGCAAATTGATTTAGGGTTTGAAATAGTATCAATGGCTAAAGAAGAATTAAAGTCCGATGATTCTGCGCAGAAAGTTCTAATATCATTGATCAATCAGTCCCTACAAAGAGATGAAGGGTGGAAAGAATTCTATAAAGAAGAAATGGATAAAATAACTATAGCTGAAAAAGACTCTCGTATTTATGATCTTCTGCAGTTGGAAAAGGAAGCCGAGGTCGCAAGTTATAGTGGAAACAATGAATTGGCATGCGAAAAAATTCAAAGAATAATAGACAATTATATAAATGACGATTTTGAACGAGGGTGGTATTTGCAGATTTTAGCTAGGTATAAATATGCTATTAGTAAAATTGAATCTAATAAAATACAAAGGAGTGCTTTCGATAGTAATCTGCAGTTACTAAAACCTAAAGACGGGATTACATATAAAAAAATCGGATACATTAATGAAAATCGAATAAAACGAATTAAAGAATGGATTTCTCAATACGCCAATTATGGAGAATTGATATTAGCTGTTGATGGAATACTTAACGATTTTACATTTGGTGTTAATTCGGAGAAGTTTGAAAATGCTGTAAAGGAGATCGGTTCTTTGTTAGGTTTCATTAGCCAAAGGCCAGATAAAGAAATAAGAAAAGGTCCCGACAATTTATGGGGCGGAGTTGAAGAGCGATTCTTTCTTATTGAATGTAAAAGTGAAGTTAGCGATTCAAGAGAAAATATAAATAAGCACGAAGCGGCACAAATGTGTTCTCATTGTGGATGGTTTGAAAGTGAATATGGGAAAGAAGCAAAAGTAAAACGAATATTAATTATTCCAACTAAAAATCTATCATATGAAGCTGACTTTACCCATAAAGTAGACATAATGAGAAAAGGAAAACTAAAAACACTTAAAGATTCAATTAGATCTTTTATAAAAGAGTTTGCGGCATATAATATTAATGAACTTGGTGAAGAGAAAATACAACAGTTTATTGATGTCCACAAATTAGACATGAATAGTTTAATGAATAACTATACTGAAGATTATTATAAAAAAGAAAGAAAATAATTTTTAGTTTGTATTTTACCGTAAAGTAACATATAAGGAAAGGCTGTCTCACCTTTCTTTATATGTTTTTTAGTGTGGAAACTATTCCTATTTCGGCAACAAATGGCAAAGTTCTGGGTCACCTTTTATCCGCTCCAATTCTTCAATAACAATCTGTTTGGCTTCAGCTTTGATACGGTCGTAATTCTCCTTAATCAGTTCCTTCATGCGGTTTAAACCATTCTTATCTACAAAGTTGGTGATAATGGGTATTTTCTTGTACGCTTTCGCTTCAGTGGCTACCCGCTCATTATCAACAACGATTTCACTGTGAAAGATCTTTTGTTCTATTCGCTCATCAAAGTTATCTGCTATCGCCCTGACAAACATCCCCTGTGTTAAATTGGAGATTTTCGACGCAGGAATCAAACTATCCAATTGCGTAGAAATGGAAGTTGATTTATCATTTCTGTTTATGGTCATGGACTGGCGTTTCTGCAACACTTTCCCAAAACGCTCAGATAAAGTTTTCGCTGTGTCGCCAACCACTTGACCCGAAAAGATATTACCGACGGTATTTATTACTACGGCAGCTTCTTTATCACCATAATCTCGCTTTAGTTGAGAAAAGTCTTGAAAACCAAGTAGGACTGCAACCTTATTGCTTCGGGCAGTAGCTATCAGATTGTCCAGCCCTTTGAAATATATTGTCGGTAATTCATCAATGATAACCGATGATTTGAGCTGTTCCTTTTTATTGATCAGTTTCACAATACGACTATTATATAATCCGAGTGCCGCTCCGTAAATATTCTGACGGTCAGGATTGTTACCAACTACCAATATTTTAGGATCATCGGGGTTATTAATATCCAGTGTAAACTCATCACCCGACATTACCCAATATAATTGCGGACTAATCATACGAGACAGAGGTATTTTAGCCGATGCTATCTGCCCCTGAAGCTGATCGGCAGCACCGGATTTCCAAGCATCCATAAAGGGAGAAAGGTAATTTTCGAGGTCGGGATATGAAGTCAAAATTGGAAAAATATCTTCGTAACTTTTATTCAAAAACTCTATGGCGTGGGGAAAGGTGCAATATTTACCATCCTTGTAAATGCGTAAATACCAAATAATAGCAGCAAAAAGAATAATCGGAGATTCCACAAAGAAGTCACCTTGTTTTTGCACCCAAGTCCGATTCAAATTTAGCATAATGGTATATGCTGATTCATAGGCATCTGAAATATCGTCCATGAAAGAAGGGTTAATTGGATTGCAACGATGCGAACGGGAAGGATCATCAAAATTTATCACATAAAAAGTAGGTACTTTCTCATAACCTTCTCTGTTGTTTAACAAATGGTTATAGGCAATAGTCGAGAGGTCAGGAAACTTGAAGTCGTAAATATAGCCTGTGTAGCCTTTCTCAATCTGCTGTTTTATGAATTGGTTTACAACGGCATAGGATTTACCCGAACCGGGCGTACCCAACACAATCGCCGCACGAAACGGATTCACTACATTTATCCATCCTTTCCATTGCTTCTTTTTGTACCAGAATTTCGTTGGCAGATTTATCGAATAATCATTTACCATCAGTTTGGTTTCCTGCATAAATGATTCGTTTTCGTAATTGAACGGATCATCCATCAGATTATTTTTAAGTAAACGGCTCATCCATGTACCCGCCATCAATAATAAAATATAGCCAACTGAAATAGTAAAAATGTAAAAACCAGCATTAGCTATTTTAGGTAGAGGTAGATAAAGAAGCCACCCGTTCAAAAAGAAAAACACAAATCCCAATACAAGGCATACATAAATATGATTCCATGTAATTTTTTCCTCCTTTACACCCTTTGTACCTAGACAGGACAGAGCAAGAAAAATCACAGAAAATATTTTCGTCCACAATATAGAATTGAATAATCCTGCGGTACGATTAAAATTCATCAGAATTTTATCTACCACTCCAATATTGATTCCCCACTCGTGTATTGCCTGATAGCAGAACCAATAAACATTCATCAGTACGAATAAAATACTGATCGCTCTCATAAATTCCATGACTTTAGCAAGTCCTCTTAAATCATCTTCTTGTGACATAATTGTTATTTTTTAATTGTTAGAATTCTAAATTTACTGTTGCCTTCCGTACCTGCGTTTCTTCTTTTTCTTACGCTTCAAGGTCGGCTGTTTGTTGTCTGTTCCCGCAACTTCGGGAGTAAAGACAGAGAATAAGCTCCCTACCGCATCGTTCGTTTCGGAAGGAGCTGATTGTAGTTGCTGATTGGTAGTTGTTTGCTGATTATCGGAATGTTTCGGTACTGTTGTTTGTATATATTCATGAGGTGAATTATCCGCAAAGCGTTCGTTGAGAACATTTGCCGAAAACTCTTTACCCAAACGAGAACTATTAAGAACTGCCCGTTGGTTATGATCGATAAATGTAGCCCCGTAGATGCGTCCTTCATCGTTGCGACGTAATACAAGATCAATACCTTTTTCCCGCAAAGCCGCTCGGAACTCGCTCTCTGTACGGGTATTTGCAAAGGACGCAGAAACATTAGCACGGGTTTGTTTGGCTATGCCTGTAGTTTTGATTGTTTCTTTTGACTTCTCAAATCGTTTTTCTAATTTATCTAAACCGTGATCCTTACCAAATAAAGAAGATTTCAACGGTGCTCCGATACGCTTACCTTCATCATCCAACGCTGAATAAACCAATCCCCGATACATCTTGCCCTTGTTATCTCCTTTGATTTCCTCTACACCTATATTATATAGGAAGAGCAAAGCACGATATTCTCCCAAAGTCTGAAAGCAATACATCTCCGAGAGCGGTTTAATGACGTTTGCCACCTGTTTCTTCAAGTTCCCTTGGCTAACGTCTATCGGAGTAAGTTGCCATGCCTCGCCTTGATTTTTCTCTTTGGAGTGTAGACCGTATTTTTGCTCCAAAAGGTCTGTAATCTTTCTGCTGCGTTCATAATTTTTGCTGTCGCTGATTATCGAACCATCGGTGCGTACACGGGTCGAAACGATGTGTATATGTTCCCTGCCAATGTCCTCATGTTTGAAAATCATGTAGGGTTGTCCGCCATATCCGAACCGTTCCATATACTCACGCCCGATGTCGGCAAGCTGATTATCGGTCAGTTTATCGTCTGGGTGTGGATTGAGTGAGATGTGAATAACAGGTTTCGATGTTCGGATATGTGAAGGCATAAACCGTTCGAAATCTTGCATACAATCGGATACATTGAAGATTCCATCGGTGGGTTCGATGACTAAATTAGTAGCCAAAACTTTACCTAAACCTTCGTCTACTTTCTCCTGATTGTAGGTAAGTGCACCATATAAACTGCTTCCGTGGCTAAATTTGGCAACCATTTTTAAAGATGTTTAGCCTTAAATTGTTCGCACAATTGCATCACTTCCCGTCCAATCCCTGCCAGTTCAATGGTTGCATTTTCCAATTTATAGAGCAATGCCAATGCTTTTTTCTCTCCGAAATTGGAATGTAATTCCTTTACAACTTGATTGTAATTGACTCCGATACTTCGTATTTGTGAGTGTAAAGCAGTGAGCTTTGCAATAAATTCTACTGCCGAAGCATCGGTTTTCACTACACGAAATTCATCTCCAAATATGCGGGCAGCGATAAAACCGGATAAGGATTGTACACCTGACTGTTCATACAAGGCTAAAAAATCGACATGTTGCTGATCTGTCAAATTCACAGTCAGTCGATGCTTTGCCGGATCGTTCTTCGGGGGTCTGCCCCCTTTTCCCCGATTATGGGGTACTGTTTTCTCTTCGTTCATAACATTGATTTTTTTTAGTGGTTTATGAACGCTATGGACGGTTCATGCCGTCTTCATTTTTCCCGACTTCGGAGAGGAAAATACCCCTCTGGAAGAGCAAGGGTTGTGTGCTGCAAAATTCATTTTGTGATGCACTCAACATACCTTGCTATTTGCCCAAATGCAAATACTTTTTGCCCGTAAAGGGCATCATCCTATCCCGAAAGATTCGGGATATAAGCCTGATCTCTGTCAGGCATTTTATGAGTGTCGGAACTCTATTTGAAAGAGACATGAATACTCCATAACGTTTCATGCAGCAAAGTTATATCCTGAAACAATCACCTGAAAATCAATAAGTATAGACAAGTGTAGACACAAGCTGCCACCCCTAGAAAACATAGTGCAAGTATGAAAAAGATAGATTTTATTTGTCGGATAATTGATTGTACAGCAGGATATAGAGCCCTACAGTCAGTCGTACCAAAGGAGGAATCTATGTGCGATTATACAGAGGTAAAAACGTACAATGAAAGGATGGTTGGATCGTACATTTTCAGATACATAAGTAGTGTGTATCGTAAGTAATATCAAACAAACCAATTTACGAAGCAACCAACCTAAGAATGTAAGCCTGTTGCAACCTCCCAACAGAGGAATATCCCAATATACGGTTGGTTGTATGTACCGCTATACAAAGGTTGTTACCTGGAAACAGATATACCACCGAACGAAAGTTGAGACATAAAAATATACGTATCCCCTTGGGTACGGCTATACGAAAAAACGATTGTACCATTTAAAAATTAATTGAAATGAAAAAGAAACCTATTTATGTGGCATTCTCAACCCAAAAGGGTGGAGCCGGAAAGACAACCCTTACTGTATTAGCGGCTTCCTTTTTACACTATGTAAAAGGAAAGAATATCGCAGTGATTGATTGCGATTATCCTCAGTATTCCATTGCAGATATGCGGGAGCGGGATTTTAAGATGTGCGAAAGTGACGAGTATTACAAAGGGATGCTCTACGAACAGTTTACCCGCTTGGAAAACAAAAAAGCCTATCCCATTATTGAGAGCAATACCAAAGAGGCTATTGCTGATGCCGAGCATATGATCCCGCAAGGTGATTTTGATTTTATATTTTTTGATTTGCCGGGAACGCTCAACAATGTTGATTTAATCCATACCCTTGCACGAATGGATTATATTATTGCTCCCATCGCTGCTGATCGTGTAGTGATGGAAAGTACACTTGATTACATGGTAACTGTGCGTGATGATATTATTGGCAGTGGCAAATCTGATATTAAGGAGATCTACCTGCTTTGGAATCTGGTGGACGGACGGGAGAAGTCCGAACTCTACGAAGTGTATGAGGCCGTCATTAACGAGTTGCAATTTACAACCCTGAATACATTTATACCCAATAGCCTGCGATTCCGACGTGAACAATCCGTCAGTCATAAAGCTTTGTTCCGATCTACGCTATTCCCTGTGGATAAGACTCTTGTAAAAGGCAGTAATATAGATGCTCTTTCAGATGAATTGCTTGAAATTTTAAAGTAACACGCTATGGACGAAAAGAAAACCGATACAAGCCTGAACGCTCAGGACATCATCGCACGTACAGGCAGAAGGGAACGCAAGTTACAGGCTTATTCTCCTGAATCTGCACCAATAGAAGTAACTAAGCAAAAAGAGCAAATCGATGAACCAATACAAGTTCCTGCAACAAAAATAAAACAAGATATTCCACGTGAGGAATCTCGGAAACGAAAGGCGAAAGTACAGATAGAAACTGATTATCAGAGCCTTTTTATACATGAGTCGGCTATCGCGGCACGTAGTGGAAAAACGGTTTATATCTGCAAGGAGCATCACGAAAGGATCATTAAGATATTGCACGTGATAGCCAAAAATGATGTTTCCCTGTTCAGTTATATCTACAATGTTTTAGAGCATCATTTCAGTAGCTATCAAGAAGATATAACCGAACTGTATGATAATAATATCGAAAAAATATTTTAATCAAAAAACAATGAAAAATGAAGAAGAGAAAGAAAATTAATAAAAGAACGACTCCTTGCGAGACTTCTAATGTTGTGACTCCAACAGCTGTTCAACAATATGAAACTTGTTTTTTTAAAGAAGTCCAAAGTAGAACCAGAGATCGAAAAGTAGTCTATATCCGAAAGGAATTTCACGAACGTATTATGCGTATTGTACAGGTTATCGGTGAGAATAATTACACCTTGTTCGACTATCTAAGCAATATATTGGAGCATCATTTTGATACCTGTCAGAATGAGATTACCGAACTGTACCGTGAAAAAAACACGGATATATTTTAGCCATGAAACACTATATTATATCAGCCATCCTGCTGTATGCGCTTTTCCTTGTCCTTTACCTGTTTCGGGAGCGGATGATAAAGCGGAGAAAGAACGCGGCAAAAAAGCCTTCTTTCAATCCGTTTCGTGCAGCGCCAAAAGAGGACATCGTGGGCAAAAGTAAATTTGACCTACGCCACTCGCTGCCACAAGCTACCACCTTGATTAATAATGAAAAAGAGACGGAAAAAGCTTCTATATTTGCCGAAGGAACAGAAAAAACGGCCCCGGCGGCAATCCCTTTGGATAAACTGGACGCAGTCTTTTCTAAGGATGATTTATCAGATAAAGATTCAAACGAAATCAATTTCGAGATTGAGAACACTCCCCCCGAATTTGAGCCTGACAATGATTCAGAAGAAATAGACGAAGAGGAAACAGACGAAGAAGATACTGAAGGGAGAGCCGGGGGGGCAATGGCATCGGGGCTTGACTTCAATAATCTGGCAAATATGGTGCGGACGGTGGAAACACCCGATAATGCAACATCCGAAGAAAAAGAAGAAGCCGGACGGGTATTAGTCGAGATACGTAAGACCGATATGTTTGAACAGGTTGTATCGGGTGAACCTAAAAAGAAAGTAGTCGTATCCTCATTGATGGATGACTATTTTGCCGCCTTCCACCGAAAGCAACAAGAAGCTGGAGAATTGGAAGAACCAACAGTCAGAGCACCTAAAGAATTTGATGTACGCAAATTTGCGTAAAGTAATAATAACTAAAAACAAAAGAACATGAAGCAAAGAGATTACGGTTAGCGTGCGTCAGCCTAACAAAACGATCTATGACCGCACCACTAAAAAATCAAAGTTAAACAACATTATTCATTCAGTACAGGGGACTATTCCACCCCCTGTACTATTAATCAAAAAATCGTATGACAAAGAAAAAATTTCTTCTGTCGGCAGCATTTGTTTTGGCTGCCGTTTCAACTGCCTTTGCCCAAGGTAATGGTATCGGAGGTATTACCGAAGCTACCAATATGGTAACTTCCTACTTTGATCCGGGCACAAAACTCATCTATGCTATCGGAGCCGTTGTGGGGCTGATCGGAGGGATAAAAGTCTATAATAAGTTCAGCTCAGGTGACCCAGACACCTCTAAAACAGCCGCTTCGTGGTTTGGTGCGTGTATCTTCCTGATTGTCGCTGCCACTATTCTACGCTCTTTCTTCCTGTAATCTATTTCAAAAACGATACAGAATGGAGTATAATATTAACAAGAGCATTGGCAAGAGCGTAGAATTTAAGGGTTTGAAAGCACAATATCTTTTCATCTTCGCAGGTGGTCTACTGGCTGTATTCATAGTATTTGTCGTTATGTATATGGTCGGAGTAGATCAGTGGATATGTATTGGTTTTGGCGTTATCGCTGCTTCCGCATTGGTATGGCTGACTTTCAACCTGAATGCGAAATACGGAGAACATGGGCTCATGAAGTTGCTAGCCAAACGACAACATCCCCGTTTTCTGATCAATCGCAAAAATTCCCGCCGCTTGTTCCAATACCCTAAAAAGAAGGAGGTCTGGAATGCGTAATACACTAAAAGCAGCTACCATCGAAAGTAAATTTCCTTTGCTTTCGGTTGAACACGACTGCATCATCAGTAAAGATGCGGATATAACGATAGCCTACCGTGTGGATCTGCCGGAACTGTTCACAGTAACAAATACCGAATACGAAGCTATACACTCGGCTTGGACAAAAGCAATCAAGGTTTTGCCCGATTACTCAATTATCCATAAGCAAGATTGGTTCGTCAAAGAGAACTATAAACCTGCTACCGATAAGGAGAATATGAGTTTTCTGTCCCGTTCATTCGAACGTCACTTTAACGAACGTCCTTTTCTGAACCATACTTGTTTTTTGTTTTTGACCAAAACGACAAAGGATAGGATGCGTATGCAAAGCAATTTTTCATCGCTTTGTCGGGGAAACATCATCCCCAAAGAAGTCAATAAGGAAACAGCATTACGATTTATGGAGGCAGTCGGGCAGTTCGAGCGGATCTTAAACGATTCGGGATTTATCACTCTTACACGTATTGTTTCGGACGAGATAACGGGAACTGAAAAAGAGGCGGGGCTGATTGAAAAATACTTTGCCCTCTCATTGGAAGATACCACTTGTCTGGAGGATCTGGAGTTAGGAGCAGACGGATTACGCATCGGCGATAAAACAGTATGTCTGCATACAATTTCGGATGTGGAGGACTTGCCCGGTACAATCGGAACAGATATGCGATATGAAAAGCTATCTACGGATCGTAGTGATTGCCGTCTGTCGTTTGCCTCTCCCGTGGGATTGTTGTTGTCTTGTAACCATGTATATAATCAATACATTTTTCTGGACGATTCGGCAGAGAACCTGCGGCAGTTTGAAAAATCTGCCCGCAATATGCAGTCGCTATCGAAGTACAGTCGAGGAAACCAAATCAATAAAGAATGGATCGACAAGTACCTGAACGAAGCCCATAGTTTCGGGCTTACTTCTGTCAGGGCTCACTTCAATGTGATGGCATGGTCTGACGATGCGGAAGAACTCAAAAATATCCGTAACGATGTGGGTAGCCAATTAGCTCTTATGGAATGTAAACCACGGCACAATACAGTCGATGTCGCTACACTCTATTGGGCAGCCATGCCGGGCAATGCGGGTGATTTTCCGAGTGAAGAAAGTTTCTACACGTTTATAGAACCTGCCTTATGTTTCTTTACAGAGGAAACGAACTACAAGAGTTCTCCGTCGCCTTTTGGTATTAAGATGGCAGATCGGGTAAGCGGAAAACCCATCCATGTGGACATTTCCGACTTACCCATGAAGCAGGGAATTATCACGAACCGCAACAAGTTTATCTTGGGGCCTTCGGGTAGTGGTAAATCCTTTTTTACCAATCATATGTGTCGCCAATATTGGGAACAGGGCACGCACATCGTACTTGTGGATACGGGGAACTCCTATCAGGGGCTTTGCAACTTCATTAATCGTCGTACAAATGGGGAAGATGGGGTGTATTTTACATATACGGAAAAAAATCCCATCTCATTTAATCCATTTTATACCGATGATGGGGTCTTTGATATCGAGAAAAGAGAAAGTATCAAAACCCTGATAATGACTTTGTGGAAGCGAGATAACGAACCTCCAACACGTTCGGAAGAGGTAGCTCTGTCCAATGCAGTGAGCTTGTATATAGAGCGTATCAAAATAGACGAATCGGTTTTGCCATCGTTCAATACGTTCTACGAGTTTGTCAAATTGGACTATGCCGCTATCCTTGATGCCAAACGGGTAAGGGAGAAAGATTTTGATTTAGCCAACTTCCTCAATGTGCTTGAGCCCTATTATAATGGTGGCGAATATGACTTCCTGTTAAACTCTGAAAAACAGCTCGATCTATTATCTAAATGATTCATTGTCTTCGAAATAGATGCCATAAAAGGTGCGCCCGTCAAGGCAGCATAAGAAATGTCCTTTGGCAAGGACTAGGTAAGTGTTCTTTGAAAAACCTATCATCACTCGGCTTATCTGAAAGGGAAATTAACCGGACAGGGAGTGTAGCATGCCGAGAATACCATAAGTCAACCAGTTATCAGGTTGCGACTGAATGGGGAGATGAAAAGACAGTTATGAGGATAAAATCTGCATTGATTGAACGATAATCCAAGCGGTATTATGCGTACCTGCGACGTCAAGATAACTATACTCGTCGTACTGTGATTCACTTTTTCCAGTCTTTGAGGAGGAAGTGCAAGAACTAATCATAGCGCAACTACAATATGTAGTAAAGGATGAAAGTCGTATCCGACACTCTGTCGTGCCAGAGACTATGTATAGTCTCATAGTTCTTCATGTATGCAAACGGGGATTGCCTATACCAGAGTGCCAGTTGTAAGGCTATGGGGATTGCCCCTGAATATCTGGAGTGGTAACGGAGCTTCCGTAGTAGTCCGAGCAGGATAATGACCTGTACATGGCGAAGGGAGGCAGCTAAAGTAGTTTTAATACAATTAACGAAAAATGTGAGAGACATTATGCGAAATTCAGAAAGAGTATTAAACAGTCTTGCGAAACACAGCAAGCTTTCGACCTATAAGTACGAAAGGCTCTATCGTGTTTTGTTCAATGAAGAGATGTATTATGTTGCCTATCAACGCATTTATGCAAAGCCAGGCAATATGACACCAGGTTCTGATAATCAAACCATTGACGGAATGAACCTTACTCGAATTGAAAAACTGATACAATCATTGAAAGATGAGAGTTATCAGCCCCAACCCTCGAAAAGAACGTACATACCAAAGAAAAATGGAAAAGTACGTCCGCTAGGAATACCTGCTTTTGACGATAAGTTAGTACAAGAGGTAATCAGAATGATTCTTGAAGCCATTTATGAAGGAGCATTTAAAAATTGTTCTTATGGTTTTAGACCCAAACGAAGTTGCCATACAGCACTAGCTCATATACAAAAGACATTCAATGGAGCTAAATGGTTTGTTGAAGGGGATATTAAAGGGTTCTTCGATAATATTGACCATGATGTCATGATTGATATTTTGAGAGAGCGCATCTCCGATGAACGATTCATACGCTTGATAAGGAAATTTCTGAATGCAGGGTATATCGAAGATTGGACGTTTCATAAAACCCATAGTGGTACACCGCAAGGTGGTATTGTAAGTCCAATATTGGCTAATATTTATTTAGACAAGTTAGACAAATACATGATGGAATATATCCAAAAGTTCGATAAAGGGGAAAACCGCAAAACTAATAAAGAGCGCATTCAATATGAATATGGGAAACGGCTCGCTGTAGTGAATCTAAAAAGTACAATAGACAAAAATGATAGAAAAATCATTATCAAACAGATCAAAGCTTTTGACAAGGAAAGATCCTTAATCTCATGTGGAGACGAAATGGACAGCGATTATAAAAGGATGAAATATGTGAGATACGCAGATGATTTTCTGATAGGAATAATCGGGAGTAAAGACGATGCAACAAGAATCAAAGAGGATATAAAGAATTTTCTTCAATCCAAACTGAAACTTGAATTGTCGGACGAAAAAACACTGATTACCCATACCGAGAAGTCTGCTAAATTTCTAGGATATGAAATCTATGTTCGCAAGTCCAACCTTACCAAAAGGAGTAGAACAGGTCGTATAAGGAGAGCTTTCAACAAGAAAGTGTATCTAAAACTGACAACGGATGTTATGAAGAATAAGTTGCTTGAATATGGTGTATTAGAAATCAAAATACACAATGGAAAAGAGCAATGGAAACCGAAAGCCCGTGTTCAGTTTATCAATAATGACGACTTAGAAATCTTAGATAGGTACAACTCTGAAATCAGGGGTCTCTACAATTATTATTCAATAGCCAATAACTGTTCGGTAATGAATGCCTTTAAGTACATTATGGAATACAGTATGTATAAAACTTTTGCTTGTAAATATCGGACATCTGTTGTAAAGATATGTCGTAAATACAAGAAGAACAATGTATTTACTGTAGACTTCAAAAACAAGAAAGGTGAAAATAAAATCAGAGTCTTTTACAATGAGGGTTTTAAACGAAAGAACTCCAATTATCATTCATGGGTGGACAATCTCACAGCACCATTTAGTATAAGTACAACTAGTTTGGTTGATAGGCTAAAGGCAAATGTATGTGAGTTATGCGGAGCAACAGATATAAAATTACATATGCATCATGTGAGAAAACTCAAAGGTTTAGATAATAAGAAACCTTGGGAAAGACACATGATTGCAAGACGTCGAAAAACTATTGCACTGTGTCCTAGTTGTCACAAACTGACTGATATTGGAAAGAAAGACTGATACTTTGGCGGAGAGCCGTATACGCTGGAAGGTGTACGTACGGTTCGGAGGCGAGTGCTTGGAAACCAATCATAGTAATATGGTATGGCGCTGGGTGCTTAGCCTACATCACAAAATTTTGTTCCCGATTGTAACGATCATCGTTATGGAAGTTTTCATCAATAAGATGCGTCGTTTACAGGGAATCAGAAAGATGATATTAATTGAGGAAGCTTGGAAGGCAATAGCTAAAGAGGGTATGGCAGAGTATATTAAGTACCTTTTTAAAACTGTTCGAAAATTCTTCGGAGAAGCAATTGTCGTCACTCAGGAGGTGGACGATATTATCGCATCACCTATCGTTAAAGAGTCCATCATCAACAACTCCGATTGTAAAATTCTCTTAGACCAGCGTAAATACATGAACAAATTTGACAGCATCCAAGCTCTCTTGGGGCTGACCGAAAAAGAAAAAAGTCAGGTGCTGTCCATCAATATGTCCAACAATCCGAACCGGAAATATAAGGAAGTATGGTTTGGTTTAGGTGGTGTTCAGTCGGCTGTATATGCAACAGAAGTCTCGCTTGAAGAATATTTTACGTTCACAACGGAAGAGACAGAGAAGCTGGAGGTTGCTAAGAAAACCGCAGAGTTAGATGGTAATATTGAATTGGCTATTAAACAAATAGCAGAAAGTAAACGCAAGTAAAAAGATGAAAAGCCATGTTCAGTCAATGTAATATAACCGATTCTTGTTCCACTTCTACAGATTTTTCCATGCGGGAGATTACGGGGCGTTGGGTAAGTAGAGAAGGTGCACCTGCTATAAGAATATATCGCAATATCTCCCGAAAAGGAGGTGGTATCCGGCTTTGCATTACTTACAACAACCCGCTGGTGGTCTGTGATTGTACGGTCTACAATGTATTTGGTTTGCATTACATTGAACTGTACGAGCGTATCACAATTACTTACAATCGGGAGCAAGAGGTCTTACACCTTTCCGCTTTCGGAGAATATGTCCGGGAGGAGGAACTGACGACAAACTGAGAGTCATCGAGCTTGCTCGAATGACCGAGGTGCGAAGGAAGAAGCCTATAGTGGCAATAGTCCATTAGGGGCTACCTCCGACCTTCGGACGGTAAACGAGTAATAACAATTAAAAATAACGAATATGAAAAAGATACTTTTCTGTCTTATGGCACTCATGGGGCTATGTACCTATCAGGCAAAAGCACAGTGGACAGTGATTGATCCCTCCAATCTGGCACAAAATATATTGACTGTTTCCAAAACAGCCACAACAGCCAGCAATGTGATTAATTCTTTTAAAGAGATGCAGAAAATTTATGATCAGGGAAAACAGTATTACGACAAATTAGAATCAGTACACAATCTGATCAAAGATGCACGCAAAGTGAAGGAAACGGTAGAATTGGTCAGCGAAATATCACAGATCTATTCTTCCAATTTCAACAAGATGTTATCCGATAAAAATTTTAGCGTTAACGAGTTGGAAGCGATATCGAACGGATATGCCAAGCTGTTGAACGAGAGTGGCAATTTGCTTTCGGATATAAAGAATGTCGTTTCCATCTCTAATGGGCTTTCCATGACCGATGCCGAGCGTATGTCAATCATAGATAATATACACGCCAAGATGCTCGAACATCGCAACCTTGTCCGCTATTTTTCCAAGAAAAGCATCTCGGTTTCCTTCATCCGCAGTCAGGAGAAAGGCGATCTGGCGAGAGTGCAAAGTTTGTATGGTAATCCATCCGATAGATATTGGTAATCATGACACTGCTTGCAATAGATTTTGATAACCTGCATCAGCTTCTGCGGAATCTGTATCAGGATATGATGCCCCTTTGTGGTGACATGGTAGGTGTCGCCAAAGGGATAGCCGGACTCGGTGCTCTCTTTTATGTTGCTTCTCGTGTATGGCAAGCCTTAGCACGGGCAGAGCCGATAGACGTATATCCCTTACTAAGACCTTTTGTTATCGGACTCTGTATTATGTTCTTTCCAACTTTTGTCCTCGGTACAATCAACGCTGTTATGTCGCCTGTAGTAAAAGGAACACATACGATATTGGAGACACAAATGACAGATGTAAATGCCCTGCAAGCTGAGAAAGAGCAACTGGAGTATGATGCTAGGTTGCGTGAAGGGAAGGCATGGCTGGTCGATGATGAGGTGTACGACCAAAAGATGAAAGAACTCGGTATTACCGATGCTGCCGAAATTGTAAGTATGTGGGGCGAACGGCTTTGGTATGATATGAAAATCTTTTTTCGGGATTTGGTTCGGGATTTCTTCGAACTGCTATTTAATGCCGCAGCCCTTACGATTGATACCCTGCGAACCTTTTTCTTAGTGGTGCTATCCATCTTAGGGCCGCTGGCATTTGCCCTCTCGGTTTATGATGGTTTTCAATCCACGCTGACCAATTGGATTTCCCGCTACATTTCGATCTATTTGTGGCTACCGATTGCAGACTTGTTCTCAGCACTGCTGTCCAAAATTCAGGCACTTATGCTGCAAATGGATATAGATATGTTGAGAGATCCATCCTATGTGCCGGATGCCAGTAACGGAATATATATCATATTCTTCATCATCGGAATTATAGGATATTTCTCTATTCCGAGTGTTGCAGGTTGGGTTATTCAGGCAGGTGGCGGTAGTGCTACACGTGGAGTAAATACAATGGCGAGTAAAGGGGCTGCAATGGCAGGAGGTGTTGCCGGAGCTGCGGCAGGCAATGTAGCTGGTCGTCTAATGGGGAAGTGAGTCACTTCTGACAATTATTTACACTTTAAATAGAAAATATGGAATTTAAATCATTAAAAAACATAGAAACATCCTTCAAACAGATACGCTTGTTCGGTATTGTCTTTGTCTGTATGTGTGCCGCCATTACGGGTTATTCCGTATGGTCGTCGTACAACTTTTCCGAAGCACAACGTCAGCGTATTTATGTATTAGACGGCGGTAAGTCCTTAATGCTTGCCTTGTCCCAGGATATGACACAAAACAGACCTGTGGAGGCACGAGAGCACGTCAAGCGTTTCCACGAATTGTTTTTCACCCTTTCACCCGATAAGAAAGCCATCGAGAGCAACGTAAACAGGGCATTATTCCTTGTCGATAAGAGTGCTTTCAAATACTATCAGGATATGGCAGAAAAAGGGTATTACAACCGTATCGTGTCGGGGAATATCAATCAAATCGTACAGGTAGATAGCATTGCCTGTGATTTCGATAGTTACCCATACAAAGCGGTAACCTATGCCAAACAAATGATTATTCGGGAGAGTAACGTCACCGAACGCAGTTTAGTAACCCGTTGCAATCTGATCAACTCGGTACGCTCGGACAATAACCCTCACGGTTTCACTATGGAGAAATTCGAAATTGTGGAGAATCGGGATATTCGGATATCGGAAAGGTAGATAAAGCTATGATACGAAAAATAATGAAATACATCAATGAATGGTTGGAGGACGGTCTGCGAGGAATACTCGGCAGGCTGACCCCTGACAGACGGATTATCCTTGTGATAGCAATGTTCCTTGTTTTTGGCGGTCTTTCCATCTACATGACCTTTTCTTCTATTTACAATTTTGGTAAAAACAAGGCAGAAAAGATGCAGATAGAGCAGATCGAATCGCTGAAACTACAATTGGAACAACAGCGAGATAGTATTAACAATCTAAAATCAGTAGAATAATGGAACAGAAAAATTTGAATAAAGGAATACCACCAGAAATGGAGACTATTCCCGAAGAACAGCCATCTGTACCGGAAAATAAATCGGAGGCGAAGAAAGAACCTCATAAGCCACCAAAACAAGAACTTTCAATGGCGGAGAGACAGAAGAGAAAGAAGCTGCTGATCATGCCTCTATTCTTCTTAATCTTTGGTGGTGCGATGTGGCTGATCTTTGCTCCGTCGGATGATGGGAAAGAGCAAGCGGTAGGACTCACGGGATTCAATGCCGAACTACCCGTACCCAAAAACGAAGGTATTGTGGAAGGAAAGCGAGATGCCTACGAGCGAGAAGCGATGCGACAAAAGGAACAGGAGAAAATGAAGTCTTTACAGGATTTCTCATCCATGTTCAACGATACCGAGCAAAGCAATTATGAACAAAAGGACAATGCCTACAATACTTCGCTACAAGTGGAACAGCCCCGAAGTTCAACTCCCCGTGCAATACAATCATCTGCAACTGCTTATCAGGACATCAACAAGCAATTGGGCGATTGGTACGAAAAGCCTTCCGAAACGGATAGGCAATCACAGTCGGCTATGGAACAGCGGATAGAAGAATTGGAGCGAAAGCAAGAAGAAGCAGAAGCGAAAAAAGCAGAAGAGGACGAACAGACCGCCTTGCTTGAAAAGTCCTACCAGATGGCAGCACGCTATATGCCCACTCAGTCAGGAGAGCAACAGTTAGAAGAAACGAACGCCCCACGTACAGGCGATAAGGTCAAGGTACAACCTGTTAGACAAGTGCATCACAATGTTGTATCTCTATTGGCTGCTCCAATGTCTAATGATGAATTTATAGCTTCATACAGCAAGCCCCGAAATATGGGATTTCTCACTGCCGCAGGCAATGAGGGAATACAGGATAAAAACAGCATCCGTGCTTGTGTAAACCAAACCGTAAGCCTGACCAATGGCAAAGAGGTACAACTCCGTCTTTTAGAGCCAATGCGGGCAGGAAATATTTTAATCCCTGCCAATACTTTGGTAACAGGAGCTTGTCGGATTGGTGGCGAACGTCTGGAGGTAATGATCAATTCCATTCAGTATGCAGGAAACATTATTCCGGTTGAACTGCAAGTGTACGATATGGATGGTCAATCCGGGATTTTTGTTCCCAACAACGATGAAGTGAAAGCAGCCAAAGAAGTAGCCTCTACATTGGCATCATCGGCAGGCACAAGCATTATGATTTCGGATAATGCTGGCTCACAACTGGCTGCTGATATGGGCAAAGGTTTGATACAGGGAGCTTCACAATATATCAGTAAAAAGATGAGCGTCGTAAAAGTTACGCTTAAAGCGAATTATAAATTGCTTCTGTTGCCAAAATCAGAATAACAGAATAATAAATGGGTCTGCGACCCCCACTAAAAAATCCATGTTTAACAAATTTAAAATCAAGAATATGAAACGAATATTTTTTATATTAACACTTGCTGTAAGTGTACTTACAGTCCATGCACAAGAAGTATCCCAAGATACCATTGCGGTGCATACCAAACCGACAACGGGTAACTATTATGAGAGTTTTACCCGTCCGCTGACCTTTGATAGAATGATCCCACCTTATGCTCTGGAGGTCACTTTCAACAAAACCGTTCATGTAATATTTCCATCAGCTATTAGATACGTCGATTTAGGGTCGGCGGATCTTCTTGCAGCAAAAGCGGACGGAACGGACAATGTATTGAGAGTGAAGGCTGCTTTGCGGGATTTTTCGCGAGAGAGCAACCTGTCTGTTATTACCGAAGATGGTGCATACTATACTTTTAACGTAAAATATGCGGATGAACCTGTAAAACTATCTGTTGAGATGACTGACTTCTTGCACGATGGCGAAGCTGTCAATCGTCCGAACAATGCTCTTGCGGTTTATATGCAGGAATTGGGACAGGAATCTCCCTTGCTGGTTAAACTGATTATGCAGTTTATACACAAGAACAACGACCGTGAGATAAAGCATATTGGTAGTAAGCGTTTCGGAATACAGCACACACTAAAAGGTATTTATACCCATAACGGACTGTTGTATTTTCATTTGCAACTGAAAAACTCATCCAATGTGCCATTCAATGTGGACTTTATCACATTTAAGATTGTAGATAAAAAAGTAGCCAAACGTACCGCTATTCAAGAGCAGGTGATTTGGCCACTTCGTGCCTACAATAATTTGATGCTGATAGGTGGACAACAAACAGAACGCATGATTTTCACTTTGGCGAAGTTCACAATTCCTGATGACAAAATGTTGGTGGTTGAATTGAACGAACAGGAAGGCGGACGCCATCAGCGATTCACTCTGGATAATGCCGATCTGATTGGTGCGAAAGTTATCAACGAACTTAAAGTGAAATAAAAGTCGCAGACTTTTTTATTAACACATAGACGATATAATTATGAGAAAAACAATAATGTTAATAGTTGTGTTGTGCTTCGCCTTCTCGGGTGGAGCATACGCTCAACGTTCACTGTCGGGTATGCGGGGCATACAACTCACAGGTGGTATGGTGGATGGAATCTATTCGTCCAAAAACGATAATAAAGCGGGGTCCTATTTTGGTGTAGCAATGGCGACTTATGCCAAGAACGGCAACAAATGGGTGTTTGGAGCAGAGTATCTGGAACGCTATTATCCCTATCGGGAAAAACGATTACCAATAGCTCAGTTCACAGCAGAAGGAGGTTATTACTACAATTTTCTGACTGATCCGTCCAAAACAGTTTTCCTTTCTTTGGGTGTTTCTGCCCTTGCTGGCTATGAAACATCGAATTGGGGCGAAAAAACTTTATATGATGGCTCTACACTCCAACATAAGGATGCTTTCATCTATGGTGGGGCTATCACATTAGAGATTGAAACATACCTGACTGACCGTGTTGTGTTGCTTGTTACAGGGCGGGAACGCATCTTGTGGGGCAATTCTACGGGACACTTTCATGGGCAGTTTGGTGTAGGAGTCAAATTTATAATTAATTAGGAGACAATACAAAATGAAAAAAATAAAAACTTTCTTCGGAATAACAGCGTGGCTGGCAGTGATAATGCTGCTGGTCTCAGCCTGTAGTAGCGATATGGATATTAATAAGGTTTACGCATTTGATCTGGTTTGTATGCCAGTTCAGAAAAAAATCGTTCAGGGAGAGGTGGCGGAAATCCGTGCACAGATTGTAAAGGAAGGTAACTTTCAAGATTCTAAATTCTATATACGCTATTTTCAGGTAGATGGCAAAGGTCTATTACAACTCGATAATGGAACTATATTGCTACCAAATGACTTGTATCTTTTGGAAAAGGAAACGTTTCGAATGTATTACACTTCTCATTGCACCGACCAACAAGTGATAGATGTCTATATCGAAGATAGTTTCGGGCAGGTGGTTCAAAAGACGTTTTCTTTCCAGAACGACAGGGGAGATGAAGAAGAGCCACCCACTAATATAGAATAGCCATGATGACGATGATGGTAATTTCATACATAGTTACTTGGATAAATATGATTTATACCTATGTAACTGCTCCTACAGATGTGGAACTGTGGGGTGAAGAAATTGAATAGTTAACAACCAGATAAACGCTCGAAGATTCTTTGGGCGTTTGTCCTATATAAGACTTGACAATGAAATATATAATAACCCTATTGATAGCGTTACTTCATCTATCAGTATCGGCACAACAGATCAATTCATCGAATAGAAAATCACAAATAGAGAAATGTATGAGGCCAATTTATTCCATAACAGAATTTTGGAAGATAGCAGATTCCTTACAGATGACTATTGAAGAATTGTCCGACTTTCCTGTAATATTTCCGATTAAAAAGGTACAACATATCTCATCAGGGTTCGGGATGCGGAAGCACCCATGCTATAAAAAACGAAAATTCCATACTGGAATTGATATTCCGAAAGCTAAAGGAACTCCGGTTTATGCTACTGGAAACGGAATAGTGACCGCCACAGGTTACGATTCAGGCTATGGCTATTTTATAGAGATTCAGCACGCTGGAGGTTTTCGTTCATTTTATGCACATTTAAGTAGAATATTGGTAAATGTGGGGGATAAAGTAAGTATTACTCAACAGATAGCTTGTGTTGGTAATACGGGAGTAACAACGGGTAGCCACTTGCATTATGAGATAAGGAAAGGCAAGCGTTATTTGAATCCGATAGGTTGGTGTTATTTGATGTTTAAATACTTGAATGATGTTTCCTTATCGAATAAAAACACTAAAATTATAGATGAAATATTACTGCCCGAATATCTAAAATTAACAAAAATAACTACCTTTGGAATAAATCAATAGCTTATGAACTACATACAGAAAAATCTACAATCCGGGGAAGAAATTAAATATGTTGCAAAACTGCATTTTTTCCTATTCGTACAACCAATTATATTGTTGCTTATCGGTGCTTTTTTAGCATCAAGTCCTAAAGAAATATCAGCTATGACTCATTATGCAGGCTTGTTGATTTTGTTCTTTGGAATTGTGTCTCTATTATCAAGAGTACTAATAAAAGTAGGTTCTTCCTATGCAGTAACTAACAAACGAGTGGTACTCAAAACGGGAGTAATCAGCCGAAGAGCTGTAGATCTTGTATTAGCCAAATGTGAGGGTCTACACATAAAACAGAGTATTTTAGGTAGGATATTCAACTTTGGTACAATTACAGTCACAACAGGAGGTATTTCCAGTTCATATCCGTATATAGCTGATCCAATGGTCTTCAAGCGAGAGATAAATACACAGATAGGATAATTGTTTGAATAGATAATTTTTATAATTTTGTGACAGGATATGCCGTATGTAAGAAACGGTATATATAGTAAGACATATTAGAAAAGAGCGTTTAGCTTTTTCCGTGCAACCGAAAACTGGTAATTTTTAATGCAACGGGAATAAGGTTAAATGCCTGTGCTATGTATATGGCGCGGGCTTAACTTATTTCGTTGCAGGGTATACCAGTACCTCGGTTGTGGATAGGTTGATGTCCCGCGTTTTTTCATTATTGATTAAGGTTGCAGGGGCAGCAGCCGGGTAAAATTGCTAAACTATGAACCATGTTAGAACCACTATGACACTTGGGTGTGCCGTAGAATTTACTCAGGCGCTCGATGTCCTTAACCGAAGTATCTTTGAGATTGAAAAAATGTATTGCCTTAACCTCCGTCTGCTACTTGTTGATGATGTATTGATGGCCGAAATAGAAAACAACCGTGCTACGACCTGTTGTGCTCTCGACGAAAATCTTGTGTGCATTTGCTGTACGATGTTTTGTAATGACGATAACGATCTTAACGATTGTGTAAAATACTGTAATCTCAATTACCGTTCTTTGAGTTACAACCGCTGGGCATTGCAAAATTGCGATATAAATCATATTTCCGGTAAAGAACCCTGTCTGATATTTATTCCCAAAGACAGGCCAGGGTTTCAGGTCGACTCCAATTAAAGAAATAATTTCTGTTGAAAACCCGTTTTTATTAGAATAATCAAGCTTTCAAAGTAAAAATACCTGTCTGCCTTTTTATTTTTAGACAAACAGGTATCGGCAGGTCTTTTGTTTCTTTTCTTCCGCAGGGGATTGGCGGCTCAAGAGAAAAGAAGCGGCGGAAATTTCTCTCCGCCGTCAAGTCTTTGATTTATGTTTTAGTCCTTCTAATTGTCGGAGCATAAATATGTAGTTTTCTCCAACTGTATGCCCCGAATCCATCCGAAATGGACTACTACGGCATAATTTGCATTGCTTGATGGTCTTATTCAAATTTGTCACATCGATTATCTTCCCTGTTATATCTTTAATTTTCATTGTCTTTAATTTCTGATTTAAATACATACCAACTATCTCTATAATTCTCACCAATAAGATTAAAAGCTCCTGCCAGATTGCTACTTTGAGCAAATTTGTTGGCTTCCAAAATAGATTTGAACTCTCCCAATTTTCGGAAGCCAACAAACAAGGATTAAATAATTTCTTTCATTATGCTGCTAATCTATCTTCTATCAATGATATATTTTGTTCTACAAGTTGAATTATCTTGTTGTGGTGCTTGGTATTCTTGTTACATACTCCACGGCTTTGAATAACTTTTAGTTGAGATATTGAGACTTCAATGGTTTCAATACGTTTGCTATTAATACAAGCCGAAAGTATTAGCGAATCAGCTTTTGAGTGATAGCCTGCTACGCAATGGTGCATAGCTTGTCCTTCTGCAATTATTTCTGCTACACTTTCCAATACACGAATACTGATAGTACCATCCGAAAATACAAGTCCAAAAAATCTTGCTTTGGCTTCTCTGTATCGGTTTCTTTTGCAAGCTGTTTTTCGATTTCTGCTTGTGCATCGGCTTTGGTTCTCTTGATAACATATCGGTCATGTTCTGCTTTAAGATTGGTCGGGCAAACATATTTTGCATTGTGCAGGTCTTTCTTAAAGAGTCGGAGCATATCTATATAGTCGCACCAAAGAACCGCATTTTTAATTTTATATTTATTTCGGATAGCTATTTTGATAGATTGCCAATAATTGTCGATGTTTTTCCAACCCATATTCATAATACGTTCCAATAACTTGGTATATCCTGCTTTGATGAGTGTTTCTGCTCTGCTGTCACTCAATAGGGTGCGGAATAGGTCTAATTGTTTTTGTCCGTACAATGCTTTTTTATATCCTGCTCTTTTTAGTTCGGGTATAATTTTTTGACGTGGATAAACTTCTCCCATACTTCCTATTTTGTCATAGACATTTATACAAAATTTATTGTTGCTATTCTCGTTTCTCAACTCTATCGGAGTATGAAATATCCATGAATCAATACAGCATGTTCCCATAGTTTGGCGAAGTCGGGCAAAAGTGTAATATTTCCCATCGGAAGCAATCCAACGTTGCATTACCTCCGAATAGCTGAGTTTTGTGGATTCTCCTATCTTCGATTTGTAACTGAACATGATGGTGCGTATGACTTGATAACCTTTATGTGCTGTGATGATATTCAGATAATAGCTATCGACAAACGTGCGTTTCTTGGTCGTTTTAACGATTAGTTTTGATTGACAATTTGGGCACTCGCAACCCAATAAGGTTATTGCCAGTTCTCCCATCCCTTCAAACGAATGTCCACACTTGGTACAAGTAATCATCCCTTTGTCAGTTCTTCGTCCAACATATTGGATAGCGTGGTCGTATCCCCATTGGATTTGCTTTTTCGTAAGGTTGGGTAGTGTTTGACTTGCTTCTACTACTTGTTTTTGAAGTTTATTCTTTGGTTTCATAGGTCGATAATTTAAAAATCAAACAGACTTGGTTGAATTGTTAATGCTACTTTTTTGGCTTTCTTAGTTGGTTGTGTCATCTTTCGGTAGGCTTCGTCCTGTGCCTTTTGCATAGCATCTTGTCGTGCTTGCTCCTTTTCTTCGGCTGTCAATACCACCACATGGTTGACAGCAATTTGTGCATTGTGCATCAGTTTACCGATTTCGATGTTATCTTCGTCATAGAAATGTACCGCCATGCCAAATATCTCATCATCGTGAAAACCATTGCAACCGCTTTTCTGTACTTGGTTCAGAATGTAGGTTATGCAGTCCTCTAACTTCTTTTCGGGTAAGGAATAACGGAACGAAAAAAGTAAATCTATTTCGGCACGTTTGTCTAAATATGCCTTTATCGTATTTTGAAAATGATTTGTTGATTTCATAATTTGGAATATTGTGGGGCAGGGTTACCGCCCCTTGTTAGTTGATGATTAATTCAATCCGAAATAGTATGCTAAGCGTTGCTCCTGCGATTTTGAGAATATCCATCCTGCCAATCTTTTGCCATTGAAGGTCAATCGGCTGTTGAATTTTCCTCCCATTGCTTTGAGTTCGTCTTTGATGGCTCTTGTTTCTCCAAATACTGCTACGGCTTTGGCTGAGTAGTCTACCAATGTACAATTGGCTTTGCTTGTGCCGTTGTTTCCGCTTGGTGGTGGCACATCATCATTCTTCTTGATACGGATATTATTTTCATCTCCTGCGGTGTAGGCAAATTCTTTGATTGTACTTTCTCTTTGGTAGATAGGACATTTCTCTATTATCCATCCGCTATATTTGCTTTCGCCTAAATAGTACCCTGCACCCATTGAGTATTTTTCCCGATGTTCGTAATCTGCATTATATTCTGCTAAATAGGCTGTTCCCTCGAAGTTGGATGCGTGTTTTCGCATTTCAGAAAAGATGTCTCTTTTGTGAGTAGAAAAGCCAAGAATAACAGTTCGTGTTGTTCTTGATGCGAAGTAGTCGGTTTGGCTGTCGCTCTCGTCTCGTTTGAGTCGTGCCACAATAACGCCCAAAGCATTTTCGGGGAGTATCTCGGCGAAACGTTTGCTCCCGATTGCTTTAACTTCCTCTACTCGGATGCGTTCTTTTTCTTCCTCGTTTGCTTCTGCATTAGCTTTGGCTTGTGCTTCTTGCAAAAGGATTGCTACTTCAAAACTGTCCATAAATTGAGGGTTGTCGCTGTCGTAATAGAACCCAATGCCAAATTTTTCCTTCAATGGTCGGATAATGTCGGCAGTATGAAAATCCTTTGTCGTTAGGTTTATCAATTTGTAAGTGATTCCCCATTGATTTTTTGTAATGTCGTACACTACATAGCTGTGATAGCTATACCCCTCCATTTGGATAACTTGGTTAACTTCTACTACTTGCACCGCTCTGTCTATTTCTTTGTTCGCACCTAATAAAAATACTTTGCTCATAATTCTAAGTTTTAATGTTTACAAATAAGTCAGCATGAGATAAATAAGAGTGATTACAGCACCCAACATCAGCAAGCAGGAGAGAATGCCCCGAATCACATCATAGAAGAGATACAAGCCCACCAAAGCCCAAATAAACCCTGCTCCCCATAAGGAGTAACCCACGATAATTAAGACTATTTTCAAAACCCAACCTATGCTAATTGGAAGGTAGGAGGATCGTTGTTTCTTATTTTTTTCTGCCGTTTGTTTCATAATTTCTGACCTTTTTTTTAACGCTATGCCGTATCGGAGCCGGTGAGGAGTATTCGAGTTTCAGAAGCTTAAAAAAGGGTAGTGTTTAGCTGTGCAAGGTTTTGACGAATAAATACGCTCGCCCGGATAGAACCAAAGAAGGGAAAAAGGAAGATTTTTCGCCAAACCCTTTAGGGCTTGACCTTGCGGCAGAGTGAAGAACACGGAAATACCTTTGCGACTGAAATCGAATACTCATTAGGCTCCGATGTCATTTCGCTCAATGGGGAAGAAATTATGAAACAGGCAGGAAAAATACCGTTTACTCTTTCTTGAAGCTATCTAAAGAGTAAAAAACACGTTTTGGGTATAGACAAGTACAGCCTAAAGCTATCAGTCTGTAAATTAATTATGTATGCTGTATTTTAATGACTTGTATTTGCTATCCCCGTAATCATAGTATAAACAAAAAAAGTAAATTACTATGGAGATAATGTATATTGAAGCCCGAACATTCGAGGCGATGATGACGCAGTTTGGACTGTTTGTCCATAAAGTGAACAAGCTATGTGAACGGCATAGAAGTAAAGGGCTTGAATATTGGATAGAACCTATATCCAAGAGTTGAAATAATGTTCATACGGCTACAACTAGAAACAGGCTTCGGAATGAACACAGAGCCTGTTTTTTTATGGTTTACGTCCTACATTAGTTAAGTATTGTATTTTGCGTCAATAATAGAGACATTGTTGTTGCTTCAGATCTGCTAGATCTATCAATGATCCACTTACGAAAAATATTCGCTTTGGCTGGCATCCTAAAAGCAATAGTACTTATTGTATTAAATTATCAATAGTCAGTTTTTTATAGTTTTGGGTCGTTCCACTCATCGACTGATCTCCAGCACAAATACTTAATTTCTCAATAGAACGAATATTCTTCTTTGTGGCTTGATAGAGGATTTCAAAAAATTCGGCAATGTTTGTAATATTCATTCTAACATTTCTTGGAACATGTATTGCTCCATTATTACTTATCTTTATTTTTGTATTTTTCATAGCTCTATCAGTTGAGTTGCTTTATTACTAATAGCTTTTCTTCGTTCCATCAGTTTGTCCATATTTTCCGAGATTTTATCATCAGTCACTTTCGAGTAGATTTGTGTACTCGAAATATTGGTATGTCTCATCATTTTGCTAATACTCTCAATCGGAATACCAGCTGATAACATAAGCGTTCCGAACGAGTGTCGGGCTGTATCGTAGCTGAGATTCTCCTTGATTCCTAAAGTAAAGCCTATCTCATGAACTTCAAACCAGATCTGATCCGTAGCTACTGAAATTATGGTGCTCATCCAATTGCTAAAAGTTGGCTAGCAGCTCAAACTGGTTCAATATTCGAAATCTTTGGTACGTTTTTTGAAATTGGTTTCTACTTCGGATTCTATTTCCTGCATGGTTTTCTTTTTACCTTTCGAAATCCATTCCAACAACTCATCTTCAAAGAAGTATAGTTTCTTGCCGTTCTTATAACAGGGGAGTTGTCGTTTACGTACAAGTGTATAAATGGTTGGTTTAGCTTTACCTATTATTTGACAAGCTTCATCAATGCCTATTGGTACTCGTTTTTTAGAAACGACAGCTGTTTGTCCTTTTTCTACTAAAGATTTGATTTCGGCTATTTCGTTAGCTAATTGGGCTACTGCCTTGGGCAGATTTTCAAAAGTAATTTCATTCGTACTCATAACAATTGTTTTTAATGGTTATGGTGCAAATGAAAAAAGTGTTTCAGCTGTGTTTCAGAACACTGAAGAAACACGTTGAAAACACTAAGAATGGTATTCGATTGTAATTGTTAGCGTTGCTATCAATAAAAAAGAAGCCCTGAATAGCGCTTCTTTTGGTATATCTTACTAGAATGTTTCTTATATCTTATCTTTCAGTACATCATGCATTAAAGAAATAGCTTCGTCTTTCTCTTTTAACATCCTTTCGTATAAAGCAATCTTTTCATCATATAACTCTACAACTTTATCAATAAGGTTGAATGTTGGATATGAATTGAAAATGGCAGCATTGTCTTTAAAATCAGTAAAAGTTCCAGAAAAAATATTGATTGAAGTCCCTTGTTCAACTTCTGTAATAGCTTCTACCGGAATCTCTAAAGCTTTAGCAATCTTGTCCAATATTTCCTGTTCCAATTTTTCCTTTTTCTCATAACTGGAAAGTGTAGCCTGCGATACACCTATCTGTTCCGCAAGTACATCTTGATTGATATTGCGCCATTCTCTCCAACGGCGAACGTTAGCTCCATGATTGCTTTTTTTTACTGCTGCTTCCATAGTTTAACTATTGTATATGATATTACTAACTACAAAAATACAATTTTTATTTGGGTAATACTTTATTTGACGGCACAATATTTTAAAGGAAAGCTGCAATATATATCGGAATCTTTTCAAATGTCTTGGTAAGCCATGAACTAATTTCTTTTCCGTCTTTATACAAAGTAACTTCATTGAATGAAGTGTCCTGGCTGATTCCTTTTTTCTCAATGGAAGAAATTATCTTTCCATTGCTTGATACAGAAATTTTTGAAACTCGTCTTAGAAATAAAAGTATTTGCCCATTATTCAGTAGTTCATTCAAATCTGTCAGCAAAGTATCTGGCTTCTTGGTTTCAATGATTGTTGAAACAGCATACTTATTTGTTACTAAACTATTTTGAATCTTAGTTTCTAAATCTTTTAACTCTGTCTAAATGGGAATTATCTGCCAAGGAAGTTTTATTTTATGAACTGATTTATCAAAGCGAAACTGAAAACTGTCCGAAAAGATTGTAACTCGTTCTGACTTTCCAAAAACAGATTTGAAACCAATTCCTTTGTAACCTGTTTTTGTTGGATTTGCTCGTTTGGTACTTGCTCCCGCACCTGTCAGAGAAATTATATCATTCTCATCAAAAGGTTTTCCGTTGTGAGAAACAATTAAGCAAGTTGGTAGAAAGTCAAAGTGAATAACATTGTTTACATCTTTTGCGGCATCATCTGCATTTTGAATTAACTCAAAGACAAATCGTTGACTTTCTGAATAAATATCGCTTGAAACAGTATTAAGTAAATTGGCAACCATATCAGCTTGTTTTAACGAATTAAAGGTAGAGTTTTCTTTACATAATTTCTGTATAAAATGTTGTTTATTCATCGATAATTTAAAGTTGTTAAAAGTATTTTATTCTAAAGCTATATAAGACTTTCTTTTATTTTTATTAGTCCCTTTAATTCATCATCTTTCAAATGACTTTTAATACTATCAACTTCGGTTTCTCTAAGAATATCAGGAAATACGGTTTTCAGAAAACGAGCGACTTCAATTTGTTTTCCAACCTTGAAGTGGTTCCAAATATTCCACCCGAAATGCAAAATTTCAATTTGTGCTAATTCTTTATTAGTTTTTATCGGTTGCAGGTTTTCCAAATCCAATTTATTGGCATATACTTTTACATTATTGCAGAGCAATTCGATATGCTGATCAGCAACATACAAAGCAAATGCTTTTCGGGTATAGCCTAAAGCGATATTCAATTTTTCGTCTTGTCGCTTAGTTTTGTTTTGCTGCTGTTCGTTCCGAATTTCATCTAAAGTAGGTGGAGAAAGTTGTTCTGTGATTGTCTCAGATGAGGATTTAACAGAAAGTTCTAATTTTGACTTGTTTTTGAAGTATGGGATTTTTAGTAAAAGTTTTTCAATCCAAGGCAACATCAATCCTTGTAAAATCACATGAATACTTAGATATACTACAACCTCAATGCTTAATACTACAACAAATACAATGAAAGCCGTAAAACTGTCAACACCCAATGACATAGCAGATATTCGCGCCAATGTTGCGATTGTCGTAGCTACACACGCAACAAGCACATAGAGAATAATTTGTTCCAGTGGGTTGTGTTTCATATTTCTGTGTCTTTAATGATATTCAATTGAATAGCTTGTGCCGCTTTGCTTTTTTTCTCATCCACCACTTTTGCATAAATCTGTGTAGTTTTCACATTGGTATGACCAAGCATTTTACTAACGGTGTAAATATCTGTGCCACTGCTTAGTTGAAGGGTAGCATACGTATGACGAAAGCAATGAAATGTGATCTTCTTTGTGATTCCAGCGGTTTCTACCCATCGTTTTAAAGGCTTGGATATCCATGCCGGATCAGGAAGATCTTCAAATACAAATTGTTCAGGTTTTCGGGGTTCTCTGCAAAGTTGTAAAGCCTGCTGCGAAATAGGTGTATATTCAACTCCTTTGGTTTTCTTTTGTGTGAAATGCAATTTGGCTTGCTTGCTGTCCATGCTAATTTCTTTCCACCGAAGTTTTTGAATATCGCAATGTCGTAGACCTGTGAGTGCCGAGAAAAGAGCCGCCCGTTTAAGTACATCCCGTTCGCAAGGTGTCGCTGCAAGCGTATTTAATTCTTCAACAGTCAAATATTCTCTTCTCGATTCTTGCTCCTGAATACCTTTGATTTTAGCAGATAAATCTACAGTCAAATAACCATCAACAAAAGCTTGTTTTAGTGCAGCTTTAAAAATGGAAAAATAGGTTGCTGCCGTATTGTGCGAGATAGTTCCACTTCGATTGCCCCCACATGGTGCAGATAATAAGAATCGTTTAAATTCTTCGGCAAAGTGGTTGTCGATTTGAGAAAACAGCAATGTGCCTTCTGTAAATTGTTTCAAAAATTCGCTGGTACGCTGCCAATTAGTTTGAATAGATGTTGAATTGTTCGCATGACGTTTGGCTGCCACTTTATTGAAATATTTTATGAAATTCTGCTGCAAACGTTCTTTTTGCTCGGCTTGTGCGCTTTCTGTATCGCTATATAAATCAGCATTGTCATATTCTCGTTGTCGAAGTTTACGAACACCATCAGCATAAAGCATAATTTCACGATCTTTTTCACTTCGGCAAACGATTATTCCATTATCATCACGTTTGAGTTTATAGGTTTTCGTTCCATCAGTTTCGGTGCGAGCTGTTCGTTTTTTATCCCATTCCACAGTAGTAACAATACGATTAAGGTATTCTCTAATACGTTGAGGTGCTTTTTTGCCTGGCACAAGCACAGGATAGCTTTCGATATAAACATACCACTCCTTTCGGTCTTCAACTTTGCGAAGCCTCACGGTTACTTTGGTGTTAGATAGTTCTTTCATGTGGTATTATTTACTATCCGAAAATATTTTATCAATTAGCTCTTTAGGAACATACACAAATTTTCCGACTTGCCGTTTAGGAATACTATTTCGACGGATTGTGTTGCTGACTGTTGAAAGTGAAACCTCGAATTTCTCAGACACTTCAGCAATCGTATAACATTCACTTGTTTCATATTGTAGTTTTACAGGTTGCTCTTTAGGCTTTTCAGGCAGAGGTATAGCAGTAAACATAGCTTCCATATGTTGACGGCTCACACGAGTAAGGCGAGTACCTAAATTGAACGCAGGAATTTTACCAGTTTTGATAAGACGGCGGATAGTATCTTTGGAAATCCCAAACATCATTGTTGCTTCCGAGATAGAAAGGAAAGGACGTGTTTGCAGTATTGCAATTTTACTTGCCGACTGTTCCAATATCGTTTGCTTTCGTTCAGTATTTTTTACTTGTTGTTTCCTATCTTTACCTGATTTATTTCCACAAGCTGGACTGCAAAAGCGAGTGGTTACAGTCTTCGCTTCAAAAGACTTCTCGCAGTATTCGCAAATCTTCGGTATTTTCAGTTTGCTAATTCCCATATCATTTACTTTATTGCTAATTAAATATGATTAAGACATAATAAGCATGAATAAGATGCACATTATCGCCGATTAACGCGCGGAACAAATATGGTACAAATATATGATAATAATTAATTAAAAACAATCAAAATTGAGAACTTTATAAAAAGAAAAACTGCAGTAAGTATCTATTTTACTGCAGTTTTCTTATTTTGATTATCGATTTTAATCGACTTTTACTTCACTTCTTCAAAATCAACATCAGTTACATCACCATCGTTGTTTGGTTGTTGTGCACCTCCTTGATTAGGATTAGCTTGTTGATTAGGATCTGCTGCTCCACCTGTAGCATTATACATTTCTTGGCTTAATGCCTGGAACAAAGTATTCAATTCTTCCATTGCTGCATCAAGAGCTGGAATATCCTGAGCCTTATGAGCATCTTTTACTTTAGTTAAAGCTGCTTCGATTGGGGCTTTTTTGTCAGCAGGAATCTTGTCACCCAGTTCAGATAATTGTTTTTCTGTTTGGAAGATTAAAGAGTCTGCTTGATTAAGCTTGTCAATCTTTTCTTTTTCTTTTTGGTCAGCTTCAGCATTAGCAGCAGCTTCGTCTTTCATCCTTTGGATTTCAGCGTCACTTAATCCTGAAGAAGCTTCGATGCGGATAGATTGCTCTTTTCCTGTTGCTTTATCTTTAGCAGATACTTTCAGAATACCATTAGCATCAATATCAAAAGTTACTTCGATTTGAGGTACACCACGTTGTGCAGGTGGTAAACCATCCAAATTGAATACTCCAATTTGTTTATTGTCTTTAGCCATTGGACGTTCACCTTGCAATACATTGATTTGTACTGATGGTTGATTGTCGCTCGCAGTTGAGAATGTTTCACTCTTACGAGTTGGTATTGTTGTGTTAGACTCAATCAATTTAGTCATTACACCACCCATAGTTTCGATACCTAAAGAAAGTGGAGTAACATCAAGCAACAACACATCTTTAATATCTCCAGTCAATACAGCACCTTGAATAGCTGCACCTACTGCTACAACCTCATCAGGATTTACACCCTTAGAAGGAGTTTTTCCGAAGAATTTCTCAACCTCTGCTTGAATTGCAGGAATACGAGTTGATCCACCTACAAGAATTACTTCATCAATGTCTCCAGCAGTAAGACCTGCATCTCTTAGAGAGTTACGGCAAGGCTCGATACAAGCACGAATTAATGAATCTGCTAATTGCTCGAATTTAGCACGAGTTAATGTTTTAACCAAGTGTTTTGGCATTCCATTAACAGGCATAATATATGGTAAATTGATCTCTGTTGAAGTTGCGCTAGAAAGTTCAATTTTAGCTTTCTCTGCAGCCTCTTTCAAACGTTGAAGAGCCATTGCATCTTTACGTAAGTCAAGACCTTCTTCTCTTAAGAATTCTTCTGCTAACCAGTCGATGATTACTTGGTCAAAGTCGTCTCCACCTAGGTGAGTATCACCGTTTGTAGATTTTACTTCGAAAACGCCATCACCTAATTCAAGGATTGAAATATCGAATGTACCACCTCCAAGGTCGAACACTGCAATCTTCATATCCAAGTGTTTTTTGTCCAAACCATAAGCAAGCGCTGCTGCAGTAGGTTCGTTCACAATACGCTCAACTTTCAAACCTGCGATTTCTCCGGCTTCTTTAGTTGCTTGACGTTGTGAGTCGTTGAAATAAGCAGGTACTGTAATAACAGCTCCTGTTACTTCTTGTCCTAAATAATCTTCAGCTGTTTTCTTCATTTTTTGAAGTATCATAGCCGAAATTTCTTGTGGAGTATAAAGACGACCATCAATATCCACACGTGGAGTATTATTATCACCTTTTACTACTTTATATGGTACACGTCCGATTTCGCTTGAAACCTGATCCCAAGTTTCACCCATAAATCGTTTGATTGACGAAACTGTTTTTTCAGGGTTTGTGATAGCCTGACGTTTTGCAGGATCCCCTACTTTACGTTCGCCACCTTCAATAAAAGCAACAATAGAAGGTGTAGTTCTTTTTCCTTCGTTGTTTGCGATAACGATTGGCTCGTTACCCTCTAATACGGCAACACAAGAGTTTGTGGTACCTAAGTCGATTCCTATTATTTTTCCCATTTCTTGATTATATATTTATTTGTTATTTTTTTAGTCTAATCTGTCGTTTTGCTACGACACTAGAGAATAATCAAATCTTGTGCCAAAAAATACGAAAAAACAAAATATGACAAAGTGACAGAATTATTTCCAACCCGTCTTTCTCGTGTTTATAAAGGTAAGTATAATGACAATAGGGGCTTATAGTTGTAAATCATAATAATAGTGGTTTTAACATTATCTGTAAGATAAAGAGCACAGAAATATTGGTGAATGTGATTAATTCTTTAAATTTTTCATATTTTCGTAGTTCAGAGAGATTTGAGTTATCCTTAACCTATTAAACCTATACTATTGTGAAAAAGACCTTATTTAGAGTTTTTCTGTTCTTGCTTATAGTCACACCTGCTTATTCATATGCAGATGAGATCGAAACTATTAAGCAGAACTATATTAGCTTGCTCTTGTCAGAAAATGAAAGAGAGCAGCAATTAGTCAACAGACTGATTGTATTTCCCAAAGAATCGGCAGTTTCGGATCAGATGGTTGTCGAATTGATGGATCGCTACCGTATTGCTCCTGATGATGTTTCCCTATTGTTAAGTACTTTGCAATTAGACGGCTCATGGAAAGATGTAGATTATGAAAGTCAAAACCGTTCGGGGTGGTTGCCTAAACTGCATGTTGAGCGCATACTTATTTTAGCTAAGGCATACCGACTTCCTTCTTCGGGATATTTTGAATCGAAAGAGGTTGAGAATGCCATTCATAAATCACTGAAATATTGGATTGATAAGAAATTGGTGAGCCCCAATTGGTGGCATAATCAAATAGGTGTACCCAAAACTTTGGGAGGAGCCTTAATATTATTTGAAGAAAAACTGAGTCCACAAGAAAAACAAGATGCTTTAGTGATAATGAGTGAAGCTAAGTTTAGAATGACAGGGCAAAATAAAGTCTGGCTTGCAGGCAATGTCTTGGTCAGAGGATTGTTGGAAAATAATCTGGATTTGGTGAAATCGGCTAGAGATACAATTGCTTCTGAGATCAGAATTGGAGAGAGCGAAGGAATAAAATTAGATAATAGTTTTCATCAACATGGAGCGCAACAACAGTTTGGAAATTATGGAGCTGCTTATGTTTCTAGTATGAGCTTTTGGGCTCAGATGTTTGGAGGTACTTCTATCGCCTTTGATCAGTCACAATTGAATATTCTTAGTAATTTGATTAACAATGGATATAGCCGCATCCTTTGGAATGGCTACATGGATATTAATGCTTTAGGAAGACAGTTTTTCAGAAAAGCTCAGATTCATAAAGCATTTAGTGTTGGATTTTCGTCGGTTATGCTGTCCGAAGTTGATACTGTAAACGAGAATCGATATAAAGAATTAATCAGAGATAATTTTGAGACCAGAGATGCCCCCGCATCTTTAACGGGTCTGTATCATTTCTGGATGTCAGATATGACTATTCAGCGTCGCCCTTTGTGGATGGCTTCTGTTAAAATGTCATCGGATAGAGTAATAGGTGCTGAGGCTGGAAATGGAGATAATCTTAAAGGTTATTATCTGGCAGACGGGGCGACTTACACCTATGTAGATGGCGATGAATATTTGGATATCTACCCTTGTTGGGATTGGCGAAAACTACCAGGTATAACTAGTTATGAAACCAATACTCCTCTAAAACAACTTTCGTGGGGAGGTTATAACAATAGTAGCAATTTTGTAGGTAATGTTAACGATGGGCAGTTTGGATTGACTGGCATGGATTTTTACCGTGATGGTATTACAGCTCGCAAGGCATGGATATTTACAGATGATTATCTTCTTTGTCTGGGGGCTGGCATTTCTGCAGATAGTGGTTGTGTAGTGACTACATCGATAGAACAACAAGTGAAAAAAGGTGACTTACTTCAATTGAAAAATAATGCTTGGGAGAAAATTAATTCTTCTGAATTTTCTCCGCAGAATGATATTCGCTTCTTTAGTGGCAAAAAAGGATATATTATTTTAGAACCATCTAAAGGGAAAGCTTTGGTTGAATCTCGCACCGGAAAATGGAGTGACATCATGAACATGTATCCTAAAGATATGGTGGAAAATAAAGATGTTGTTTCTTTATGGATTGATCATGGTATTAATCCTAGGAATGAGGCATATCAATATCTGATTCTACCAGCAAAATCGGAAGAAGAAGTAAAACAGTTTAATATAGAAGATATCAAGATTGTTCATAACACGAAGGAGATTCAAGCAGTATGGCTAGCTAAAGAAAGTATAGGTTTTGTAGCCTCGTATATCCCTGCCGATGTGAAAATATCAAAAAATATTCATCTTAAAAGTAGTGATACAGGATTGTTTCTTATTAAGCAGAATGGAAAGAAACTGAAAATAACGATCTCAGATCCGACTCAACAATTGGAATCTATGAAGATCGAGATCAATAAGAAAAAGTACCTAGTAAATCTTCCTCAAGGAGATAAAAGAGGAACTTCTGTTGATTTGGAGGTTTCTTTATAAGGAAGTATAAGCGAAATAAGATTTTGTGATACTCATAAAACCGCCGCTCTCGAAAGCTGTGGTTTTTTTATAAAATAGCTATGTCTTAATATGGAGCTAATTATGTAAACTTAATATTTTTTCTCCCCGTTAATTATTACATTTTTCAGAGTAAAATCCTTTATATAGTCGGTGTGAATTGTATCTTTTGTAGCTTCAATATTCAGGTTTTCGAATGTAAAGTTTGATAACTCATATTGATCCGAGTTGCTTACATTGAATAGGGTACTGCATTTAAAGTTAATATTACGCATAGTAACATTACTAGAATAGGATAGGGGTATATTTGTTTGCCCTTTTAGATCGAAGAATTGTGTCCAAGGTTGAATAAATAAGAAGTTAGATGCATTTCCTGTAATATCTTCAACCAGAATGTACTCATAATTTTGAGGAGTATCAGGTCTCATTTTCAGCCAAAGCAAACGCTTTGCATTATCTACGCGAGTTCGTCTCAGTATTATATTATGATTGTGAATAGATTCGCTGCCTAGAGTTAATGCTCCGTGGCAAAATCCGTAAACGCAATCTTCAATAATAATGTTTCTGTTACTGCCATTGTTTTCGTCTTTATCAGCTAGAGGACCTTTGCCGCCTTTCAAAGCGACTGCATCATCATTAACCGACATATAGCAGTTCTTGATAAGTACATTTGTGCATACATCTAAGTCAACTGCATCTGTGCTGGGAGCTTTTACAGGTTCGGAAGGAGAAAATATATAAAGGTTTAGAAGCTTTACGTTTTCACATTTGTAGATATGCGTAGTCCAGAAAGGGGAGTTTATCAATCTCACTCCCGAAAGCTGAACATCTTTACTATTGGATATATATACTAATCGGGGACGTAATTCATCCATATTTGTGCACTTAGGGTTTACCTCTCTTCTCAACCAGAAGGATTCCCAATAACGTAACCCATTTCCGTTGATAGTGCCTTTACCTGATATTGTAAATCCATCAACTTTATCGGCATTAACAAGCGCTGCAAAATATTTTAATGTCTGCCCTTCCATACGGGTATTGACAATTGCAAAATTACTGATGTCGTCGCTGCCTTTTAGTGTTGCTCCCTCTACTAGGTGAAGATGCGTATTAGGCTTGAAAAAAAGAGAGCCACTTGAGAAAGTTCCTTTAGGTATAATTACTACACCTCCTCCTGATTGGGAGGCTTTGTCAATGACTGCTTGTATTTTCTGCGTCTGTATTATAGTACTGTCATTAACTACTCCGTAATCGGTTATCGGAAACTTTTTACCCAATGTCCTTACATCTGTTTCTTCAACTTGTCGAAACCAGTCAGGAATTGGTGTTCCATCGGGAAATAAATCTTGTTTCTGTGCAAGTGCATGGACATGAAAGATTATTGCAAATATAAATGCTAATAGCTTTAAATTATTTCTTTCCATAGTTAGTAAATGAAGGTATTTAATGATCTGTTTTCAAGTTATAGTAGGTTTTATAGCTGTTATGTTCGCTGAAATATTAAATCTGCTTACAACTGCAAGGTCTTTATAATTACAAACATATCAATTAACTTTTGTAGCTTCACTATTGTTTTTTGTAAAAAGACTATTGAAAGTGATCAATGTGCTATGATATCTGCTATCCTATAAATAGAGAGTGGGCTGCTTATAAAATAAGCAGCCCACTCTTGATTCTTGAAGATTTGTACTTCAATACACTGATACTTCATCTACGAAGAACCATGCAGGAAATCCAACTCCATAGTGCCAGGGAGGGCAGAGTCCAAGCGATTCTATCTTGACTTGTATATAACGTGCTTTTATCTTCTGATCAGATTTGATAGGTACATTTACGAATTTAACCTCTGTATCTCGATCTTCGGGAATGTCTTTATGTCCCATCAATACAAACTCTTTGTTGTCAATAGAGGTTTTGCAAGTAACGCTTTTAGGTAGTAATATCCAAGCGCCTAATTGATGGAGAAAGTCAAACTCTATGGTTTCTATTTCCTTTACTTGTCCTAGATCTATAATAAATTCGGCATCTTTGCTAATCCAGCCCACCCAACTTTCGTTAAAGGTTGCACCACCATATAATCCATCGGTTAGAGCAGTATCTCCAATTTTATCATAAGGAGGCGATGGGGGAGTTATAAAGGTTATTTTTGCATTGTGAGCTAAACTCTTTTTTTCTTTGGGTAAGTTACGTTGTTCATAAAGATCGCAATAATCCTCAATTGTATTATTACGTTCGTTGAGGTATATTACGTTGAGCTCTTTCGCTGTCTTTCTAAATGCATTTAGCTTGCTTTTAAGTTCTTCTATATTTTCGATAGGCTCTGTACGTGCTATTTCTAATTCGGCATATTGAATTGGTAGACGAGCTTCTCTAACTCTATTAAGAAATTCAGGGCTATCTGCTACTGCTTTTTCTGCTTCATCAAAAAGAATCTGATACCTTTTCATCATCGGTGTATTTAACATACCATTCTTATGAGTAATAGGAGTATCGTAAATCCAAAGAGGTTTATTACTTCCGATTAATGCTCCTTCGCGTAACTTGATGTATTGATATAGATAAGGTGCAGCGGCTTCTCCATAATAATCATTTAGAAAAGATTTAATTATTGTTTCTGTGTCTGCTTCTGTATTCCATAAAAGTTTAGCTACTAAATAGGAACGGAGCTCCGAAAAATCAGTGCCTTTAACTCCTCCAATTTGAGAAAAGTGCATAGTTGCATTGTTCTTTTTGAAGAGGTTCATATTTGGTTTCAATATATGAAAGTTGGGAAATGGAGAAACATAATTGTCGAAATTGATACCATAATCCCAAACGAAGATATTATTGGAAATTTTAGACCATCCCTGCATATCTCTCACAAAAGTTTGTCCCGATGGGTTTTCTGTAAGGGTAACCTCCCGATAGCAATCTATATCACAAAGCATAATATTTACATTGGGCAATGGCTTTATATACTTAGGTGGTGCTACCGAATAAAGATAAGCTAATGTTGAAAACTCTTTATCAGGAAAACGTTCTGCTAGCTTATTGATGAAGTAAATTAAAGTGCCCGATGGGCTGCTTTCTCTTTCGTCTATGGCTTTACAGTTATCGCATTGGCAGTGATTTTGGCTATCATTTTGACTGACCGAGATAATCTTTTTATCAGGATTAGCCTTGAATATAGAATCTATTTGAACGGAAACTATTTCGAATACTTCGGGATTGGTCAGACACCACTGACTTGCAGTTCCGGGGCGACGTTCACCATTTATAAAAGCATAGTATTCGGGATTGGATTTGCTATATTTAGCAGCAGGTAAGATGCTATTGAAAGTATGTACCCAAAGGTTTCCGGCGAAAACCTCTTTGGGTTCTTCCAATCTGTGCCATAATTTATATATGGGGTCTTTAATGCTGTATGCTTGTGTTTGGCGATAACGAAAAGAGGGATTGTCTACTTTATTTATAATCTCGGGGATCACTATATTTTTAGAGGTAGCAAACATAGGTAGGTTCTCAGCATAATAACGAACTCCTAAATAATCCTCCAATAGGGTTACTACTCCATAAATCGTACCTTTTCCTTCTCCGGCTATTATACGTATATATCCGTCTTCGGTTGATAGAAAGAAGCCGTCTTCTTTTATCGCAGATTGTTCAAAGCCTTTAAGAGGTAGTTGAAAGTTCCCTATAAGAATGTCTCCTTTTTTAAGTTTAGAGTTATTCGAGACAATAGACATTTCCGTACCTGATATTCGTTTTACAAAATCTTGCATCAGGTTGGCAGCTTGTAAGTCAGTACTATCTGCCTGATTGACCACAATACGAGCCTGAGTCTTACCGTCTTTTACAATGGGTAATTGAGCCATAATGCAAAAAGGAATAAAGCTCAGAAAAATCAGAAAAACTTTACTTTTCAGATTCATAGTATTAGATATTAGGTTATTTATATATTGTTTACATAGTGCAAAATATTTAATGCTATAACGAAAGGTCTGAGACCTTAGTTAATAATCAGCTCATCAAGAAACAAGAACCCTTCGGTATGTTTGGCAAAAACTCTGATATAGCGAGCTTCTTTATTACCTAAACTTCCTGAGAAATCTCTTATAAATAGTCGGCTGTAATCTTTAGGTAGATCATTGTCTACTCTGAAAGCTTTCTCAAAGTTTACACCATCAGAAGAAAGAGATACTTCCACGTATTGAGGTAAGAAAACTCCGGGGCCAATGAGTTGCATAAAATTAGTGCTGAGTGAGTTTAACGGCATAACACTACCTATATCCACCGTTACATCCATATCTGAGGTGAAACCTTGCCAATGATCGTCGCTATAGGTAAAGCTTCCACTATAACCATCTACAAGGGCAGTTTCTCCTCCTGCAGGATACGATTGCCATTTTGTGTTGTAGATTACCTTTTTGCCTATACCTAAATGATAACCCGATTTTCTTTTGAATGTTGGTTCTTGAGGCTGTCCATTTACCATAATAGCAGCATTTATATTTACCATTCTGTCAACAGTAAAAGGCTCAGTATAAATAGCAGATTCGTTTGTTGGAGTTGTTCCATCAAGAGTGTATCGGATAAGAGGGCTGTTTTGCTCATTTTCGAATCTTATTTCGACTGTTTTCTGTATAGTGTCTACTTTTTCCTCCATTTCTAATTCGAATCCTGGTTTGTAGTAATTCACATTCAGCTTATCAAGTCTTGGAAATTGATTTTTTAATCGAGATTTGAAATCGTCCCAATTTCTATTTTCAGGCTTCGACCACAGTGCTTCAGCTAAAGCTATTGCTCTAGGAAATGCCATGTATTCTATATGTTGGAAAGTAGGAATATGTTCAGCCCAGAGATTTGCTTGTCCACCCCAATAAAGATGTGCGAGCGAATCGGTAGGGGAGACAACCTCAAAAGAGTACACCTTTCGTAAAGGTAAGTATCCGCCTATTGCTTCGGGCTCAGTCATAGGGTTGCCTTGGTAATTGTCAAAATAACAATGGCTACCAGGAGTCATAATCACACGGTTGCCATGTTGTGCTGCAACATTACCTTTCGATTTACCTCGCCATACCATCACTGTTGCGTCAGCTGCTAATCCTCCATCAATTATTTCATCCCAACCAACCAGATTACGTTCTCTCAAAGTCAGGTGATTTGATATGCGTTTGATAAAATAACTTTGTAATTCATCTACATCTTTCAAGTTATTATCAACCATTCTTTTTTGACATTTAGGACAGGTTTTCCAAGCTTTTTTACTTGCTTCATCTCCTCCTATATGTATTTCTTTTGATGGGAATAATGATATTACTTCATCTAAAACATCTTCTAAAAACGAAAAGGTTTCTTCATTCCCTATACAGAAATCACTATCCACATAAGGTACTCCAGAGCATGATAGTTGAGGGTAGGCAACAAATACTTCTTCGGAGTGCCCAGGCATTTCTATTTCCGGAATAGTGGTTATGAATTTAGATGCAGCATATGCTACTACTTCTCTTACGTCATCTTGTGTGTAATATCCGCCATAGGCATTGGGTGTGCCTTCATCTACAAATTTTTTGCCTTCCTTCCCGAATTCTGTCCAAGTTGCTTGGGCTCGAAATGCTGTTTTTTGAGTCAATAATGGATATTTTTTTATCTCAATACGCCAACCTGTGCCATCGGTCAAATGCCAATGGAAGTAATTGAACTTGTACATGGCTAGTAAGTCAATGTATTTCTTTACTTCATCTTTTGTGAAGAAATGTCTTGAAACATCAAGATGCATTCCTCTATATGCAAAACGAGGGCTATCGGCAATCTTAACCGATTGTAATGCAAATTGACCTCCTTCTATTGGAATCATCTGTAATAAACTTTGTATTCCATAGAATATTCCTGCGGGTTGAGGAGCTTCTATGATAATTTTGTTCTTGTTTACATCTAATTGATACGATTCTTTATTCTCGCCTTTTCCTAAATTAAGAATCAATGAATTAGAAGAATTAATATTCCCCTTTTTTACCTCTACTTTCGCATGGGTTACATTGCTTAATACTTGTGCTAAATAGTCGGCAAGTTCTTTAATTTCTTCATTGTCATTGGTGACTACAATAGTTGTCTTTTTATTCCATTGGAATGAACCTTTGCCTACTTCAACTTTATTTGGTTGAGGTATAATTTGGATAGGGTTGGTTTTATTCTGAGCATTCCCGATAAAGGAAAATCCCAGAAGTAATAAACAAAGTGTACTAAATAGACGGTTGGTATTACTCATAAGGTTTTGTTTTGTGTATAACGATTGGTTATTAGATTGTTGTTATATATAAGTAGCGTCAAATATTTAATGCGATATTTTATGAATATAACTGTCTCTAGTTATTATGCCTAACTAAAGTAATAAAAAGGTCTGCGACCTTGTAATCTCCACTCTGCATATTAGGGTGGAGATTATGGTGTTTCTTAATAAAAGTTCTTTCGCGAACAGATTTATTGTTATATTATTTTTCAGAGCATCAGTAATAAAAGGACTGAGACTTTACAAATCGAATTTGCCGATAAAGTTGCTCATACCCATTATTAATAGCTGGTAAAGGGCATCATTAAAGACGGTCATTTCCTTTTTATTAACCGGATAACCTCCCAACATAAGAGCTTGTACATACATAATATGTACTACTGAGTTGAATAATGTTTCGTCTTCAATGGCAATTAGATTTTGTACAATCTCATTGTCTTTGTTGAAGCACAAGGTTGGCATATTATCCTCCTTCTTGATGAAGTTGTGTAATGTAGCAGCAAAAGGATTACCCGAATTCGATAAATTCTGGATATTCTTATTGCTCATTGCTTCATCATTTGCTACATATATAGCAGGAGTATCTATTGGATCGAATTGTTTTAGTTGAGCTTTGCAGTATTGATTTTTAAGCAAATCATTTGCTCGTTTCTCGAATTGTTGATATCTCTCGTCATCAGATATTACTACATCTGAAAGGGTGTCTAATATATCCTGCGGTGTAATTTTTTCTAAACGAATATCGGGAAAAGAGATTTTTATTTTTTGAATCAAATCTACTTCAAACGAATATGCAGCGTTGATCACAGTTTTTCCTTGTGAACCTGCGATACGACGTATTTGGCGAAAATCGTCCAACGATGGGGTATAGTAAACTATGTCATTGTATGTTTTAATAGACAAAAATGTCATATGACCTTTGTTCGTTTCGAATGGAATATAGTCTATAAACATTTTCAATAATTCACGATCTTCGACCGCCAGAGCTTTGATAAAGATATGATGTATGCTTATTATCTCACTTAGTTTCTTTACGTCATTAAGCATTAATACTTTCAGATAATCTTTGAAGCAGTTGCTAAGCTCTTTTTTTGCTTCCTTCATTACATCATCATCCATTAGAGATTCGCGAGATGCAGTTGGGCGTAAATCGTTTGTATTAATAATACATTTTACAAAAGATGTCCATTCGGGCAATAAATTACTAGCTTGTTCACACAGATACATTCGCTTGAGGTATATCTTGTGTTGCTTAGAACCCGAAAATTGAACTTTATAAGGCATAATGTAAGCTACTCCATCTATACCTCCTTTTTCGGAATGTAAATAGAATGCATCCAAAAAATTGATATTGAATGTTTTTCTCCCATATTCCAGCAAATCTTCTTTAGAGCTATCTTTGTTTAGCCATACAGGATCTTTATCTACTAATACTTCTGTACCTTCATCAGTAATAAAATTAATAGTAATAGGTAAGGCATTACCAAATTGTAGAATGTTCTTTTTTAATTCTTCTTTTTCGAATAAAGGAAGCCACTCTTTCTTGGGTGATAGTATTACTCTGGTTCCTGCTTTTTCTATATTATCAATAGTTTCTACTGTATAGGTTCCATCAGCTTTGCCTCGCCAGCACACCGATTTGTCTTTAAGTAGAGAACGAGTTTCTACTACAATTTCGTGACTAACTACAAGGCATGATAGCATACCGATACCAAATTTCCCAATGAAGTCTTTTTCGTTGAAATCTCCACGTTTTGAGCTTTGTCCGATAACAGATAGAAATTGATGTACTTCTTCTTCTGTCAAGCCAATTCCGTTATCCTCGAATATAAGTTGAGGAGTATCATTTACTTTATTCAGATAAACGTTGATTATTCCTTTATGGTTTTCTTCAATTGATTTTCGAGCAGTATTTGCGTCTATACCATTTTGAAGAAGTTCTCTTACAAATACGTTGGGCGCACTATATATATGTTCTGATAAAAGCTCTATCATCCCTTTCAAATTTACTTGAAAGAGGTATTTATTTTCGTTATTTTCTTCCATTTTTTATTTTTTGTTGTAATCTATAATGAAGATTCAAAAGATTAATGTTGTATAAGATTACAATCATACATCACAAATTTAAACAATAATTGGATACCGTTTTTCAATGATACCCAATTTTGATTGTATTTGAATTGTTAATTAAGAAACGTGCAGTATTTATGGCTATTGTCTTAAAATTATAACAATCTATTTTTTCGGCTTATAAGATAAACTGAAAAGCATGACGCTTTAATTTATCTTTTGCGACGTTCTCTTTTTCCGGTTAGTTTCTGAGCCTGCTCGTTTCCATTATCGGCTGCTTTTTGATACCAATACATAGCTTGTACTTCATCTTCGGCAACACCTTTTCCTGTCAGATAACAATTACCTAGTTCAAACTGTGCTGAATCGTGGTCATCTTCCGCTATTTTGGTCAGCATCTGTATTGCTTGATCCTGATCCATGCTAACACCTTCTCCGTTCAAAAGCATCATTGCTGTCTCGTATTGAGCGTTGTAGTTACCGTTTTGTCCTGCATCAGACAACCAGCGATAGGCATCTGTAAGGTTTTCGGTTGTACCTCGTCCATATTTATAGCAAAGCCCTAAACGATATTTTGCAGCAGTATAGTTCTCGTTGGCAGATAAACTATAATATTTGAAAGCTTCGGTTTCGTTTTCTTCAACACCTAGCCCGTATTCGTAACAAACACCTAGTCCTTCCGAAATAACGTTTTGCTCCTCAGCAAATTTAAAATACTCAAATGCTTTTTCATATTGGGTTTCGCCACCTCCCATATTATATAGGTAATATTCGCCCAGCATAAGTGCTGCATAAGGATATCCTTGTTCGTATGCTTTGGTGTACCATTCTATTGCTTTATCAAGATCGGTTTCAACTAATCCATAATAGTAATACGAGGCAAGTTTGTACTGAGCATAGGTATATCCCATCTCAGCGGCTTTCGTCATATATTCTATAATTTTAGCAGCGTCAAATTCTAAGCCCCCATATTCTTGTTCGTAGCTTAATGCCAGTTCTGTAAGTCCGGGTGCACTACCTGCTTCTGCTGCCTGATTGAATAGCTTAAGAGCCTCTTCTGGATTTTCGGGTATTCCAACAGCATATTTGTAATAACGCCCTAAATGATATAGAGAATCAGGTAGACCAGCTTCTGCTGCAATTTTATAATGCTTAAATGCTTCTGCTGTATTTTCTTCTCCCAATATGCCATCCTCGTAATAAACAGCCAATTTAGTATTGGCGTAGGGGTAGTTATTGTCTGCAGCTTGTTGATATAGATTGAATGCTTTTTGATAGTCTTGGTCTACTCCAAACCCTGCTTCGTAACAGAAAGCCAATTCTACTCGTGCATAGTTTGATCCTAATTCAATAGCTTGAGTCAGATATTTAACGGCTTTTTCAGCAGCTACTTCATCTTCGCCACCAACTCCTACTCGATAATAATTTCCCGATAGTTCAATACTATATAGATGTCCTCTTTCTGCTCCGAGCTCGAATAATTCCAGAGCTTTTTTGTAATCGGGTTCTGCTACAAATTCGGCATTCTGATAGCCTAATCCTAAACGATAAGGTGCGTACTCATTACCCAATGCCATTGCCTTTTCAAGAAGTTGCTTAGCCTCTTCAATATCTTTGGGTAAGAGATCACTTTCCAGTATTAAATATGCTTTCTCGCTCAATGCTCTTGGGCTTGCATCTTCAATAGCTTGTTCCAAATAAGCTAAACCTTTTGGAATGTCTTTTAGTTTTTCATTGTATAAGTAAATACAAGCCAATTCAAAAGAAGATTCTCCATAACAGTATAGAGCGGCTTTTTCGTGCCATGTTATCGATTTTTCAATAGAGGTATTTTCGTCATTACCGAAATTGTAATATTGCCCCAAGAAATTAGCGGCATATACTACATGGTAATTATATGCATTCTCTAACAACTGTATCCCTTCATTTTTATCTGCATTCTCCAATCGTCCATTTAGATAATTCATTCCAAGGAGATATTCACAATAATGTCCTCCAATGGCGATTCCTTTTTTCATAGCTTCAACAGCTTTGTCGAGGTTATTTTCTTTTCGTAGATAATAATCTGCTAACAAATGATAAGGTTTGCGATGGATTGGTTCTGCTTTTTCTATATATTCGTTTATGCGTTGTAAAAGTACACTGTCATCCAAATCTTTGTCATAGAAATCAATGTATAATAGAAGTATTTGTGCCGACTCATACCCCAATTCGATTGAACGTTCTACAAGTCTTCTGCCTTCTTCTTTATTTTCATCACCATATTCTGGCAAACCAAGATATAATCCATATCCGTAATCGCCCAAAGAGGCAGGGTCTTCAGCTTTTACTCCTTCTCTCAGATATTCTATTTTCTTGGTTAAGTCACGGTATCCTCGTCTAGCAGAACCATATAAATCAGATTGTTCACAATATCCTCTGGTATGTCCTATTTTTATAAAGCGATCATTGATTTCTTTATTTAGGTTGAACCACAGTTTATAATCTGTATCGTTATACTCCATAGATACATACTTGTTCCAGTTACGAGTATATATTTGTCGATAGAGTTCTTTAATAGTATTGTCTACTTTATTTTCTTGTAGAGCAACATCACAAATAGCTAAAGCATCGAGCCATTCTTTCTTATCATTATAATCGTCTTTACTTGTATATTTTTGAGCGACTGTTGATAGTGCTGAAAGATTCTCTTTATGTTTTTTTAGAAGACTGCTATATTGATCTTCGAAGCCTGTAGAAGTCGAAAGTTGAGATGAGCTTGTCTGTTCTTTTGAGCTTTCGTTATTTTTATTTTTTCTTTTGAAGAATCCGAACATAATATATCCTTTTAGTTTTTTGTTATTTAAATGTAGGTGAGATCATAATCTTACCATTCGATAGGTGTTTGTCCTTTTGATACCAGATATTCATTAATCTGACTAAAATGCTTGTTCCCAAAGAAACCTCTGTGTGCAGAAAGGGGAGAGGGGTGCACCGATTTCAATATAAGATGTTTATTACCATCAATAAAAGCTGCTTTCTTTTGAGCATATGATCCCCATAAAAGGAAAACGAGGTTTTCTCTTTCGTCAGCAAGTTTTTTTATTGCTGCATCTGTGAAGTTTTCCCATCCTTTATTTTGATGAGATCCTGCCTGATGTGCTTGTACGGTCAAAGTCGCGTTTAAAAGTAGCACTCCTTGATCTGCCCAGCGTGTCAAATTACCCGATTTGGGAATGGGTATTCCTAAATCTGCGTTTATTTCTTTGAAAATATTTATCAGTGAAGGTGGAAACTGTATGCCATCATTTACCGAAAATGACAGTCCATGTGCCTGTCCATCGTTGTGATAGGGGTCTTGTCCCAAAATTACGACCTTTACTTTATCGAAAGGTGTATGATCAAATGCATTAAAGATTAACTTGGCGGGAGGAAATATCTGTTTTGTTTGATATTCACTTCTGATAAAGTTAGTTACTTTTATGAAATACTCTTTTTCAAATTCGTCTTTCAAGTGGGCTTTCCATGACTCTTCAATCTTAACATCCATAGTTGTGTGATATTTGATGACTTTGACAAAGATATAAATAATAGAATAAATATAAAGTAAGGAGTCAGGGGGAATTAAGGTTATTATAAATACAGAAATGGGATAAAGTAGCTCTACAAATAATTAAATGCTCGTAAAAAGATAGAATCATGTAAATAATAAAATGAATTCTAAATAATTTTATACTTTTGCAAACGAATTGGATAATGGTCCCGTAGTTTAATGGATAAAACGTAGGATTCCGGTTCCTATGATGGGGGTTCGATTCCCTTCGGGATCACAAATTAGACAAGCAAACAGAAGTAAATTCCTGATTTTCAATGAAAATCGGGAATTTTTGCTTTAATACTTCCGGTAAAAAATGGCAGTTTAATGCATATTCCACAAGGTTAAATCGTGGGACTTGGGAATCCATAAAAAAAGCCCAACAGCTTAGCTTTCTTCTCACTGATATACAACGTTTTGCATAGGTTTATTTTGACAGGGATTGAGTAATTTTAAATCCTTAAAATGTAAACAA
>NZ_JADCLR010000025.1:0-7020 GCF_015233815.1 Dysgonomonas sp. GY617
ACTGGCTTCCCTCCATAAAGGTATATTTATAATACGGTCGATATCAGATAAAAAGTTGGGTAAAACTACTTCCGAATATGGAGGCTTTAACCATTGATTGAAACAGCTGGTTTTTAACAGATTATTGAGCTTTGTTTTAAGACTGTCTTTATTTATATGGGTCAAAGCAGGAGGCGGTGCCAATGCTCTACTGCTATTGTCGTTACCATTCCATTTAACATATTGCGCATTTGAGGAAATGAATTTTGCACCTTGAATCTGAGACACACTATCTAGGAAATTGAACCAATAGGCTTCTTCCCCAAGTTGATCTCGGGCATCCTCAATACTTATTATATTGTCAACTAATTCCTTTAAAACGTCTTTCTGATCTTGGGCTATAACTGTTGATATGGTAAATAATAAACAAATAGCTGAAACTGATATTTTCTTGAGCATAGGTAGTGTGTATGTTATAAAAATTCAATGATGTAAAAATAAAAAGCGAAAATTTGATATTAAACATAAAAGACGTAATCGATAATCGTACTTTTCGTTGGATATCCTATAGCTTAGAGTATTTACAAGATACTTTTCTATTATCAGGGAGTATAGAAACTTCTATTATTACCTCCAATATAGTCAACGAATATTCCGAATCGATTATCTGACGATTATTATCTAATAATAAGAGCTGTTTATATGATTCAGCACTGGTATATCCATAAAAAATTTGATCAATTTCAGGTCTATCGCAGTTAAGGATATAGACCATCCCATCCGAATCAGTGCCTAATCCTTCTTCAACACTAAAATTTCCTTTTTGGACAAACTTATTTTCAAGTTCTTTTCCTAAATAAACACTGGTCAACTCAAAGATTCCAGCAAACTCATAAATTTTCAATGTAGTCTCTATTCCACGACAATCGGCACAAGGCAAAATACCTTTATATACAGTAATCGCTCCTAAAATATCATTTATTACATCTTTTCGCAAAACCTTGAATGGTTTCTTCATTCTTTTTGAATTACAAGCTGCTAATAAGCAAATAATAATAACCAGAACGAATAATAATTTTTCCATTTTGTCCTTGTTAGTTATAAGCTAAATACATACATGTTAATATTTACATAAATTACAATACACATTCATTCAACTTTAGAAAGAACATTCTAATTAATCAAAATAAATATTGCAAAAAAAGACATTAAACACCAGATTAAATATACTATTTAGGTCTAAAACAAAATAAGTATACTGCATCAAGAGACTCTCTGTAATACTAAATACGCAAAAACAGTTACAAACGCATCTCATATAGAACATATATGAAAAAGGACAACAACAAGAGAAATTTTCACCCATTTTTAGTAATTATTATCTTTCTCACTTATTGGGCAAAATACTTTATTCTATATAAAGCATATGGATGTGTATTTGCGAAGGAAACCCCTTCGATTGAAATTCAAAGGGGTGAAAACAATCTACAATTTCCAATATAGCATACTTGTTGCTGCTGAATTTGGATTCACAGAAGGTGAGTATTGACTTCTTATATATTCTCCTGAACTAACACTACCCGGGTAATATCCCAGCCGGATATCTACCTGATCCCCGGCATTACCCGAGCATCCTAAAATTACATTGGTTAGATTTGAACCATTCAAAACTGTAGAGCTATTTGCCAGAGGAGATACCTGATAAAATATCTCACTAACATCATTTAATACATTATTGATCCAAATACCCACATAAACAATCACCTTTCCTGCATTGCTAGGAACAATACTATTTCCTGCAGCATTACAATAAGTTGTATATAACTTTACATTAAAAGCATAAGAGCCGCTCTCAGGTAAAACTAGACTCTCGGCTGCACCTCCTCTTGTTGAAGTGAAAGACATAGATACCATATTGGATTGATCACCTCCAGAAGCAAGTCCTGCTATCACATTCGAACTTGCATAATAAAGAGAAATATGTTTAGGAGGAATCTCATCCACCAGCTTCCGCCAAGCATTGTTTCTCCAGACATAAACTCCCGCATATAGTTGATTCGTTGCATCCTGAACCGTATTATAGACAAGTGTACCATCGACAGCTCCGACCACAGGTGATTTTTGTAATAGACTCGTTAAGGAAACCCTGTTCAATAACAACCCTTTATCGGCATCTGAAAGCTCTAATTGTATAGAAGGATTCATTACCGTAGCACTTCCTCCCATCTTACTCTTTCCTGAAATAAACATATCTCCCCGGACGTCTAAATCGAACAGTGGATTTACTGTATTAATACCAACCTGACTATAACCTTCTATAAAAAAAAGAAAGCCAACAATACTTAATAATAATTTATTTGTATCTAATTTCATTTTATCTCATTTTTATTAAAAAAACAATTTGCTTAAAATTCTACGATCACATTTTCTATTTTTATAATTTCCAGAAGAGCATAGTTGTTGCATCTGAAGCAGGATTCACCGAAGATGAGAATCTACTTTTTATATATACTCCTGAAGTAACACTACCCGGGTAATATCCCAGCCGGATATCTACCTGATCCCCGGCATTACCCGAGCATCCTAAAATTACATTGGTTAGATTTGAACCATTCAAACCTGTAGAGCCATTTGCCAGAGGAGATACCTGATAAAATATCTCACTAACATCATTTAATACATTATTGATCCAAATACCCACATAAACAATCACCTTTCCTGCATTGCTAGGAACAATACTATTTCCTGCAGCATTACAATAAGTTGTATATAACTTTACATTAAAAGCATAAGAGCCGCTCTCAGGTAAAACTAGACTCTCGGCTGCACCTCCTCTTGTTGAAGTGAAAGACATAGATACCATATCGGATTGATTACCCCCACTAGCAGGTCCTGCTACCACATCCAAACTTGCATAATAAAGAGAAATTCCTTGTGTAGGTAGAAATCCCCAAAGCTCCTTCCATCGATCATCTTTCCAAAAATAAACACCTTCATCGAATTGATTAGATGCACCTCCTCCATTGTTATATACAAGTGTACCGGTGACAGCTCCAGCCACAGGCGATTTTTGTGTAAGATCTGTTAAAGGAACTCGATTCAATAACAAGCCTTTATCGGTATCTGAAAGCTCTAATTGTATAGAAGGATTCATTACCGTAGCACCTCCAATTTTACTTTTGCCTGAAGCAAATACATCTCCCCGTACATCTAAATCAAACCGGGGATCTTCGGTATTTATACCAATCTGAGACCAGAGACTTATGCTCAGAGAGTACAAAATCAATAAAAAAGTTTTTCTCATTTGTTATTTTATATTAGTTAGTAAATTTTTATTGGTAAATGGGATACTGTCGGACATACCTTCGACAACAGCTTCGATTTATTAGGATAGCCAGAATAATAAAAGCAATAACAAGACAGTCCAAACAAACTGTTATGTAGCAAGTTATAAAAAAGCAGCAGCATGTAATCTCTACACACTGCTGCCGGACATAGTTGTGCCATAAGTAAAAGGAAATATCGTACTGATTTTGAACGACAACAAAAAAACAAATCAGCTACACGAAAACCTTTACCGGAACAACTATCGATATATATATTGGGGAAATATGTAAAAGGGGAAAAGAATATGTATAAAAAACGCAATAACAAAAAAAGACGGAGTAATCCGCCTAAAATATTTTTATTACCAGCATGTTCGCTAGTTAGTCTCTCTCTCTCTCTCTCTCTCTCTCTCTCTCTCTCTCTCTCTCTCTCTCTCTCTCTCTCTCTAACATTTCAACGCACACGACCAAATCTAAATCGTTAAACTTTAGATTATTATTGGTGGATATGTTTGTTAATTTTATAGTCATTTTTTGAGTAGTGAGTTCGTTTATAGCGACAAAGATAAAAATTTATATTAAATAATTAGTCCCTACTCTTATAATGTTATGCATTTTATACTCCATAATTTATGATAATATATATATAATATCCAAATAAGGTTCAGAAAAAAAATGCTTCAATAGCAATATACCAACCAATAAATCCATAAAACGAACATTTTCTGGATTGCAATACTCAGCAAAGGAAAAATGAATATGTTTGATAAATAACAGAAGCATCTATTTAAAGATGCTTCCTTTCTTCTTTATATTTAGATTACAGCTTAATTCTGCAATTCAAATATTTTCAATTGGAGATATTGAAATCATATTTTCAGACCATCCCTGAGCCCCCACAGCATATAACCATACCCCATCTGTATCAATAATATTATAAGAATTAAGCGCAGCAAAAAGATATAATCTGAGAGTTCCTCCCGAGGTATTATTGATCGCCCAATAGCCTGAGCCCGTCATTATATAATTAGGATATGCTCCAAGTGTAGTTACCACTCCCCATCCTCCAGTATTTTCGTAATGAAACTTAGTTAAAGGAGGTATTGCTAATGCACTAAACTCATTAGACTGCTCGTGCCATGCATACCTCAAGATTATTTGTCCCTGGGTAGCTGCAAAGTCTCCGATGTGATTATAGAGGGATGCCTGAATCAAAACAAGCCCTTGTGGAACATCAATATATCCCCCAGTAGGTTTATAAACATTTTGATTGGATGTATTTACGTCCAGACGGTTAATACCCACTCCCAAGGTTGTAGCTATTTTTACCTTATTAAGAACTGGCATCCAATGCCCTATACCATCGGCATCAGATAACAAAGCATAGTTTACCGGAGATACTGTGCCATCGTCAATCCTCACTTTGCCCCGAATATCAGCACGTACACCGGCTATAGGGCTTAGGGTACCTATACCAATAACTCCTGCATCGGTAAATAATACATCATCTGTTGTTAGATTAGGATTAATTACTCCCGAATCTGGAGTATTCCCTTTACCATCTATATGTAAAATTCCTCTGGGATTTGTGGTATTAACTCCAACTTGAGAAAAAACTCTTAATGAACAGAATAAGATGCTGATACAAACTAAATATACTTTCATTCGTTTTTTATTTATTTTCATATTCAATTATCCGGTAATAAGGCTTATAGTAACCATTGTTTCTGGCACACTTGCCGATCCTATATCCATCAGGTTAATTGTATTACTGGCAATACCAATATATACAACACTATAGAACAGATATAATTTCTGGTTGGAGGTTGTCTTGTTTTCTACCAGCCAATAACCCGATCCAGCCAGCATTGTCTGAGGAAACAAGCCAGTTAATGTTACATATCCCATACCTGCGGGATTTAGAAAATCGGGTGCTACAAGAATTGTAGGTGAAGTAGACAAAGTGTATCTGATCTGTAATACCGAGGTGCCGGGTAATGATTCACTTAATTTGTTTCCAAAGGATGCCCTGATAATTGATTTCCCAGGAAATAAAGTAATGTAACCTCCAGTAGGATAATAGGTTTGTTGACTGGACGGGATACTTAATATATTAAGAGAATTTATACCTGTCCCTAAGTTAGCCATGTCTACCCGTGTAGCTATCGACACAGGTCCCCAATTGGCAACTCCATCTGCATCCGATTTCAATCCGAAATTTTTTCTCTGAGTGCCATCATCTACTCTTAATGTCCCTTTGATATCTACTTTGGCGATAGGTGTAATAGTGCCAATTCCCATATTTCCCTCACTATCAAATACAACATCATCCGATATGGTTATAGGAGTTGTAGCTGATCCATTATCACTTTTAGCATCAATATGAAAAAGAGCTTTAGGATAATCTGTATTAATTCCTATTTGAGCATTTGTTTCAAAAAAGAAAAAACTACAATACACAACCAAACATATTTTCTTTTTAATCATTGTTATATTCAATTTAAAAATCCTCTTCAATTGGACTTATGTTTATTATATTTTCCCACCACCTATTAGAGGCTAACTCCCGAAAATAAGTGTTTGGTGCGTTTACATTAGTAGAGAAATAGACTTTTACCCATATAAATAATCTAATGGAAATAGCTGTTGGATTATTCACTGCCCAATATCCACTATTACCAGCCGATCCGTTAGGACCATTATTGGATAGGGTGACAAAACGCCCTCCTCCCGAATTTAGAATATATTCAGGAGCTATAAATGCAGAAGGTGATGTTGATAATGAGTAAGTCGCAAAATAAAAATAAGATGGAGGTAATCCAACTCCATCACCATCCAAAGCTGTATAAAACGCTGCGGCAATTAATTGCTTTCCTGGATTTACATCAATATATGATTTTGTATAAAACCATATTTCAGTCCCCAATTGAGAATTATTAGCCGGTACTAAATAAATATTGTTTGAAGTGGCATCTAAGCCATCCATTGCCAGAGATAGGGGTGACAGCAAAGACTTCCACGAACCGACTCCATTAGCATCAGCTACAAATGTATAGCCATCTTGCTCGCTGCCGTCTGCTATTCTTATCTTTCCATTGACATCAAAGTTAGCCATAGGATTTAGCGTACCTACTCCCATTTTACCATCAGGAGTTATGATAATATCATCACTAGTTCCAACGGTTCCAGTAGTATTAGTGTCATTTTGTGGATCAATGTGAAAAGTACCCAAAGGAGTTTTGGTATTTATGCCGACCTGGGCATGAGATAGCCCAATTAATAAAACGCCTGTTAATAAGAAAATAATCTTTTTCATTAATTTACTTGTTAGTTATTATATAGTTAGTTAATTTATTCAAAGAAAGCAGCAGCATGTAATCTCTACACGCTGCTGCCGAACATAGTTGTGCCATAAGTAAAAGGAAATATCGTACTGATTTTGAACGACAAAAAACAAACAAATCAGCTACACGAAAACCTTTACCGGAACAACTATCGAATATATATTGGGGAAATATGTAAAAGGGGAAAAGAATATGTATAAAAAACGCAATAACAAAAAAAAGACGGAGTAATCCGCCTAAAATATATTTATTACCAGCATGTTCGCTAGTTAGTCTCTCTCTCTCTCTCTCTCTCTCTCTCTCTCTCTCTCTCTCTCTAACATTTCAACGCACACAACCAAATCTAAATCGTTAAACTTTAGATTGTTATT
>NZ_JADCLR010000026.1:0-128365 GCF_015233815.1 Dysgonomonas sp. GY617
GTAGAATCTCAATTGACTCTAGAATATTATCTGGAAAATACAACAACGGTCAATATTAGCTTGTATTCAATGGATGGTAAGTTGGTAAAGAATCAGTCTATTGGCAAACTAGATAAAGGTATACATACGGAGTATATGGATTGTAGTAGCCTTGTTAAAGGGACGTATATTCTAAGAATTGAGGCTAATAACAAATCAACTTCTGATAAAATTATTAAAAAGTGAAAAATAATATGAAGAAAATAATAACTATAGTTGCACTCTTTTTTTTAATAACGAGTTATGTAAGAGCACAAATAACTGAAGTTGAAATTGCTAAAATTATCCCTCCTTCCCCCAATGCACAAACATTCCTGAAATATGGAGACTTTCCTATTTCTTATTTTACAGGTATCCCCAATATAAATATACCTATTTATCAGATTCAACTACAGGACTTCAATTTTCCTATCTCTCTTTCTTATAATGCTTCAGGCATACAAGTAAATGAAGATGCAAGCAGAACAGGTCTTGGTTGGGTTCTTAATACAGGAGGTCTTATAAGCCGAACTATTGTTGGAGGAGATGATTTTGGAGATCCTGATCGATACCCTTATTTAAACAGTGACCTCTGGGACTACAGAATGCACTCAAACCAAGTAACATACCCTGTAATACATGGTTGCTCATGGAACTTTACAGGACCTACAAGTTCATTGACACAATGGTTGTTCGGAAAAGATAACCATGATCTGGCTCCAGATATATTTAATTATAACTTTAATGGATATTCTGGTTCGTTTTCTTTTACACATAACGGATCAATCTACAAACAATCCTCTGATAATTTGGTGATAAAATCAAAAAAAGGAACAGAAAAAGATGGATTTAATTGGGAGATTATCACCCCTGATGGAGCTACTTATACTTTTAACCAGAGAGAATATCATCATACACAAAACCATTTTGCACCTATTAGTAATAAACAGATCTCGACTTGGTATTTATCAGAGATAAAAACAATTAACGGAAACAAGATCGAGTTTAAATATGATGTTCAAAAAACATATTCATTTTCAATATCAGGAATTAGTCAAGAATATGGCTATAAAGAAGGAGAGGGCTATGCTTTACGTACTTCACAACCATATAACGATGGAACTTTTTATGATATTGTGACATTATCAGATATTACATTTCCTAATGGATTAGTCTCTTTTTCCTATAGTAATGAAAGAAAAGATCAATCTTATGAACCTAAGTTGGATGCTCTAACCGTGAAATCTTCTTCAAATAATGAAACTGTAAAACATGTTGAATTCAAGTATGACTATTTTCAGTCAAATGCTTTAGGAAACGAAGTTGTTAGTATAGAAAGGATAAAATACATTATAGGAGATTTGACTGGGCATCCTTTTTATAAAGCAATTTCCGATGATTGGAATAAATTTAGGCTAAAATTGAAAGGTATTGAGATTGGAACGGACAAAAAAGAGAAATATGAGTTTAAATACAATGAAAAAGATTTACCAACAAAGTTATCAACTGCCAGAGACCATTGGGGATACTATAACGGAAAATCCAACATACATTTAATTCCCAATCAGAAATTTAATAACCCCTTGCGTTCAACTACAACTATTGAAGGTGGACTTTCAGATAGGCCTGCAAACCGTGAAGTAGATCCAAATTATAGCCAAGCCTTTGTTCTGACCGAGATAATGTACCCGACAGGAGGAAAAACGACCTTTGAATACGAATCCAACCGTTATAATACTGCTAAATTCGATGGGGATCCTCTTCGCCAAAACTATATGTATGAACAAAAAAAAGTAAGTATCATTGGTACTCCAGAATATCGTGCACCTATGTATGGGCCTTTTGCTAAAGAATTTTTTTCTATTTCTTCGGCAGACTGCACAGCAAATGGGGCAGTTACAGTAGGCTTTACTAAGCGAATTATCTTTGCAACGAATAGATCCGGCTTACCTTCATCAAAAAATATTATAATGAGGGTCAAAAATATTGATACAGGAAAAATTATTCATGAATCAAATGACGATCATAGCTTCTATTCTTTTTATGACAATGATTTAAATAAAAAAGAAATATCAATAACAATACGCAATCTTATATTAGTTCCTGGAAACTATGAATTAGAGGTTTCTGGAGATCTAAGGGAGTATTTGGATAGCTTCTATCTAGAGTTAACTTGGCTGACAGGACCTGAGACATATGTCAAAAATAATCCGATATCTTATGCAGGAGGTTTAAGAATACACAGAATGGCATCAAGTAGTAATGGTCAAATACTAGAAACTAAATCGTATGAATATGATTTTAATAATTCTATACTAACCACAAACTATCCAAGATATTGGAATATCAACTTCTCTGGAAAAGCAAGAACTCCATTTATATCATCTTCTGGGTTAAGGAGTCACAAAACACCTGTGGGCTATGGAATTGTTACTGTTCTCCAAGGAAATAACTACGGAGATAATGGTAGTAGTGTTTACAAGTACCAAATTAAACCAGATAAGCATTTGGACTATTCATATCGGGCTCCAGGCTATACAAACTTACCCACAAATTATACCGTACCCTTCGATCATGCACCTGTAGGTTCGGCTCCATTAACTTTTAGTTATATCCAAAACGGTGCATTATTAGAGGAAAAACACTCTAAGAAAGAAAACAACAGTTATTCAATAATCAAACAAGTCAATTATGACTACGAAACAGATGATGATGCTATCTTATGGGGGATTGTAATTCCCTCAGGAACAGGTCAGAATAATTCTGGTAATTTTGAGAATTTTGTATGTCAAGAAACTAATAAAACAAGTCCCCTATCAGCTTATTTATATCCAGCGATTAATCCTCAATGGATAAGACTGACGAAAAAGACAGAACAAGAAATAACAGGAAATAATATTGTTGAAATTGAAACAAGTTATGAGTATAACCAAACAAATAAACAAATAAGAAAACAAGAAATTTCGGATAGCAACAACAAGAATGTAATAATGAAATATTTGTACCCAGCAGATATACCTACTAATATATCTACTGAATTAAAAAACAACAATTTAGTAAATACGATCTTGGAATTAAAGAAGGAAACCAATGGAAAACTACAACAAATAACCTATGATTATAAGTTATTTGGAACAATACCTAGACTTTCTGAGACAAAAACTAACACGTCGAAAGAGCAATCTCTAGAAGTCCGCGTGAGTCATCAAAGTTACGACAGTTATGGTAATCCACTTTATCTAGTAAAAGACGATATTACAAGAACCGTTTACCTTTGGTCATATAATGGCCAACATCCTATTGCTGAAATCAAGAATATGAGTTATACTTATGAAGAAATAGAGGCCATCATTAAATCTGTGTTTTCAGTGGCAAGTATTGATGCATTGTCAAAATTGATATCACCTAATGAGACAAAACTTAAAGACGGAACTCTACAAAACTCCTTACCCAATGCTCTAGTAACCACCTATACTTACAAGCCTTTAGTTGGTATTTTAACAATGACTGATCCCAGAGAAGTCACTACTCTTTATGAGTACGACACTTTCGGAAGATTAAAAGCAACTTATATCCAAGAAAAAAGTAGCACCATTAAGAAACTTCTTCAATCTTACGATTACCATTATCAAAATCAATAAAAGAAGAAAAAATGAAAAGATATAGTATAATATTATTATTTAGTATAGTTTTAATACTAAATGTCTATTCTCAAACGCCTAATGCAGGAAGTTTCTATGTTGCCGGAGATGAGAACACCTATTATCCAGTTGCATTTGTCGATGCAGGCTGGAATAATAATGAAGCTACTCTGTTAAAACTCGGGAGATCTGATGTACATACAGATAAAAGTTGGAATGGGTCGCTGATTGCCACATTTGAATTTCATACAGCAAGATGGGGACATGGATCAAGTTTTGTAAATGCTGATATAGCACAACACCATCCTGCTTCGAAACACTTTATAGGTGGATGGAAAGATGCTACACTAACAACTAGCGCCTCTCATTTAATTATTTGGCTGAGAGGGGCAGCCACTTATCATTATCGATCAAACTACCCCCAAACCCCACAACTTACCAGTAGTAGCTTAACCCTAAGCGGAATAACCTATAATCCTAAAACCGGAATCGATAGTTATGTCAATCTTGGAGGTTTAAGCCTATCAGGTGGTATAAAAGTAAACTCTACCATAGTGCCCAGTAGCTTTGCAGGTGACGTTGGCATCGGCACCGAGAGTCCTCAAGCAAAACTTGATGTCAGAGGCGTGATTTCAGCCACGGAAGTTAAAGTACAGGTATTAACTGGTGCTGATCATGTTTTCCATGAGTCTTATGATTTAAAACCCTTATCGGAAGTAGAAGACTTTATTACAGAAAATAAACACCTACCGGAAATCCCCTCCGAAAAGCAAATGCAAGAAGAAGGACTCAGCATCAATGAATTTCAAATCAAACTACTTCAAAAGATCGAAGAGCTCACTCTCTATACCATAGAGCTTAGAAAAGAAGTAGATCAACTTAAGACAAAAAGTAAAAACTAATCACAATGAGGAAACCATTATTATATATACTGCTCCTTTGTAGCACCATTGGTCTGCAAGCACAAAAAGATGTTATTGAGTACAAAACGGCTCCCTCTACAGCAAAAAATGAAGCCTGTAAAGGTTTTATTCTACAGCCAGGCTTTACTTTTAAAGCTACAAGTACAAGTAGTATGACCTTTAGTATCAACACTGCCGCCTGTAGCGTGTCCGAAACTAAAACATCTATTTCATCCAATCAGAACTATATCGTCACCTTGACCCCTCTTGGACAAACTAAGGCTGTTTCTTATAATGATAAGACTATTACGGTGGACCGAACGATAGAAGGTGATGTAAATGTCTTAACCCAGATTCAGTACTTCGATGGACTTGGCCGCCCTGTCCAAACTGTCGATATGGGTGCGACTCCATCTAAAAAAGATATGCTCCATTTACTAGAATACGATACCTTCGGTAGAGAAAGTAAATCCTGGCTACCTTTAAACAGTAGTGTTGGTACTGGTGAGTATCGAAATCCGGCAGATATCATAAGTCGAGCTAACTCTGAGTACAAAGACAGCCGAGCCTTCAGTGAACCTGAATATGAAGCTTCCCCTTTAAACCGTGTAATAAAACAGTATGGACCCGGAGATGCTTGGAAAAGCAATCCTGTTACTACTGGCTATTTGACTAATAATAGTACCTATCCTTGTATTATGTATAGCGTAGGAGGTACCAAAGATGCTCCTACACTGATAAAAGGAAGTAATTATGCAGACGGGCAGCTCTATGTTACCGAGATGAAAGACGAAGAGGGTAATACCTCTTACACATTCAAAGACAAGCTGGAACAAGTAGTCCTTACTCGTCAGATGAATGGAACAGACAAACTGGATACTTACTATGTCTATGACGATTTTGGTAATCTTACTTTTGTTCTTCCTCCACTGGCATCCACTGCTGCTGAATTGAATCTGTATGGCTACCAATACATCTATGACAAGCGTAACCGTTGCCCAAGAAGAAACTACCAGGAGCTGATTGGATTTTGTATGTATATGATAAAGCAGACCGTTTGATATTTACCCAAGATGGAGAACAACGTGCCAAAAGCGAATGGATGTTTTCCATTCCCGATGCTTTTGGACGAATAGTGCTAACTGGGACCTGTAAAAACGCAATAACAAATCTTGCTTTTTTAGAGAATATAGTAGTTAATGCTAAGATGAATTTAGCTAACGTAACTAATAAATATTACGATATTACCGGAATAAGTCTTACTACTGCAACTATATTGTCTGCTAATTATTATGATAACTATGAGTTCAAAATAAAAGATGATTTTACGAAACTCAATTATGTTGCTCAAAGTGGATATGGAACACAATATGTTAATAGTAAAGGATTGTTAACCGGGAGCATGACAGCTATATTGGACGGCTCTGGTAAATATTTATATACCTCCTTGTATTATGATTATAAAGGAAATGTTATTCAGAGTAAATCAACTAACCACATAGATGGGGTGGAGAGTGAATATATAGCCTATACCTTTGCTGGAAGTCCTACAAAAAGACTGCATACTCATACTGCTAATGGAAAAACAACCCAAACAGAACTGTATACTTATGCTTATGATCACGCAGGGCGAATGACTTCTACCAAGCATAAACTCAACAATGGGTCAGAAATACTTCTGGCACAGAACTCATATGATGAGTTGGGGAGGTTAACTACCTCTACAGCTAATAATCAGGCTGGTCTCAAAACAACTTATGTCTATAATATTCGCTCTTGGGTTAATAGTATAACCAATACTCATTTTATAGAGAACCTCACCTATAAACTCAGTGGGAATATAGCTACTCAGGAATGGAAACAAGCTAATAAAACTAGAAAGTACACCTTTGACTATGATAACTTGTCAAGGATAAAATCGGTAACTTATACTAACCCTGACCCCAATTTCTCTAAGGAGAAGTTTGCGGAGAATATGACTTACGATAAACATGGGAATATCAAAACCATAAAATGAGAGGGACTTACAGGTGAAGCTGCTTACGGGACTATTGACGATCTGACATTTGATTACACTGGTACTGGTAATCAGTTAAGATATATTACTGATCTTGGACCAAATGTAAACCTGGCTACTTCCGCAGATTTTAAAGACTATAGTAAGGTGACTACAGCGGAGTATACTTTTAATAAAAATGGGGCGATGACTAAAGATCTAAATAAGGGTATTTCCTCTATTACTTACAATAGCCTGAATCTTCCAATACAAATGGATATCAAAAACCCTGTAGCTGAGGCTAGGAATGACTATACTTACACTGTCACGGGAACAAAACTGAAGGTGATCAAGAAATGGAATCCTAATTATTCGACTACGCCTCTGATTGGAACAACTATTAATCCTTCTTTATTGACTTTAAGTGAAACGACTGATTATGTTGGTAATAAAATTTATGAAAATGGGGTCTTAAAGAGAATATTAACTGATAATGGATATATTGAAGAAAATACTTACTATTTTTACATTAAGGATCATTTGGGTAATAATAGGATTGTGGCTAATGCTTCGGCTGGTCTTATACAGAGTACTCAGTATTATCCCTTCGGTATGGCATTTGCTGAAGGTACAACAACGGAGCAGGGGAAGCAGCCATACAAGTATAATGGAAAGGAACTGGATCAATCGCATGGGCTTAATCAGTATGATTATAGTGCCAGGTATTATGATCCCGCGTATGGCAGGTTTACGACTCAAGATCCACTCAGTGAGAAGTTCTACAACTGGTCGCCATACGTATACTGCATGAACAATCCGGTGAAATTAGTTGATAAAGACGGGAAGCGTCCGGATTTTCCTCCAGGAGCTTTTGGTCAGCCGGATAATATTAAAGCATCTGCTATTCAGCAGAAAGTGGAACCTATGATGGTCGAAGCAGCTAGGCCAGCTGCTATGAGTACAAATTATGGAGCATCAGGTAGTTATTTGTATGGTGGCGGAGTATCACAATCTCAGACTGTTCTATTAAAAGGACAAGATAATGGTACTGGCAATATTTATAATAAGACAAATTTAGGGTCAGGAACACCAGGAGCAGATTTTAGTGTTGGACTTGAGTTTACTTTTTTGCAAGGAGATTCCTTTTTGTTTAATGCACAGTCCTTAGAGGGAGCCTCTAAAGACCAAACAGTTACAGCTGGAGGTGGCGGAGTGGTCATTAGTCTCACCAAAAGTACCGCTACTACACCTGAAGGAGGGGAAGTAAAATCTTATGGAATCAAAATTGGTGTTGGCACTAGTGGAATAGGCTATAGTGTTACCGATGGAAATTCAACACAGATAGCAGGTGCACAGGGTTCTAAAGAAAAAGAAAAACAAAAAGATCAGTACAAGGAACAACAAGCGGAAAAACAAAAACAACAGAATAGCCAAACGATGGTTAGTAGTTTTTGGAATTGGATGACAAATAATTGACGTCAATGAAAATAAAATTTAAGTATATATCCTATATCGCAGGTATATTAGCATCTATTTTCTTTTACTTCTATTTGGACAGAGATCAAGAAAAAACGAAAGTTCAAGAAAATATCGAATATCCCTTTATAAACAAAAATAGTTATGATTATCAAGGGGTAATAACAAAACGCTCTATCAGTGGAGTTTATAAAGGTGCATATTTATTTGATCTATCCAATGGTCAGAAGTTCTCTACCTCAGGTTTTAGTTTTCTCAAAGTTGGAGATTCTATCCATAGACCAGCTAATGCAGATATAATATATTTATATATAGATAGAGAATTAGATTCTATACCATTACATAGAGATAGATAGCCCCGGATGCCTCCTCGGTTTCCACACGATTTTACTGTCTGGAAAATGATCTATAATATAAAAATCCAGTAGGTTAAATTGAATTGCCCCCTAAAAGTTATGCATAACTTTAGGGGGCATTTTTAGAAAATATCGTTTTAAAGAAAAATTATCATCTGTATTTGCTTCAAATAATAACTCCCGTAGGTTAATGACCTTGCGGGAGTTTTGTATTATAGGATAACAATAGTTTTACACGTTAAATAGCTCATTCAATCCTCTTCTAACATCGCTTTTATCTCCTCCTCTATCTTCGGATATTCATCGGTCTTGTCATATAATACTTGCCTTAATTCGTTGTATTTATCGCCATAAAATTGAATCTCCGCCTGATCTTTCCTATGTCTTCTCCAAACAAACAAGAAAAACACCAATAGAATACAAAACGCACTAGCACCGATTATAAAAACAAAAAGAACATCAGCTCTGAATGCACGGGCTTGGTTATCCATCTGTACCAGATAGAACTTCTTATCCGCCTCCAATAAAGCAGGAGCATCCCTTTGCTTGTCTATCTTTCCTTGGGTAGCTTTCTCCAGTTTACTATACTCCAGAGCCTTTTTGTAATCCCCCATTTGCTCAAAATAATCAATCAAGGCAGAATACATAACCTTAAGAGTATAAGTATATTTTAAAAGGAGTTTCTCTAGTCTTAACAGACATAACACTTCACAATCTCCAAAACGTATCAGTAGAAATCCCTCTGCAGATAATGACAGTGATAACAGGAGTTGCAGGATCAGGGAAAAGCTCCTTGATTCAAGCATTAATAAAAAAATATGCTGATATTATACTTATAGGTCAAAGTGGTTTGCGTGGATCAAAGAGATCAAATACGGCAACATATACAGGCATTATGGATATGATCAGAGATTTATTTGCAAAGGCAAACAATGTAAGAGCATCTTTATTCAGCACGAATTCCGATGGGGCTTGTACCGAATGCAAAGGTCTGGGTATTATCTCAACCGATCTCGCTTTTATGGATACTGTAGAAATAGAGTGCGAACTTTGCAGAGGTAGCGGTTATAAACAGAATGTATTGGAATATAAATTGCGAGAGAAAACTATTGTTGATATTATGTCCTTTACTCTAGCAGAGTCTAAAGATTTCTTTTCTGAAACCGAAATACACTCAGTCTTAGATCGGCTATGTAATGTCGGATTAGGCTATTTAACAATAGGTCAATCTTTAAATACACTATCGGGAGGCGAACGCCAACGCCTAAAGCTTGCAAATGAATTGGGTAAAAAAGGTCAAATTTATGTGTTTGATGAACCAACCACAGGTTTACACGGATCCGATACATCAAAACTGCTAAAGCTTTTTAATAAATTGGCAAAAGAAAGCAATACAGTGATCATTGTTGAGCATAATCTGGATGTTATCAGCCAAGCGGACTGGATTATTGATATGGGAGTGGGAGCAGGACGTAATGGTGGGAAAATTATATTTGAAGGTCATCCTAATAAGCTAATAGAAGATAAGGTTTCGCTAACCGGTAAATATTTAAAAAGATATATAGATGGCGGAATCACATCTATTGCAACTTAATGAATCCCCCTCTCATAAGAAAACAAAAGGTATTTGATCAGAGTAAGAATTATATAAATCGATAATTTATGTAGGATAAATCAACACTTTAACATCTACTTTTCGATAATATCAGAAAGATTATCATACTGGTTATTAAACTCTTTTTCTTTATTCTACGAAAGAATCTGATATAACAATTTTAGGCTGAGTTTGTCGTACAATTTTTATAGAATAGTCTTGTGCAAAGCTGAATGAGACACAAGAGAAAAACAATAAAAAAACAATGTAGCGTGTTTCATTTCTTATTTATTTAAAATATTATTTGTTAGAATTACAATCTTATCGCTGAAGAGAGTAAAAAGAAAAACATATGTGATAACTGTATCTGTGAGTATTTTCGTACGGTGTTGCGAATAGATACACACATTCTGCCCTTTGGCTATTCGTTTGATATATAGAATATAAAATTGATACACCAATATCCCGATGACTATTCCCGAAATAGCTCCTGCAACAACATCCGATATAAAATGGACTCCGAGATATACACGAGAATAAGACAAATAAATGCCCACAGAGAAATTACACATCTGTAAATTTTATTTCTAAACAGCAAGCTGGTCAGTGTGGCAAAACCAAAAGAATTAGTCGCATGTCCCGATATAAAACCATACTTACCCCCAACATAGCCATATAAAGTTCTTACATCATTCATAAAATCAGGATGATGCGTCGAGCGAAGTCTACTAAATAAAGGTTTGCAGATATAAGATGAAAATTGATCACAAAAAACAAATAGAAGCACTATTGTAATTAAAACAGGCAACCATTCTTGCCATCTTTTTTTTATAAACCAGTGAGAGTAAAAAGAAAAGAATTAAAGGAATCCATATAACCGAACCTGAAAAAAGCCACATCACATTATCCCAAAAGTTGGTATGGGAGCCGTTTATTAGGAAAAACAAATTACGTTCGCATGGTAATATTATTTCGAGCATCACTTTCTTATATGATAGCTTTGCTCAAAAGTAAAAGCCAATTTCGTAGACATTTTGAATTTTACAATATCTGCTGTATTATTTTACATCAAAATTTCAATAAAGTTCAACTGATACAATTGATAATAGTTAAGGTTTACATCGTTCGATAATAAGAAGCTCTCTGTTATTATCTTACTGTCATTATCAGTAGGTTCATAATTGCACCTACTTTTACTTTTATTTCTTATCCTCATATAATTATAGAGGCACTCCGATAATGAATATATAATATATCAAGCTTCACTTAAGACAATATCTAGCACCTAAAAACAAAGAATAAACACCTACTTTATTCTTTAATCTCTTATCCAATTTCTCGGCATAATGCTATGGTTGAACTCTATATAGTATCAGCGAATCTCTCCTTCTTCAATAATATCTATCTTACAAAAAAACATATCTACAAGAACAATAGGGTGTTACAGTCTGTTATAACAAAGCAGTGGTATTAGGGAGTTTGCAGAATAGGCATCGCCACTACCCTTATTGAGTAATACCTTCGCTTAAATCCTCATACAAAACACATAATAAATAAAGAAAATCAGTTCGATCAGAATTGACAGATCTGTTAGGTCTGAAATTTACATGTTTGCAAAAGTAGAAATACAGAATCAGTTAACACGGTATGAGAACTTTACATTTAGAAAAAGGATCTTTCCTCCTCAACAATGGAGCAGGTGATGATCTTATTATAGAATATATAGAGCTGATAGAGAATAGTACATGGACTCTTTCAGATAAATACAGTACAATGATTTTTGTAATGAATGGAGAGTTATTGTTCTCCTTCAATGAATATAAAAATCAATTAATTGGTGAAGGAAAAGCCCTAATGATTCCCACTAGTTATAAATTTTCGGCTGTAACAAAACAAAACTGCACACTAATTACTATAAAGATTCCTGAGAGTATTCATTTTGATAGAAGCTTTGCTCTGGAATCCCTTCTCTCTACAAAGAGCAGTGAGTATACATATAATCTTTCTTATTTAGATATTAATGAAATGCTGTGGATGTATTTAATAAACTTGCAGTCATATTTGACGAAAGGGATACAATGTGCCCATTTATTGGAACTTAAGATCAAAGAATTATTTTTCATCTTTCAAACTTTCTATTCTAAAGAGAAACTTCTCGACTTCTTCTATCTTCATTTATCAACAGATATATCTTTTAGAGACTTAGTTTATAAGAACTATTCAAAAGCCAAAACGGCTCAAGAGCTGGCTTTTCTCATGAATTATAGCTCATCAGGTTTCCACAAACACTTTAAAAAAGTCTTTGGTATGCCTGCTTATCAATGGATACTCGAAAAACGATCTAAAATTATTTTGTATGAAATAAGCAAAAGTAAAAAATCGTTTAAGGAAATAAGTGAAGAATATGGCTTTAATTCCCCTGCCCACTTTAATGATTTCTGCAAAAACAAATTAGGTTCTTCCCCAGGAACTATCAGAAAAGAATCTATAAAATGAATTAAGGTAAAAATATAGTAAGAAAATATAAAAATCTATAACATCAGAGGGATATTTTTAAAATATATTTGCCAATGTTCAAGAAGAAGGTAGTAAAATTAGTTTTATAAAAGGTTACAGAAACTAAAGTAGTTGAACAAATTAGATATAGCACAAAGTTCTGTCATATTCTAAAATATGTTATCTGATATAGAATAAAAAAGGGTTATCTATATCCTCACTCAAATCCAACAAATTTTCAAGATACACAAAAGTATAAATAGATCAGAATTAAATGGTCTGACAAGCACGTTATGGGTATATCTCTAAGAGAAAGGAACTCTTAATAGATTAATAAAGGTATTACAAAACTTAATGCATCATGGCTAAACGATTAGGTATAATCTGGGTTCTGTGCTTTTTAATGATAAATCAAACTTTACAAGCACAAGAAATTTCTATAAGCGATAAACAATACGCCACTCCTTCTTTTGCGATAAAATCAAATCTGCTCTATCTCGCAACTACCAGCATCAATTTGGGTGGCGAATTTAAAGTTTCCCCTCAATATACCCTAGACCTTTCGATCAATTATAACCCTTGGTCTTTCTCTAATAATAAAAAGTTTAAACATATATTGATTCAACCTGAATTGCGTTATTGGTTGAGCTCGCCTTACAGCGAACATTTTCTCGGATTTCACACTCTATATGCCCATTACAATTTGGGTGGTGTAAAATTGCCATTTGGCATTTTTCCCTCTTTACGAAACAATCGCTACCAAGGTAATCTATATGGTGCGGGGCTAGCTTACGGCTATCAATGGAACTTAGCAAAACAATGGAATCTCGAAACTTCTATTGGCTTAGGATATGTGTACATGAACTATAAACGCTATAATTGCCAAACGTGTGGCAACCTTATAGAAAGTAGTCACAGCCACTATTTTGGGGTTACAAAAGCAGGAATTTCTATTATCTATTTATTAAAATAAAGAGAGAATATTTTCTATAAGATCCATATTTATGAACATCTAATTTTAAATTACAATGAAAAAAAATTTCAACTTTTTAATGATTATCGTCATATTGATTACAGGCTTTGTTAGCTGTAATAATGACAATGAGGCCTCTCCCAATGAGTCGATCAATCCTAAAAGTGTAACTGTAAAAGTTAAGATAGGAGAAACAACAACTTACTCGGAAGGAGCAACTGCAGTAGGTGTTACTCCTGATCTAACTGATTTGAAGCTATTCTTTACTGATGGCACAAATATCTTAGACACAAGAGCAGCAACGGTGAGTTCTATTACTACGATTTCGGGCCAAACGTTTACTAATGTTCCCGGAGCTGCAACAAAAATTATAGTTGTAGGTAATGCCACAGTTCTAGCCTCTCCTACTCTACCCACAACTGGTACCGAAGCGGCACTAAAAGCGGCTATGATAGAAATTTCAAAACAAACTCATCCTAGAACTGCCGTAAATCTACAAGGAGAAGGTCTTATATCTGTTACAGCAGGAGTCTATACTGCTGCTTTGGATATATATCCAGCTGTATCGCATATTGAAATTGCTCAGGTTATAGCCAAAACAAGTGGAAATGGAGCACAATATCCCTTAACAGCATTTAAACTTACCGCAATTTATATTAATAACACTTATACAAAGCTAGGAATGGATAGGTCAACTCTTCCTACAGGTGTTGATATTTTAAATTATGGACAAAATGCTACACAATGGACTGCTTCGTATCCTGCCAGATTCTGTGACTTACCTGTAGGTCCAGCTACAGAATTAGGAGGTACTACAACAACAAAAGCTCCTACAACTGCCGGTCAGAAATGGGGATATTTTGTAGTATCGCCTCTTGCTAACAAGGGAACTACAATTGATGCAGCAGTACAGAGCTCCGTTCCTCATATTATATTGAAAATAGAAAATGCAGTAACTTCTGTATCGGGTGTTGTTCTACCTTCTCCTGCCTATATTACAGTACGAAGTTTGAAAAATGGAGCCACAGCTCTTACCGCATTAGATCCGGGTAAAGTATATAGCATTGCATCAATAGATATAGCAGGCGAAAACTTATCAGCGAAACCCGAGACTGCAGCAAAAGCAGATATAAATGTTACCGTAACTGTACACCCTTGGACTGATGTAACTGTTACACCTGATCTGTAATAGATAAAGATTCAAAAAAATCGGTTATTCAAAAATGCACATATCAAGCAGTATTTGAGGCTTAATAGTCTCAATACTGCGAAATATGCCAAAAGACAAATCTTTAAATATAGATACAATGAAACTGCTTAAAACTCTGTTTGTATTTCTGATAGCAGTATTATTTGGTGGATGTATTGACGAGGATACTAGTGATTGCCCACCAACTGAAAACTTCTCTTTAAGGTTTAATTATATAAATTTTGGGGAATATATAAACCGTGTCAATATAGGGATATTCGACCGTAGCGGTAGATGCATACAAGTAAGGCAGTTAGAAAAATCTGATTTGAATAATTCTCAAGGTATCACACTCTCACTAGATACAGGAAAATATACAGCTATATGCTGGGCCAATTCATTTGACAAAACCCGTATAAAAGGCTTAACCGTGGGATCTCTTATGTCAGATGGAGAAGTTTATCATACTAACTATGGAACTAATATTCCTATTAACAATAACGATTCCCTATATTATGGTTCACTCAATTTCTCTGTATTACCAGGAAATAATATTACCGACACACTTTACTTTAAACCTGCACATATAAGACTTAATGTGTATATAAAAGGATTAGAAATGCTTTCTCTGAAATCTTATGCAGCTAATGATCCCGCTATACGCATCAATAACCTATTGCCTCTCTATGATTTTAAGAGGCAACCAAAAGGAGCACCCGTAAGTTATTATCCATCGATAAGTGACTATACTGCAGAGATAATACATATTAAATGCGATGTATTGTACTTTAGTCTGAACGATAAAATAACAGTAGATATTCTGGAGAATACTATCTCGAATAAAGTATTATGGACTGTAGACCTTATTAAATTCACTCGTGACAATGGTATATCTATCGATGATAACCATCAGATCAATATTCCTCTGCAAGTTACTTTTTTAGACGGAAAGATTACCGTTTCATTGGCTCCATGGGGCAACAACCCTGTAGATCCTGACCTCTAACATTCTTGATTATATATAATCCGCAGAAAGACAAATAAATTTTGAAACAATCAATATATAAGTAGCAAAATGAAAATATATAGATTATACATTTACCCGATTTTTATTTTGAGCTTCATCCCGATGCTGTTTTTCAGTTCATGTGTAGTTGACGATCAAGATAATGAAATAATAGATACAACAGGTAATGCCAATGTCACCTTTACGCTTCAAATGCCAGGACAAGTTGAAGGAGGAAAAACCTATGCTTTGAATGAATCTAACGAAAATGAAGTAAAAACTATCGAAATATTGGCTTTTGACACCAATGGTGCTTATCAGTACATAGCTTATAGTGATGTGATTACAAACAATGGAGCATCAGATAAGAAAAAATTCACGGTTAAACTAGTAAAAGGCACATCCGATCTTGTAATATTGGCTAATGCCCGATCTATTGTTACCAGCAGCTATCCCACAGGTATTCCATTAAATACACCCAAAGCAACCGTATTGAGTAGTCTAAAGATGGATAACGCCAGTAAATGGATTACCAATACATCCTTACCAACCTACAAAGCTATTCCGATGTGGGGAAAGACCGGAAATCTCACTATTAATGAGAGTACTACAATTAACGATATTAAAATGATACGTATGCTAGCTAAAGTAGACGTAGCTCTATCAACTGGCGTTGCTAAAGCCAACTTTCAATTAAAAAGTGTTAGCCTTTATAACTATAACAACAAAGGATCCTTGATACCAACAGGAGTCGGAACCTGGGACGATACCAATAATAAAGCATTATTACCCAATGTGCCAATTGATGCTACTAAGACTTTAGGCCCATTAGTGTATGAAAATGCCGAAATTACGACTGTCAATGTCTCATCTATAAGTGAAATATATACTTTTGAAGCAATTAAAGGCACTTCTGCAAATTCGTCACAAAACACCTGCTTGGTAATAGGAGGTGTTTACATTCCAGATAACACAACATACTATTACCGTATTGATTTCTCAAATACTGTAAGCAATGTTACAACCTATCTCGATTTACTACGTAATTATAGTTACAAAGTTAATATAACTAACATAAGTGGCCCCGGCTTTACCAGTGCTACAAGTGCCTTCAATGCAGGACCTGTAAATATAACAGCCAATATATCTGCTTGGAACGATGGAGGGTTATCAGATATAAGCTTCAATGGGCAATATGCACTTGGTGTAAGCGAAAGCAACATTACATTATCTAAAGAGCAAACCTACTCAGGTATAACTGTGAGTACTAGCTACACAGGAGCAACTCCACGATGGACAGCAGTTAGCTCAGATAGTTGGTTGACCTTATCATCAGCATCCTCAGCAATCGAAAAATCAGTTCTTCTATATACAGCTTCAGAAAATACGACAGGATTAAGCCGTTCGGCAACCATAACTATCACAGCTGGCTTAATCGTGAAAACCATTTATGTAGTTCAAGGGACGGATAGTTATCCTCTTTCCGTTGCTAGTGAGTCTAATTCTTATATTGTCGCCCCACATAGTCTGGGAGTAATGCTACCGGTTAGTCGTGCCAATGCCGACCTAACAACACGCATAGGAGCAAGCGATGCCTTTACCGGTAACTTAATCTGGACCGACAATATAAACGGTCTTAGTCTAAACTCTCCAATCCATCGAATTCTTCGGGTAGGCACAGGTAATTCAGGCAAAATAATTGCGGTACCAGGAACTGTTGAAGGTAATGCTCTTATTAGCGCAGAAGTAGGAACAGATGCCACCAAGATAAAATGGACCTGGCATATCTGGGTTACCAATTACACAACACCTACAGGTATTGCAATAGGCACCTTTTTAAATCGAAATATGGGAGCTTTGAGCGGTACACAAACAACTCTTAGAAGTGAATGGGAAAAAACAGTAGGATTAGTATATCAGTTTGGACGTAGCAACCCTATGCCTTCAACCTTAGGAAATGTATATGGAGCAAGTGGAATAACCCCTCTTTCTGTTTCGACTACAACTACCAATACCCTAGCTTCTGCAATACAGAACCCATTAAATATGATGACATCGGGATGGACAGGATCAGCGGCTGGTAACTCATGGAACACTTTATTAGGGGCAAAAACAGTATATGATCCTTGTCCTGTAGGATGGCGAGTACCGAAAGTTTTAGCTTGGGCATCACTCCTACTTTCAAACTTCCCCGTAAGTGGTACATGGACCGATCCGAATGCCACAGGAGGAAGATCTAACGCTTCTATTGGAGGTTTCTACCCTGGAGCCGGATACCGCATAGATACCTCTATTAATTTAGTAGGAGCTGCCGGATTCTATTGGGGTGCTCTCGCTTCAGCTACTGTGGGTTATTCCTCTGGTCTCGTTTTTGGACCTGCAACTCTTGAAACCAATTATAATCTCAATTATAATGTTGCAATCTCAGTTCGATGTGTCTCTGAAACATCATTATAACAAATATGAGGATAAAGTTGAACATAAAAATAAGTTTTATCATACTTTTAGGCTTGGTAATGCTAAGCTGTGAAAAAGATGCAGCAACAGAGCCTATCAAGAATATTAATCATGTTCTTCTTGTATATATGGGAGGTGATAATAGTTTATCAGAAGAAACATATCAGAAGATTGAAGCATTGAAAAAAGCATACCAACCTAGTGAAACCAATAGGTTGGTTATCTATAGTGATCCTTCTGACGATACGCCCAGATTAATTGAGATAGTTAAAGAAAATACTCTGAATGTAGAGAAAAGCATAAGAGTATATCCCGAAGAGAATTCTGCCAGCGCAATTGTTTTTTCTAACATTCTGAAAGAGGTAAAAGAATTATATCCAACAACTTCATATGGTCTCATATTATTTTCTCATGCCTCGGGCTGGTTACCTTACAAGACATTATTACGACCCCGATCAATAGTATCTGATCAACAAGACGAAATGGATCTAATAGATTTTGCGACAGCGTTACCCGATCACTGTTTTGATTATATCATTTTCGAAGCATGCTTTATGTCAGGAATAGAAGTTGCCTACGAACTACGTGATAAAACAGATTATATACTTGCTTCTTCTGCTGAAATATTATCGCCCGGGTTTACAAACACTTATTCCGAAAATATTAATTATTTGTTCGAATCGCCAGCTAATCTGTCCAAATTTGCAGATAAAGCATTTACATACTTTAATAATCAATCGAACTCTGATAGATCGGCTACTTTCTCGATCATTAACACCAATAAATTGAATAGTTTAACTGAATGGATAAAACTCAATTGTGATTTTCAGAAAACAACAGTTCTTACCACAATTCAACATTTTGATCGCTATAAGTATCATCTTTTTTTCGACTTTGAAGATTATTACTCTCAATTATTAAATACTAAGGAACAAAAAGAAGAGCTCAAGCACCTTATAGAAGAATGTGTTATATGGAAACAGGCTACACCTAATTTTATGCTCGAATATCAGGGCTTTCCAATCAAGAAACATTCTGGTTTAACTACATATATACCTCAAGCAGATTTCCCATATCTAAATGAATCCTATAAAAAGACTAAATGGGGACATAAAATATTTAATAAATAAACTAATTCAACCTGCAACTGGACTAGCTATATATTTGTTTTTTGGCATACCAAACTCACAAGAGGTTACTCTAATTTTGTCATTCAATTCACTAAACCAGTTATATTACTTATGAAACAAATTGAAATCGCAACATTAGAACACTTAAATGAGTTTGCAGAATTATTCGATAGTTATCGTGTATTTTACGAACAACCATCCGATTTAGAAAGAGGTAAATCTTTTCTAAAAGAACGTATTACGAACAAAGAAACAGTTACCTTCTTGATAAAGAAGGATAATAAACATGTAGGCTTCGCTCAGTTATATTCCTTATATCACTACAAAACGTTGAAGCGTCAATGGCTTTTGAGTGATTTATTCGTTGACCCTGCTTATCGAGGATCGGGTCTCGCAATAAATCTCATCGACCAATGCAAACAGTATTGCATCGAAACTGATGCTTGTGGACTATTGCTGGAAACTCAAAAGACAAACAAAATAGGTAACAGCTTATATCCTAAATGCGGTTTTGAATTAGATAGCGAGCACAATTACTATAATTGGTGGAACTAATTATAAAAAACAGAAAGCAGTAAGAACATGTCTTATGGCTTTCTGTTAATAAAAATAGGTTCAATATTACTTACCTATCTGTTCATTCCAATAAAAGCTATCGGGGTATATACGCGATCCAAAAACGGATGTTCCTACACGAAGCATTGTAGAACCTTCTTCTATAGCAGCTTCAAAATCGCCACTCATACCCATTGATAATACATCCATAGCAACGTTATCGATGTTTTGAGAGATCGTTTGTTGCTGTATTGCTTTTAGTAAGCGAAAGCATTTTCTTACAGATTCATTATCAGAACTTAGAATGCCGATAGTCATCAAGCCTTTTATATTTAGTGTGTTATATTGAGCTATATTTTTAATTAAAGCTATTGCCTCATCAGGTGCAACACCAAATTTACTATCTTCAAAAGAAGTGTTTACTTGTATCAGAATATCCATCGATCGACCTTCATATTGTAGACGTTGATCAAGCTTTTGAGCTAAATCGAGTCTGTCAACAGATTGAATGCAGGAAGCATATTTCAGAACATCTTTTATTTTATTGGTTTGTAGATGACCTATAAAATGGCGTTCTACGGAACAGTCTCTTAGCTCAGGATCTTTATCTCGGAGCTCCTGAATTTTATTTTCGCCAATTAATGATTCTCCACAGTCCAAAGCAATCTTTATTTTATCAGGAGTAACGGTTTTAGTGGCTAGTAACAACCTTACATCACTTTCGTCTCTGCCTGAAGACTTACATACGGCTTTTATACGGCTATGGATATATGCTAGATTTTCTACTATAGTATTCATAATTATTCTTTTTCTATAAAAATACATACAAGATGGTCTATATTTGTATACCACTTGTAATTAAATAAGATATACCAGATGCTTCGACCTTGGACTTTTCAAATACAATTCGAAAGAGATTCGAAGAAAGCAATTTACCTGCAAATTACAGATTATATTATTGATCTGATAAAAAATGGAACACTTAAATCGGGAGATATCTTACCTAGCAGCAGGTTACTCGCATTAGATTTAGGAATAAACCGAAACACAGTAATCAAAGCTTTAGACATCTTGATTTCGGAAGGATGGCTATATAGCGAAGAACGCAAAGGCTTGTTTGTCTCTGCCAATCTCCCAGCGAAAGAGAGGTCTAGATACAAAAAAGATATACAAAAATCGATTTTACAAAATCAAGAGAAAGAATCGGTCATAATATTCGACAGTGGACTACCCGATACACAGATAGCTCCTATGCGCGAATTAGCTAGTGCTTATAGACAGATATTCAACCGCAAGGCTCGAATAAATCCAATGCTCAACAGAAGCGAGTTTGGAGCACTTCGTTTTAGAGAGTCTGTCTCTAGAATGCTGAATCAAACAAGAGGAATGCATACTGACTATTCGGAGATATGCATTACCCGAGGTAGTCAAATGGCGTTGTTCTTGATAGCACATGCTTTATTGAATAAAGGTGATTTAATTCTGGTCGAGAATCCGGGTTATGGACCTGCATGGGAAACTTTTCGACATGCAGGAGCAGAGCTTATTCCAATTTCGGTGGATGAGAAAGGGATTGATGTCGAAGAAATTGAGAGAACTGCATCTACTCAACAAATAAAAGCTGTATATATAACTCCTCATCATCAATATCCGACTACTGTTATTATGAGTCTAGATAGGCGTCTGCGATTGATAGAGCTATCTAACTTATACGGATTCACAATTATAGAAGATGATTACGACTGCGATTTTCATTTCGGTCTTCGTCCCATAGCACCCCTATCCTCTTTAGACGGTGCTAATGATACAATATATATAGGAACCTTTAGTAAAATGATATCTGAAAGCCTAAGGGTAGGATATCTTGTTGCGAATAATAATATTATACAAGAAGTAGGCAACCTCAGGCGCATAATCGATTTGCAAGGTGACAACATTATGGAACAGGCTATTTTAGAACTAATAGAGTCGGGTGTTATCAAAAAGCATATTCGAAAAGCATCTAAATATTACTTGAATAAACGTAACTACTTTATTTCTTTAATTAGCAAATACCTCTCCGATAAAGTTACCTATAAAGAACCAGAGGGAGGTTTAGCATTTTGGTTGAAACTGAGAAACAAGCAGGACATAAATAAACTTAATCAAGCCCTCAAGCTTAGAGGTGTCAGTATAATTCCTTGGACAAATTATTCTTTCGATAATAAAATAGATGGAATCCGCTTAGGTTATGCATCACTATCAGAGAGTCAGTTAGAAAAGGGTATTGAAATATTAAGTAAGGTGATTAGATAAACTGATCTATCGTAAATACTTTATCATAAAATAATAATACCCTCTCCTATCATGAGGCACTCATAAAAGAGGATTGAAAACTCTTCCGATATTGAGCTGGTGAAACCTCTAAGAGACTTATAAACTGGCGACGCAGATTTTCAGCCGTTTTTAATCCACAATAAAAAGCTATTTCATCTAACGAAAGTTCCGTCTCTATCAGATGCTGACAAGCATTATCAAGCCTCAACTTATTTATATACTTTGCAGGGGTAACCCTCAATTCGCGAACAAAAACCCGTGCAAAATTACGAGGACTCATCGCAACATGTTCAGCAAGCTTTTCTACAGTAAGATCTTCTTTGAGATGTCCGAGTATCCATTCACACACTTTTCTTATAGTTGGATTTCCTATACTTTTACAATCTAAATATGTACTAAACTGCGACTGATTTCCGGGACGACTCAAATAAAAAACCATCCATCGAGCAACATTCAAAGCAAAGGACTGTCCAAAATCTTCTTCTATCAAAGCCAAAGCTAAATCCATACCCGAAGTAATCCCCGCAGCTGTGTATATATTGCCATCTTTTATAAAGATGCGTGCTATCTGAACATCTACTGAAGGATACATTTGTGCAAATTCTTCGTTTTTAGACCAGTGAGCAGTAGCTTTTTTTCCATCAAGAAATCCTGCTTCTGCCAAGATAAAGGCACCTGAACATACCGAACATATCCGACGAATAACTTTTTCTTGTTCCTTCAACCATTCCACCATCTTATTTTTAAGATTCGGGTCAAGGTGTCGGGCTAATCCTGTAATTATTAAGGTATCTATAGGATAGTCTATTTCAGTATAGCAACCCTCGGTCAATATAGATAATCCGGAGGATGTAGTAATTAATTTTTCCGTCTCCATAGATACAACATGCGTCTTATAAATGAAATCCACTTTATTTCGGACGAGATCAAACTGTTCAATAGCTTTAGAGAATACATCCAAAGGACCTGCTGTAGTGAGCAATGTAGAATTGGGAGGAACGAGCAACACTACATGTCTTATTTTTAATTGCTTACTCATACTTTCTTTATTTTGATATTTAAAAGTAGATATTATTTATCAGAACAAACCCGAAATGGCAGGAATTGTGCATTTTTTGTCATTTCAGACAACAGTATTATAATGTACCTTTGTAATACAAAAGATATCAAAAATATTTTATCACTTAAAACCAATTCATTATGAAAGCAATTAAAGTAGGTATTAATGGTTTTGGACGTATTGGACGTTTAGTTTTTAGAGCCGCACAAAGCAGAAGCGATATACAAATAGTTGGAATAAATGACTTACTAGATGTTGAGTACATTGCTTATATGCTCAAATACGACACTATTCATGGACAATTTGACGGAACCATTGAAACAAAAGACGGAAAGCTTATTGTAAATGACAATACAATTCGCATTACAGCGGAGAAAGATCCAGCTAATTTGAAATGGAATGAGATAGAAGCCGAATATATAGTAGAATCAACAGGATTATTCTTAACAAAAGAGAAAGCACAAGCACATATTACCGCAGGAGCTAAATACGTGGTTCTATCCGGTCCCTCTAAAGACGATACCCCGATGTTTGTTCCAGGTGTGAATGATGATAAATATACAAAAGGAACACAAATTATATCGAATGCATCATGCACAACAAACTGCTTGGCATTGATTGCAAAGGTATTGAATGATAATTTTGGCATAGCTGAAGCATTAATGACCACTGTGCATTCTACAACAGCTACTCAAAAGACAGTAGATGGCCCATCGATGAAAGATTGGAGAGGTGGAAGAGCTGCTTCGGGCAATATTATTCCTTCTACAACGGGTGCTGCAAAGGCAGTAGGAAAAGTAATTCCCGAATTGAATGGAAAAGTAACAGGTATGTCTTTCCGAGTTCCTACTCTTGATGTCTCTGTTGTAGATTTAACTGCTCGATTAGCTAAAGAAACAACCTATGAAGAAATATGTAAGGTTATGAAAAAAGCTTCCGAAGGTTCATTAAAAGGTTATCTCGCGTATACTGATGAGGATGTAGTATCGTCAGATATGATAGGCAACTCTAACACTGCTATTTTTGACGAAAAAGCAGGAATACAGTTAAGCCCAACCTTTGTAAAAGTAGTTGCATGGTATGATAATGAGTGGGGATTTTCTTGTAAGGTACTCGATTCTATTGCTACAATGAAGAAAGTTAACGGATAAAGAATAATTTCTAAATTCAATAATTGAAACAGGCTGCTTTCCTAAATGAAAGCAGCCTGCTTTTTATATAAATATTTATACTTAATCTTTCTCTGAAACGCTTCAGTTGAGAATTATAGACTCTCTTTTAATCCCTGCTTATTCTCCCTCTATAATATACATTCCAATTATCTTTGGCATAGCCATCTTCCATGTATTTAAAAGATGACGCAGAAGCTCCTTTTATTGCTTCTCCTCTATAAAAAACAGTCCAATTATCTTTGGCATAACCACCTCCTAAATTATTAAAAGATGATGAAGAGGCATCTTTAATTACTCCCCCTTTATAAAAAACTGTCCAGTTATCCTTGCCATATCCATCCTCTAAGTATTTAAAAGATGATGAAGAAGCTCCTTTTATTTCCTTCCCTTTGTAAAATACTGTCCAACTATCTTTCGTATATCCGTCACCTAAAGGCTTGGATGAAGAGATAGAGTTTTTTTCAACAACTTTACCTCTGTAATAGGCTCTCCAATTGTCTTTCGCATGACCATCTTTTAAATATTCAAATGAAGAGGAAGAGGCATCCTTAACTATCTTGCCTTTATAAAAAACCCTCCAGTTATCTTTTCCATATCCGCCATCCAAGTACTTAAAAGAGGAAGAGGAGGCATCTTCAACAACTTCTCCATGATAGTATACGCGGAAATTATCTTTTGCATAGCCTCCACCTAAAGGTTTCAAGTTTTTAGGCTGTGTAATTTCTATCGAGGTAAGTTCTCCATTGTTATTCTCGAAAGCTGATAGGTTATCTGATTTAACAAATAGCAAACTAAATATAAATAGGACAACAAGCTTTTTCATAGTATTCAATAATTATTAGATCTGCTAATATACACATTTGATCAAAAATTATACTTCTCTATTATATGTTTTTCAACTATGGGTCAAAACAAAAAAATCGCTATAAGTATTCAACTTATAGCGATTTTTTTTCCAGATTTGGTGGCGGAGAGAGAGGGATTCGAACCCCCGGTACCTCACAGTACAACGGTTTTCAAGACCGCCGCGATCGACCACTCTGCCATCTCTCCAGTGCTTCATTTACGAGGACTTTTCCCCTAAAGCGTTGCAAAGATATGCACTTTTTTCTAATTCCAAAATAATATCTAAGCTTTTTTCTACTTTTTTCAGCAAAGGATTACAAGAAACAACTTAGACAATTAATAAACAGAAAGATAACTATCGACCTACCCTATTCTTTAATTCAAACAAGACTGGATAATGATCAGAAGAATAATCGGTAAAACTGTCTTTTAGTACCTCTGAAGTAATTGCATCAGCCTCCATATTCTTACTTATATAAATAAAGTCAATTCTACTCTTTGTATCCTCTGTCTCATTCGGATTAAATATTTTTGTATCACAAGTCGAAATAAAGTCTTTGAGAAACACTCGGAGAACGTCTACAAAGCCAAAATCAAGAATATTTTGATGCACACCATAGTCTAATGCCTTACCATTCACTAAATTTTTCACATACGAATATTCAATATCATTCCCTTCCATACTCTTTGCTAATTTTCCATTGTTATAATGTTCCTTATCAAGAGGTGTTACCGAATTAAAATCACCCATAATCATCCATTTTTCATTTGAGGGATAAGATGCTATTGTCTCCAATATAAGATCGATCTCTTCATTTCTCTTTTGATACTTATGGGGGCTTAAATGCAGAACGATAATATTAATATCTTTAATACGGGCTGTGATAAAGCCATGATGCATATTGTCGAGCACCTTAGATACATTTACAATAGGGTATTTTGAGGTTAATGCTACCGGATAGCCATCTTCTTTCAATAAGACAGCATAAGGATGTCCGTATTGGCGAGCAAATTCCTCCAAGCGTTTTTGGGTAAAATTATTCATTTCCTCCAATGCCAGTATATCTGGATTCTGAGATTTTATCCAATTAGTAAACAATTCTTTATTGGAAGTTTTATCTGTTTCCATACCAACGAGAACATTATAATTAATGATTCTCAGTTTTTCTTGGGCGATAGATAAACTAAAACTGATTGCAAGTAAAAAAAGAAGCATACTCCATGCTTTGAAATGTGTTTTTCTCATGTCAACAATAATTAAGGTTCGAAAGTATAAAATCTTACTTCTTACAAATATTGGTAAAATTGCACCATTCGCAAGGTTTACCCGTTGTAGTTTGAGTAAAAGAAGTATCAATAGAAAAGATTTCTTCCAGACAAGATTCAAAGTGTTCTTTAAATTCCTCTCTTAATCCAGAAAAATCTGAAATAATATCCTTATCTGTTCGGGTAGGTCTGTGCTCTACACTCGGACTAAAGCTAGAATCGAATAAATTACGCAAATAATATATACCGGGTTCTAATACTACTGTAGGATATTCGAGCATATACAGATGTGCATACATAAATACTTGCATAACTGCTTTGGGGCGGTCTTTAGCATCCTTATCAAACAAATGCTCCATGTTCTTAAAAGTAAGCACCCCCTTGCCCGTTTTGTAGTCGATAATGCGGGTATGACCGCGCACCTCATCTATACGATCTATAAAGCCTTTTAATGATACCGTTCTACCCGATGGTAATGTATAATTTACAGCAATCCGCTTTTCCGATTCCACGTAAATAAAAGGAGTCAGTTTAGCATCCGTAGCTAAAACCTTTTGTATATATCGCTTAAGAACCTCTCCCGTCAAGAAATTTTGACCGGTGAGCCTCTTTATCTTATTTGCTTTAAAATAATTTTCGGCAAAAGATCTTTCAGTCATTTCGGTAAGTAGCCTATCATCTTTAGCCATTTTATGCAGCAAATCAGCAGTCACCAGCTTACCCTGCAAAGGTTGGTACAGCCACTCCATCACCGAGTGAAATATACTTCCAAATGTGCTGGCTTCTATCGTTTCGGCAATCTCATCTTCCTCCTGCATACGTTCTACTACCGAAAAGTAAAACTGCAAAGGACAGTCGAGATACATGTTTATCGAACTTGCCGATAAACTACGCTCACCTGTAAGGAAAGCACTTAACTTACCTATTATCTGTGGTGTTTTAGGAATTGAAATAGATATACTTTCGTTTGACGAAACTTCATATACAGCCAAACGCTCGCGTATATCAAACATATTCGGATATAGATGCTTAAGCTGATAAAAGTAGCGGCTCACTTCCCCACCCTGCAACCCTTCGGTTCGCGTATCATAAAGAAGATAAATTCGCTTAGCACGATTTATAAGGCGGTAAAAGTGATATGCAAAGATACTATCCTGATGCTCGTAAGTTGGCAAACCAAAACCTTTACGAAGGTTATAAGGGATAAAAGAGTTCGCTCCCTTTTTCATTGGGAATATCCCTTCGTTCATAGAAAGCATAATCAGATTATCAAAATCAAGAGCACGAGTTTCGAGCACTCCCATAACCTGCAATCCCGACAGAGGCTCACCACTAAACGGAACAGTTATTCCGACAATCAGCTTTTTCAGAAGTTTGAAATAAGTATCAACAGACATTTCTGCATCCACATTTTTCAAAGCATCTTCCATCTTATTGATGGTTTTATAATATTCGATGATAAACTCACATTCCATATCTATGGAACGAGTACTCGTATCGTCGTCTGTCTTTTCTAATCGAGATAAAGATAGTGATCGCTCCAAAAGAGCTAATATATCTCTTAAATAAGAGGCTGTATCACTCCAATGCTCCAAAGGTTTGAAAATAAGACTAAGCAAAGGATGAATACTTAATTCTTCTACCGAAACCAATATCTTATTATACTTAATAATATCGGTACGTAAACGCACCACCTCATCGCCTGCAACCCTAGTTATATAACGATGATTGAGAATTGACAACACAAACCGATAATAATAACCGGGATTACCACTTACTATTCGGATATTACGCTGCAATTCGAAAACATGATCCATTAAGCCCGCTATGGATGAATTAACAAGACCATAACCCATAGTTACGTTAATCTTATCAATCTCTTCGGGAATAGAATATAAAGTAGGTAAAAGCAGATTTTCGTCAGGAAGCACCAATGCAGTTTTCAAAGCTTTATCAGGAGACATTATTTGCTCTTCTTCTATCAGTGTCTTAAGTATTGAGTGTACATATTTAGCCTGACCAACTACCGAAGGAATACCAATAACCTCTAAAACAGGTTTCTCCATTTCCAAAGCTTCGGGTTCTAATGATAATTGAGATGAGAAGAACAGTTTATTCTTGTCAATAAAAAATGAAGCTTTATTATCAGGGTCTTTTACTAACGAGGAAGAGTAATCCCAATAAAAATCGGCAACTCCCCTATTCTGTAAATACTTTAAGAGTTCTTCTTCGGATTTACTATGACCATTCAGACCAACAAAAACAATACGTTCGAAGGGTATTTTCAAGTCTAGTTTGGCTTTAGCCTGCTCGGCAACCTCCCTAAAAATCATTCCTTCGTAGGCTAGTCCATTTTCTCGTAACTCATTTCTTAACGAAGTATAGAGCTCAAATAAAACCTGCCACATTTCGAGAAACTCCTTTTTGCGATCGCTCTCTCCTACCGGAATAAAACTAGACCAAAAACGACGAATAGCTGTTATCTGTTCTTCTGTCAGATAGCTAAATCCGGCATCAATCTCTTTTAAATCCTGAATATTAGAAAAGAGTTGCTCTGCATCAACCATGTATTTATCTACATCATCGAAATCGTTGAGAAGCATTTCGCCCCAAAACAAAAACTCATCAAATGTTTCGAGAGAGCCGCTTGCCCGTTTATAGATATTATAAAGCATAAACAACTGCTCAATACGATCGGCAGTATTCAAACCACTCAACCGACTAAACAAGTCTGCAATAGTTAATATTTCGGGTGAAAATATTGGTTTTCGGGCAATTTCCGAAAGGTACTTCTGAAAGAATAATCCTGCACGACGGTTAGGAAACACAAAAGTAAAATTACTTACTTCCTGCCCAAATTGCTTATAGTAAGCCTGTGCAACATTATAAAGAAAAGGGATCATCTCTCTTTCAGTTTTAAAGTCTCCGATCTCCTTATTTAACCTATTCGGTTTTTAGAAAAAAGACAGTAAGACTCAATTATATAATATCTCAATCATTAGTATATAAACCTAAAGTTAGGTTTAATTACGAATCCCAGACGAAAACGTTGATGAAATTGATTATAATCTAGCAAACCCTCACCATATCCATTATAAAATTCGAAAAACAAATATTGGTTTTCATCATGAAATAATCGATATGCAAAGTTCATCGTAATATTGGCATTTAGGATATTTCCCCCACGCTTATTTATAACTAAACTAGTGTTGAATTTTTCTTTCTGATTATAACTTATTGCTGAAGTTGCCCAACCTCTATATCGTACAATATTTCTATTGTTCTCTCCATCAACAATAGGCACCCACAGTTTTGTAAAATATGACCAATGATGGTTAATCTTAAACTGTCCTCCAAAACTTACTTTGTTCCAACTTCGAGAATCTTCGCCATCTTTTCCATTCGATTCATGTTCCAACTGAAAAGCAATTTCTCCTAAATATCTATTTTTATAGACCAAAGGTTTAGCTAAACCAATAGATGGATTAAAATTGATATCTCGAAAAGGAAATGATTCTTTAAAAACATCCCAGAATGCCAATTGGGTATATGTTAGAAACAGATAGGTACGGAATGGTAATATACTATTAGTCAAACGTTGCGAAAAACTTATTTGGAATTTCGCATCCGAATTATCCCTATTTGGGTTACGTAATAGTTCTGTACCAACAACAACATAGTTATCTTTATATATACCAAACGAAGGAGAATCATCAAAAACTTTAATCAAACTATCTGCAATAAACTCTCTGTCCGGTTTAAATACCGAGTTTAAAACCTGATCGGCTTTTTGATTAAAACGTGACACGGTTGTAGAATCAGAAGAAAACAACCCTTTACATTTATATTCGCGAGGTTCCGTATGATCTCTAATTTCGGGCTCTTGTCCAAATAATAAGGCAATATTCCCTACAACAAAAAGAAATAAAAAGAAGGCTATTTTTTTGCCTTTATTCAATTTGTACATAATCTTAATTTCCAATAAATAAATGTGTAAAATAAAGCCGGTAAAGGTATGAATCTATTCCAAGCAAACAAAGTCGCTCTGATCTAATTTTTTACCAGTTCCTTTAAAACCTCATAAGCAATAGGACAAGTTTGCGTATTCTTGACAGTTAACTTATATATTTGACTGAATTTCTTCCGATCGGTATGAGGATATTCCCTGCAAGCTTTTGGACGAGACTCATAAATAGAGCAATAATTGTCAGGCATCAGAAAAGGACATGGCATGGTTCGGAATACATAATCGCCATCCTCATCTACCTTCAAATAAATCGTTACCACATCTGAGGGCTTCATTCGAAGTGCCTTAGCCATACGTTCAATATCCTTGTCATAAATAGCAGGACCTAGAGAACGGCAACAATTAGCACATTTCAAGCAATCTATTTCAGATGAGAATCTATCGTGCAGATCATGCACTATGCCATCCATCTTATCAAGCCTCTTCTTGTTTTTTTTGAAAAACGAGAGAAACTCAGGTGTATCTTTTTCTGCCATTATTGACAGATTGTTATATTTGTCAGATTTGTCGTTCATCGGGACGTGTTAATTCTCCTGCCAACGGCACACGCATTCTTACTATAATTTCTTCTCGCGAATACTTATGTCCCAATAAATGCATCAATTTTGTAACCGTTGCTTCTATTGTTGCATCATAGCCACTTACTACACCTGCTTTGAGCAATTCGTGACCAGTTTCATAACGTTGCATTTCCACACAACCCATTTCGCACTGAGTTATATTTACAATAATTATGCCTCTTTTTACAGCATCCTGCAAAGCCTCAATAAACCAATCGTATCGAGGTGCATTGCCCGACCCATAGGTTTCGAGCACAACAGCTCTTATCCCTTTTGTATTCAGGATAGCATCTACCACTTCTTTGGTTATTCCCGGAAACATTTTTAGGATAACAATATTCGTATCCATCAAATAATGAAAGATTACTTTTTTCTCGTAATCGGGATTCAAAATTTTGTCTCTGTCGTAACGAATATGTATTCCCGATTTTCCTAACCCCGGATAGTTATACGATTTGAATGCATTAAAATTGTCAGCATTTATCTTTGTTGAACGGTTTCCCCTTATCAAATTCGTCTGAAAGAAAATACATACTTCGGGCACTACCGGATAACCAATAGAATCTTTATCAGCGGCAATTTCCATTGCCGTAATCAGATTTTCCTTAGCATCGGTTCGCAACTTACCTATTGGTAGTTGAGCTCCGGTAAGAACAACGGGCTTCTGCAAATTCTGAATCATAAAACTAAGAGCCGATGCTGTGTAAGCCATAGTATCAGTACCATGTAATATTACAAAACCATCGTGCTCTGCATAATTATCTTCAATTATACGAACAAGTTTTTGCCAGTGAGACGGGCACACATCCGAAGAGTCAATAGCAGGTTCAAATACGATCGTATTGATATGATATTTGAATTTCTGCAACTCAGGCATATGGCTCGTAAGATGGGCAAAATCGAACACCTCGAGAACTCCGGTGACGTTGTTTTCGACCATACCGATAGTTCCTCCGGTATAAATCAATAATATATTGGCATTGGTATCTATCATTTTGCCTTTATGGGTTGGGATATACAAAAATACTACTTTTTGACAATAAAAAGAGAAAGGTTTCGTGCTAAAATACATTTTAACAAAACAAGACTGCAACTTATCTTCCGATTTTCAAGAATAAAGCAAGGTTATACTCCTGTATATGAGAGGATATTATACTATTTTTATTTTTCAAAAACAGGCATCACTTTTTGACAATTTGTAAAACAAAAGCACTTACAGACATTTGTTAATTCAACTACCTATAGTATCGTAAAACACTATTATTCAACAACAAGTGCAATTATACTTTATAAGCAAACAAAAAAGGATGATTTTAGAGAATCATCCTTTTTTATCTTTTGATATTATATGCATTTAATTACATAATACCTTTTTCTCTTAATTTTTGTTGCCATTTCCAAGCCGAAGCCATTGTATCTTCTATGGTTTCTTTAGCTGTCCAACCCAATACATTATTAGCTTTAGAGGGTTCTGCCCATATTTTAACAATGTCTCCTACACGACGATCAACTATCTTATAGTTTACTTTTGTACCCGATACTTTTTCGAAAATATTGATAAGCTCTAATACCGATACACCATTTCCTGTACCTAGATTAAAGATCTCAACTTTATCAGGAGATTTATCCTGCAACATTCTGTCTATTGCTACAACGTGAGCTTTAGCCAAATCGACTACATTGATAAAATCGCGAACGCACGAACCGTCAGGGGTATCATAATCGTCTCCAAACACGCTCAACTCTTTACGGATACCCATAGCAGTCTGAGTGATAAAAGGAACCAAGTTTTGAGGAACCCCATTAGGCAACTCACCTAGTTCTGCAGTAGGATGTGCTCCTACGGGATTGAAATAACGTAATATTATACTTTTGATATTAGCACCAGAAGTTACAAAATCTTGAATTATCTCTTCATTGATCTGTTTTGTATTTCCATAAGGCGAAGCAGCAGGCTTAATAGGTGCAGTTTCATCAATAGGATTTACATCAGGCTCACCATAAACGGTACATGAAGAAGAGAACACAATCCCTTTCACATTAAATTCGGGCATCAACTCTAATAGGTTGATAAGCGATACCAAATTGTTTTTATAATAAAGGAGAGGTTTTTGAACCGATTCGCCCACTGCTTTACTTGCAGCAAAATGGATTATCCCACTAATAGGAGAATATTTTGCGAACACTTTACGCAAGGCTTCCTCATCATTGCAATCTATTTTTTCGAATGCAGGACGGATTCCTGTTATGCGTTCAATGCCATCAATACTATCAGCAGTAGAGTTTGACAAATTATCTACAATAACAACTTCATAACCTGCATTTTGTAGTTCAACAGCAGTATGTGAACCAATGTAGCCGGTTCCGCCTGTAACTAAAATCTTTTTTTTCATAGCTATTTCAATATTGTAATTTAATTCCGTTTCATTTGTACATGAGGAATATCGTCTTCTAAATAAGGCTCTGAGGTTTGTATAAAACCATGATACTCATAAAATGATTTTAGATACAACTGACCCGATATAGTTATTTTTGTCTCATTAAGCAGAGATTCTTCCAACTCTATCGCTTTATCCATCAATTGATGTCCATAACCATATTTCCGAAAATCGCCTGCGACAATAACCCTGCCAATGGATGCTTCTTCAAAATAATCGCCTCGTTTAAACAATCGGCAATACGCCACTAACGTTTCGCCCACATACCCTTGCAAATGCAAAGCTTTGTAATCTTTATTGTCTACATCTAAATAAGGACAATTTTGCTCTACCACAAACACATCAGCCCTTAAGTGGAGTAATTTGTATAATTTATAAATGTCTAAATCTTCAAAACGGTCTACTTCCCATCTTATTGTATCTGTCATTCTCGTCGTCTTATCTATATTAAGATTTCCCCTTTTAAGGCTTTAGTAGAAGTAAGAGTCGTCTGATTAATAATAAACAACCGCAAAGAATTACCTCCTACTAAATATGTAATAAGTATTTAATTGTGCTTAAGGTCTCATACCTTTTTATTATCCAGCCAAGTATAACAATGACTGCCAGTCATGGCTTTTAAAATATAACATGAAATGCTTTCAGCTAGTTAAAACAAAAATACAGTTTTTTTTGCTGTCTCAGAAATATAAATGATGCGATATTCGGCTTCATAAAAAAAACGTATCTTTGCCTCGACTAAGCAGCTATAGATATTAGTTATGCAATACTATAAGTTATAGCAAAAGCTTGTCATTATACTTACAAAAGCAATAAAAAGGTCTGAGACTTTAGTACAACAAGATGCCCGAAAAAGAAACTCAATTTACATTCTCTAAAGATGAAAGGCTGTATGCCGAAAAAAGGATTGAAGCTCTTTTTGCAAGTGGTGCTTCTTTCATAGCTTACCCACTAAGGGTTGTATACATAACTCGTGAGATTGAATCTGAAAGCGAATTACCCACTGTCTCGATATTGACCAGTGTTTCTAAAAAACGATTCAAACGGGCGGTAAAACGCAACAGGGTAAAACGCTTGATAAGGGAAGCTTACAGGCTGAATAAAAAAGAACTGATTGATTTTGCTACACAATCGGGCAAATCATATGATATCGCATTTCTTTATTTAAAAAGTGAATTACCTACTTACGCCGAAATAGAGAAAGCAATACTTAAGACTATAAATACTTTAAACGGCAAATATCAACCGGAAGCAAAACGTGAAAACAATTCGTAAAATACTATCCTATATAGTGCTTATACCGATATACTTTTATCGATATTGTATTTCTCCGCTCAAACCGCCCACATGCCGCTATGCACCTACCTGCTCGGAATATGCAGTACAAGCCGTCAAAAAACATGGTCCCATAAAAGGTACATGGCTTGCCATGAAACGGATATCGCGTTGTCATCCGTGGGGAGGGCATGGATACGACCCTGTTCCCTGACTTTAAAAATGAAATAAATCGAACGAATCGGACGCTTTCTTTATTAACTCTCTCGTAGTACCGTCTACCTCTCCAAACAGTTCGGTCTCGGCAAATACCTTATCTTTCTTCTTCACCCTTTTCCACATACCGATAATCTGTCCGTCTTTAACTACAACAGGCTTAAATATTCCATTCTTGGAGATAACTTTACTATAATGTTCATCTAATATAATATGTTCTCTGTTCTTATAACTAACCACAAATTCATCCCAGGCAGGCAGTAAAAAAACAGATTCATTATTCGTTACCTGTTCCTTAAACGAATTATTGATCCAGTACTCTAAAGAATCTATTTTCTCGACAAGAAAATCTGACTTTATCATATCCATAGCATTCCTTGCATCGGATATAGTGAGCCCCGACCACCATACAAAATCTTGCAACGTAGCAGGAGCGTGACTCATAAAATACTTGCGTGCCAATCTTTCTAAAGCTCTATCTTTATTAAACACCTCAGTCTTAGGAATCCTCTCTTCCAACAAGCAGTAACTTTGTTTATTGCCTTTTATTTCTCCATTGCAAACAATGCCGTCTAGCTCTGCTCCAAACATTATATGATTTATATGATGAGAGTCTAGGTTGAGTCCTTTCTCGTTCAAAACATCACCTATCTGAGCTCGGGTTAAATGCTTTCCAAATTCCAACGTTTGTTTTATAATATCTTGAGCTTTCTCTCGTACCGAATCGGTAAGCCCCACCATGGTATTATATGATTTCCACACTGATTTTAGTCGAGGAGCCGACAACGCCAACATCCAATGAATATCTGTGGCAGCAACCAGATGCCATGTCGGTCTCAGAATATGCGTTCTTACAATTAACCCTTTATTTATAGCATCCTCTACCGATTTATTCGTCAGAGCAGGTAAGCGAACTCCAAGAGCCCATTTTGTCATATTGAAATCTTGTGCCTGAACAGCCCCCATCCATGACACTACCTCCTGAGGAGTTTTAAGATCTGACCCCATCAGTAATTGATTGCTAAGCCGAAGTTTGGCGATAAACGATGTATCCATTCCTTTATATCTGTTTTATATAAATTATTTAGCAAGTAAAAAGTCTGAGACTTTAGAAGTAAAAAACTTCACCTCCATCTGAATTGGTAAAGCGACGCAATAAAGATTGCATATAATCAACAGCCTCAGGCAAGTTTTCTTTACCATCATACGCGTTGATAATAGCTAGAAAACGAGTTGTACCTACATCCAATTTAGTACGCTCATTGTCACTCGTTGGCGTTCCTACTCCACCAAGGGAATCTCTGTAGACAGGTAAACCTTCGATGTTCAACATACCACGACCGATCCCCTCATAAGGCTCATCTGCAACACCAACACCCAAAGTCAATACATTACCCTCTATTTTATCAGCATCAAAACCACCAATGGAATATCCTGTACGTATAGATACTAGGTTAATAAGATCAACCAAAGTATCAATCCGGTAAAGAGGCAGATCTCGCAATATACGTCGTCCTAAAGCTTCCGACGAGGGACGATAACGATTCGGATCTTTCCCCAATCGCTTATAAGCATTGCGTGTAGCCTCTATTGCAGGTATTTTCTTTACATTATCAATTTGGTAAGTAGTTCTGTATTCTTCGATACAAGTATCAATCTCTTTCCAAAGTTCCGGATCATAGGCTTTATTTTGTACCGTTGCCAAAATAGCCACTCCCGCAAATTCGGGGCAGCGAGTCCTTATATCTTCCGATACTTTAATTGTAAACATAATCCGTTAAGTTTTAATTTAAAATAGCCTATAAAAGTTTTCTATCGTATTACGAACAGAGTTCTATAACACATCTCTGCTACTCCTACAATAGATTAGGAGCTTTACAAATTTAAGTTTTTAGAGAATATATAGAGTCCAAAAAGTTAGTTTATATAAAATTTCGATATTTTTTTGGTGCAATCTGAAAGTTTTGGCTAACTTGCAAAGCTCAGAATTCTTAATTATTTTATGGACTTATATGACATACACACCCACGACGCTCCTTCTCCGAACTCGGATGATGACGAGAGTCTGAGGCGAAACATTTCTTATATTGTAAATGTGTACCCTCTTGGTTTTGAATACGCCAAAGATAACGAAAACTATCCTTGGTTTTCCTGCGGAGTACATCCCTGGTATTCGGAAGATGCAGAACCCCAACTTAAATTTTTGAAAGAAATTGCAGGCGATCCCCGCATTGTAGCTATTGGAGAGGCTGGACTAGACAAACTCAAAGGTCCTGACTTGAAAATTCAACAACCCATATTTGAACAACAAGTTCAATTATCGGAACAGTTACAAAAACCTTTGATTATTCATTGCGTTAAAGCTTGGGAAGAGTTGCTACACATCAAAAAATTGTACAAGCCTCGCCAACCATGGATTATTCATGGATATAAGGGCAAGGTCGAGTTAGCAAAGCAACTTCTATCGCATGGCTTTCTGCTTTCGATCAATGAGCGTTTTAATGATGATGCCATTCGCGAAATACCATTAGACAGGTTATTTTGCGAAACAGACATTTCTGAAACATCTATCGAAGATATTTATAGCGAAGTTGCCAAAGCATTGAATATATCTGTAGAAGTACTGGCTTTGCAAATCGCAGAAAATGTAAAAAGAACATTTCCATTGCTAAGTATCTCCTAATATCTAACAATTTTAAATTATCGTATATTAAAAGGAGACTGAATTCTAAGATAATTTCAGTCTCCTTTTTTTACTATAAACCATACGAATTTACGATGAAATCTCATTTATAATTACTTTTCTGTTATTTTCATCTTGTAATAACACATTATAGACCACCAGAACCCAAAATAAAAATAAAAATCTTGATCTTTATATCAGAAAACATTGTGTCTATATATTTTACAGCATAAAACTATGATATTCAGCAAAAAACTCAGAACTATCGAAAAACAATCTCATGTTATTTATACCAATAAGATGCCATACTGGGTAGATAATAAGGAAGTAATGGAGAAAGACAAACTTATTACTATAGGACAAAACACTCTATTATTTGACATGGATGGTAAAGGCAAGAAAGGGACATGGATAATAAGAGTTATGCAGATCATTATCGGACTATCTATCTGTTTATCGACAATATACACAACAATATATATAATAACTAAGGAGGGCGTTTCTAAAGATTTGTTAGAATTTATTATATATAGTATTTTTTCCTTCTTTCTATTTATATTAGGAGTAATAGTTTTAATAAAAGGTATATATTATCCCGATAAAAAATTTCTTTTTAACCGTATAGATGGGACTATCACTATGCCTGACGGATATATGAATTTGAAAAATAAAACAGTTACAATATTGTTCGAAAACGCAAAATTTTATTACAACTTAATGCCTAAGTCCTATGGGATGTATCGCATCCAGGTATGGGGACCCTATACCTATGGAAATAAACTGATTGACAATGCTATATCTGCACGTTGGTTATGTTATTACGACAGTAATAAGACAGATCAACGAGAGTACGCTTCATTATTTACATGGTTTATGGATAAGAACCGCCCCTTACCACCGGGTGCTGTTTTCGATCCTTACAGGGAGGCTGACTATCTGAGACGTGAGTCTGAAGGATTCCTCCCTCCGATATATCTATCACATATACCTATATCCGAAACAAAAGTTCATTAATAAAAGCAATACAAAAATTAAAGTTATAAAAGGAATATGGAGAGGCAATCCATATAGTAAAACTAATATTTGATTAGAAATCGGGAAAATAAAATGGAATTACTCTTCCTGTGGACTACACCATTCCTATGACACTCAAGTTTCTTATAAAATAAAGAGTAATTGAAAAATCTTTTGTCTTAAACGAAAGAGATTTCTTATATCTAATCAACATAGGAACCTTACCCTCTTTTGGTTTATCATTCTCAACATAAATCATTACTTTTACCTGCCAAAATAAGAAAAACGAATGGAAACAGATAATCTTATAGAAATCAGAAATGCGGTTCCTCGCATCCACACATTAGCATTTGCCCAACCCATCAATTGGGCTGTAACCAATAGTCAACACTGGGCTATTGTAGGTCCTAACGGAGCGGGTAAAACATTACTTATTGATATTCTGTTAGGCAAGCACGCTCTGAAATCGGGAGAGATTATCAGTAAAAACAATATCAGTATAAATACAGTTGTAAAGTGTGTTGCTTTCCGCGACATTTATAGCCTCGTAGATATACAAAACAGCTACTATCAACAACGTTGGAATGCAGGAGACGAGCATGAAGTTCCTGTAGTAAGAGATCTTTTCTCAAAAGGTGAAAAAGAATGGGTAGAAATGCTTATTGCTGCATTTAAGATCGAAGATTTGGTAGAAAAACCTATCAATCTACTATCGAGTGGAGAGCTTCGCAAAACCCTTATTGTAAGATCACTTTTATCGAAACCACAGATTCTTATTCTAGATAATCCTTTTATTGGGTTGGATGCCAAATCGAGAACAGTACTCAACGATCTTTTGACCAGATTATCGCTTTTAGAGAATCTGCAAATAGTTCTGATTCTTTCGCATCCCAAAGATTTACCTTCTATTATCACACATATCTTACCGGTAAAAGATAAATCACTATTACCCGTTATCAGCAGAGACGAATTTGTGAATGATTTAGCGCTTCAACAAAGTTTGTTTAACCAAGAAAACAACGCCAATATATCTGAATTGCTAGATAATTCGGCTGATCAGCTCTCATTCGAAAATGCACTTCTATTCAAAAACATACATATAAGATATGGTACACGTACTATTCTGAAAGATTTAGATTGGCAAGTAAAACGCGGAGAAAAATGGGCTTTACTTGGAGAAAACGGTTCAGGAAAATCCACACTTCTAAGTTTGGTTTCGGGAGACAATCCGCAAGCCTATGCAAATGATATTACTCTGTTCGATCGCAAACGAGGATCTGGAGAAAGTATTTGGGATATAAAGAAACACATCGGATACGTTTCGCCCGAAATGCACCTTTACTACCAAAAGAATGTACGTTGCATAGATGTTGTGGGTTCAGGATTTTTCGACACCATAGGTCTTTATAAAAAATGCAGCGAAGCACAAGAAGTAATTGCTCTGGAATGGATGAAAATATTTGGAATCGACAATATTAAGGATGTATCGTTTCTTAATATTTCGACAGGTGAACAGCGTCTCGTGTTATTAGCACGTGTTTTCGTCAAAAACCCTGATTTATTGATTCTTGATGAACCTTTACACGGATTAGATGTTGCTAATAAGCATCGTATCAAGAAAATCATAGAAGATTTTTGTACTGATGACAAAGCATTAATATATGTTACTCATTATGAAGACGAAATACCCGATGTAGTAACTCAAAGAATGGTATTAACTAAACGTAATTAAACTCTTCCCAACAAATTAAGAATATAACAATAGATATTTAATAGTACTCAAGAAAACAAAAAGTAACAAATTCAACAATCAAATGAAAAGAATAAAAATCTCGATCCTATTTGCTCTTCTAGCAAGTATAATATCAGTAAACGCTCAAGGAGTTATCGGAAAATGGAAAACCTTCGATGATGAAACAGGCGATGCAAAATCTATTGTTGAGATTACCGAAAAAGACGGTAAAATTTATGGAAAAATAGTTGAGATACTCAATCCAGCTAAAAAGGATGCTAAATGTACCAACTGCCCCGATACAGATAAAGGAAAACCTGTTCTTGGACTATATATCATTAAAGGTTTATCGAAAGACGGTAAAGAATATTCTAATGGCAAAATTTTAGATCCAACCTCAGGAAAACTATACAAATGTACTGTTGCACTTGACGGAAACGACAAACTAAAGGTTAGAGGCTATATAGGTATTTCTGCTTTTGGAAGAAATCAAATTTGGACAAGGGTTAAATAAAAACTCCTATAATTGATATTAGGCTGAATTAAATGAGTGAATATTTAATTCAGCCTTTTTTTGTCTAATTAGATTAGCAAGAATAGCTTATTATTACCATCAGCGATAAACTATTTCACTAACAGATTGTTATTCATTAAAAACACAATCTTATTATGGTAAAAAACTTATTAACCTTGCTATTAGCAACTTCCGCCATTGCTTTTCAGCCTCAGACCCTAAGGGCCTGCACCGGTATTACATTGACAGCCAAAGACAATTCTCACATTCTTGCACGTACTATCGAATGGGGTGGTAGCGAATTAAACAGTCAATACGCCATAGTACCGCGTGGTTATAAGCAACGTTCTTATATACTGGGAGGTGAGTTATCCGGCATGGAATTTACGGCACGTTATGGTTATGTGGGTTTCGCAGTTGAGCAAAAAGAATTTGTAACTGAAGGACTTAACGAAGTCGGCCTATCTGCAGGATTGTTTTATTTCCCCGGATACGGAAAATACGAAGATTATGATGTAACTCAGAAAACGTCGAGTATTGCCGATTTGCAGCTAGTATCGTGGATCTTAGGTAGTTTTTCTACTGTTGACGAGGTAAAAGAGGCTATTAAAAATATACACGTTATAGGTATCGACCCACGAGCTTCAACTGTACACTGGCGTATAGCAGATAATACAGGTCGCCAACTAGTGCTAGAAATTATAGAAGGTAAGCCTCATTTTTACGAAAACAAGTTGGGTGTACTTACCAATTCTCCAGGTTTTGAATGGCATATAACAAATTTGAATAACTACGTCAATCTTTTTCCAGGCACAGCAGAATCTAAATCGCTAGGTAATATACAGCTTAATTCTTTTGGGTCAGGCAGTGGCTTCTTGGGAATTCCCGGAGATGTAACTCCCCCATCCCGATTTGTGCGTGCTGCTTTTTATCAAGCAACAGCCGTACAACAAAACACCGCTTTGGAAACTATCTTACAAAGCTTTCAGATACTAAATAACTTTGATATACCTGTGGGTATCGAATTCCCTTTAGGGAAAGTACCAGCATCTATACCAAGCGCTACACAATGGACATCGGCGACGGATGTAACAAACCGCATCATCTATTATCGTACAATGTATAACAGCGCCATCCGTAGTTTTAACCTGAAAGATATAGACTTTAGTAAAGTAAAATACCAAGTTTACCCTCTCGATCAAGTAAAGCAACAACCTATAACACCTGTAAAGATCAATTGATAGATGATTAGAGAAAGCCAACTAACAGTTGAGCATTGTATTACTCTTATTTAATTGAGTCAACGATTTTAAATATAGAAAAGAAAGGATTGGAAATAATATTCCAATCCTTTCTTTTTTAGAACAATCATTTTATAACTAAATGGTTAATCCTTTAACTACAATTTAGAAATAAACGTTTCGGCTATTTCTGTTTTTTTATGTAAGTTTGTGGCGATGAAAAGAATCGCTTTTATTATTCTATATATATGTGCGTCTGTGCTTGTTACTCAGGCACAACAACCCCGTTTTATTTTTGATAACGACAGTACTAAAACAGAAACTCCAGCTCCTCAGAGAGCATCAAATAGCAAAACACCATCGGTCAACCTCGATTCTTTAAATAAAGTTCCACCTGCTATATCTTCTTGGAATATCGATCCTCGCTTGGGTGAGCGTATTCCTATCCCAATGGACACCATGTTATATGGTTTCCACAGAGAAAGTTTAGTTGAAGGTCAAGGATTAGCAATCGGATATCTTGGTAACTGGGGATCACCAGCTTACTCTAAACTCTTTATTGAGCAGGACGATGCTTCTCTCTTTCAGTTTCTCGATCCTTATAAATTCTATTACAAAACACCCGGTAATCAACGCTTTCTGAGCACCAAGCAGCCCTACTCCAATATCATGTATCAATCGGGAGGAAGCCGTCAGAGCAAAGAAGAAAGATTCACCGGAGAAATATCTATCAGCTTCAATAAAAACCTCACTGTAGGTTTCGACATTGACTATGTATATTCCAGAGGTTTCTACCAATACAACCCCGATAAACAAATCAATTACGATTTCTATACGGCTTATATCAGCGATAAATATCAAATGCACGCATTTGTAGCTAATAATAACTTCACCCATTCTGAAAATGGTGGTATAACAGAGGATGGTTATTTAAATGGTACAGATAAAGAGAACGTAGGGAAAGACAACACAATGAGTTTTCAAACTCATCTTTCCGAAACTTGGAATTATCTGAGAGGAAAACATCTATACATGACCAATAAATACAATCTGGGATATGAAAAGGAAGGAACTGAGAAATTTATTCCCGTTGCCAGTGTTATTCTAACCAATAGCTATACCGATCAACGCCGTAGATTTTACAGCAGAAACGTTGAGGCTTTGGATAAATTTTATAATTATACCCCAAAAGCTGGTACTCAAAGCGCACCAGTTAACGACCAAATGGCATATTATTCATTAAAGAATACGCTTGCCGTTTCTCTAAACGAAGGTTTTAGAGATTGGGTTAAATTTGGCTTAACGGCTTTCATCGAAAATGACAGAAGAACTTTCCGAATGCCATCAGAAGAATTCGGATGGATTGCGACACGTGATACAACTCAGAACTCAACATTTATTGGGGGGATACTTTCTAAAGAGAAAGGTGAATTTCTAAAATATAACCTTTATGCAGACCTCGGAGTACTAGGTGATGACATAGGAGAGTTTAAGCTAAAAGCTGACATCAGCACAACCATTAATATAAAAGGTCAGAAAGCGATAGTAAAGGCAAACGGATATGTGAAAAATCTGGTTCCTCAATTATTTCAAAACAGTTTCAGATCTAAGTATTACACTTGGCAAAAAGAATTCAGTAATACCAAACGTATATTTGTAGGAGGTGAAATTTATATTCCTCATACTGAAACCCGGTTGAGTGGAGGAGTAGAAAACATAAGCAATTACATCTATTTCAACAATCTAGAAGGGATTCAAATGACAAGTCCAACACAAGATGGAGGTAGTGTACGAGTAGTTTCACTTCGTCTAGATCAGAATTTACATTATGGCATTTTACACTGGGACAACCAAGTTTCTTATCAGATGAGTGATAAGGAAGATGTTATTCCCGTTCCTACATTAAGTTTATATACCAATCTGTATATAAAAGCTAAATTAGCGAAAGTATTAACTATGCAATTAGGTATAGACGCTCATTATCACACTAAATACTATGCACTAGGTTACGATCCAGCTTTAGGGCAATTTGTCAATCAGGACGAAGTTCAAATAGGCAATTTTCCGTTTGCTACTGCCTATGCCAATTTTCACTTAAAAAAGACTCGCTTTTTTGTGATGATGTATAATGTGGCTAAAGATTTTGGGGACTCCAATTATTTCACAGTACCTCACTATCCGGTAAACCCTATGATCTTTAAATTCGGACTATCTTGGAACTTTACTAATTGATACACCTTAAAATAATGAAAAGTAAAAAGCAAATTTACATCGCTTTAGTATTACTAATAGCAATAGCTGCTATTGCTTACATTATTACACAAAACAAAAACACACCTGTACATCGCGACTATACCGAGATAGAAGAGAGTGGTATATTACGTATTGTAACGGATCTCAATCCCATAGGATATTTCGTGTCATCCGACACTGTTGCGGGCTTTAATTACGAACTTCTCCAAGCATTACAACAGTTTACAAAGATAAAATTCGAAGTATCCGTGCAGAATAGCTTAGATAAGAATTTTGAGGGTTTGAAAACTGGGAAATACGATCTTGTAGCCTGCAATATCCCCATTAATTCTAGCCTAAAAAACGAATACAATTTTACAGAAGCGATCATCAATAATAGACTAGTATTAGTTCAACGTAAAGCCGAATTCAACCATAATATTGAACCTATTCGGAATCATCTTGATTTAGGAAAAAAGACTTTATATGTATCAGCCGACTCTCCAAGTATATTCCGACTACAAAATCTATCGCATGAAATTGGCGATACAATATTTATCATAGAAGATGATACTTATCAAGCCAATCAACTAGCATTAATGGTAGCCGCAGGAGAAATAGATTATACGGTATGCGACATAAAAACTGCGGAAAGCTTATCAAAGAAAATACCCGAACTGGATATAAATACAGATATCGGCTTTACTCATTTCGAAGCTTGGGCAGTAAGAGCTAACTCTCCTGTTCTTCTTGATTCTCTAAATACATGGATCAATAAGTTTAAAGTAACCAAAGAATACACCAATATCCTCAAAAGGTATTATAAATAATATCTGTACAATCATTTTTATTAGTAACTTCGAAGGATAAATATAGAGTAATTGATAAATATCTACAATTTTCATCCATTGAGTAATTCGGTATAACCTCTCACTATTGTGAGCAACGATAGGAATAATAAGAGATTGGCCTTCAAATAAAACAGGCTTATTAACTATCTGAGTATAATATATGATGAAAATTGATTAAAAATGCAAAGTAGACTTTGCAATAAGACAAAAAAAAATTACCTTCGTAGACTTAATCGGTAGATTGTGGAATCCTTTTTCAGAACGCATAAATATTTAGTAGAGCACTTGGGCAGCAACGTCGAAAGACGGTTGATGGACGAGATTAATTGGAATGATCGTCTTATAGCAGTCAAAGGAACTAGAGGTGTCGGTAAAACCACGTTTTTATTGCAATATGCAAAAAAATTCAGTGATTTAGATGGACGAGATTGTTTGTATATCAATATGAATAATTTTTCGTTCACTTGTCGTACCATATACGACTTTGCCGAAGAATTTTGTTTCAAAGGTGGAAAAACTCTTCTAATAGATCAGGTATTTAAGTATCCCAATTGGGCTAGTGAACTGAGATTATGTTATGACAAGTTCCCTGAGCTTAATATAGTTTTTACCTGTTCGACAGTTATGCAATTGGATGAAAATCCAGAAATTGCATCTATTGTGCGTCATTATAATCTGAGAGGATTTTCGTTTCGCGAATTTTTGAATATTATCACAGATAGTAAACTTGAGCCGGTTTCTTTACCCGATATTATATCCAAGCATAAAGAAATAGCAGCAGAGATTTGCTCCAAAGTAAAACCCCTCGCCTATTTCAGAGATTATATTCATCATGGATATTATCCCTTCTTCTTGGAAAAACGTAATTTCTCAGAGAATCTACTTAAGACTATCAACATGATGCTTGAGATAGACGTTCTTTCTATAAAACAAATAGAACAATCGTATCTTCCTAAATTGAGGAAGTTGCTATATCTGTTGTCACTCACCTCACCCGGTAAGCCCAATATAAGCCAACTGAGTGTCGATTGCGAGATATCTAGAGCTACGGTTACCAATTATTTGGATTATCTAAAAAGTGGTCGCCTCATAAATTTACTATACAGAGAAGGTGAAGAGTTTCCTAAGAAACCCGATCTGGTTTATATGCACAACACCAATCTCATTTTTGCAATGAAACCGGGAGTTGCTAATGATCAGACACTGAGAGAAACATTCTTCTACAACCAGCTACATCACAATAATTCAAAATTAAAGAAAGGTAGCAAAGCAGGAATTTTCCTGGTAGAAGACGATAACGAAAAATATACATTTAAAGTAGATAATCTAAAAACAAAAGGGAACAAAAAAACCGACATCTATAATACAGCAGAAATGATGGAGATAGGCGACGGAAATACAATTCCTCTGTGGCTTTTTGGTTTTCTATACTAATTTATAAAGTAAATATTGTAATCAAATAAAGTTAAGGATTTAAGCACTAAGGCATTTTGATTAATAAACATAATCCATTCTCTTTTCAGCTTAGTCCTCTTATTTTAAAAGTTCGATAAACAACTAAATAATCAACTATTACAGAGTATGGCAAAAGAGAAAAAATTTTTAACCTGTGATGGTAATCAAGCTGCAGCTCACATATCATATATGTTTAGCGAAGTAGCTTCGATCTATCCAATCACACCATCATCAACAATGGCAGAGTATGTTGATGAATGGGCTGCTGCCGGACGTAAAAACATTTTCGGCGAAATAATAAAAGTGCAAGAAATGCAATCTGAAGCCGGTGCTGCCGGTGCTCTTCACGGATCGCTTCAGGCTGGTGCAATGACAACTACTTACACTGCATCACAAGGTCTTTTATTGATGATCCCTAACATGTATAAAATTGCAGGGGAACTTCTTCCTTGTGTATTCCATGTTTCGGCTCGTGCATTAGCTGCACAGGCATTATCTATCTTTGGAGACCACCAAGATGTTATGGCTGCTCGCCAAACTGGTTTTGCAATGTTCTTCTCGGGATCAGTACAAGAGGTTATGGATCTTTCTGCTGTACCTCACTTAGCTACAATAGAATCTCGCATCCCATTCATGAATATATTTGATGGATTCCGTACATCTCACGAAATTCAAAAAGTAGAATTGATGGATCAAGAGGCGCTTATTCCACTTATTGATCAAGACGGTCTTAAGGAATTCCGCAACAGAGCATTGAATCCAGAGAATCCAGTAACACGCGGTACTGCTCAGAATGATGATATTTACTTCCAATCTCGTGAAGCATCTAATCCATTCTACGACAAAGTACCAGGTATTGTTGAAAAATATCTAGAAGAAATCTATAAAATAACTGGCCGTAAATATGGTTTATTTGATTACTATGGAGCAGAAGATGCTGACAGAGTAATCATCGCTATGGGATCGGTTACTGAGGCTATCAAAGAAACTATCGATTTCTTGAATGCTAAAGGTGAAAAAACAGGTCTTGTTTCAGTTCACTTATATCGTCCGTTCAAGGCTGAGGCATTTATGGCTCTTATACCTAAGACTGCGAAAAGAATTGCTGTTCTTGACCGTACTAAAGAACCAGGAGCACCTGGACAACCTCTTTATTTGGATGTTAAAGACTGTTTCTACGGAACAGAAGATGCTCCAACTATTGTTGGTGGTATCTATGGTCTTTCATCTAAAGATACTACTCCTTCTCAAATTATGTCAGTATACGAAAACTTAGCAATGAAATTGCCTAAAAACGATTTCACTATCGGTATCGTAGATGACGTAACATTCAAATCTCTTCCAATGAAAGAAGAAGTTTCGGTTGATGATAACAACTACGAGGCTAAATTCTACGGATTAGGTTCTGATGGTACAGTAGGAGCAAATAAAAACTCAGTGAAAATTATCGGAGAAAACACTGATAAATATTGTCAAGCATATTTTGCTTATGACTCTAAAAAATCAGGAGGTTTCACTGCATCTCACCTTCGTTTTGGAGACAAACCTATTCGTTCAACTTATTTGGTGAATACACCAAACTTTGTAGCATGTCACGTACCTGCTTACCTTCATCTTTATGATGTAACTAAAGGGTTGAAAAAGAATGGTACTTTCCTTCTTAACTCTGTATGGGCTAAGGACGAAGTAGGTAATTATCTTCCTGATAACGTAAAAAAATATTTAGCTGTAAACAACATCAATTTCTATATCATCAACGCAACTAAAATTGCAACTGAAATAGGTCTTGGTGGACGTACAAATACAATTCTACAATCAGCATTCTTTAAGATATCGGGTGTAGTACCTTACGACTTAGCGGTAGAGCAAATGAAAAAATACATCGTTAAATCTTACGGACGTAAGGGAGAAGATGTAATTAATAAAAATTATGCTGCCGTTGATCGTGGTATCGAATTGGAAAAAGTAGAAATTCCTGCTGAATGGGCAAACCTAACTCTTGGTGCTCAAACAACAGAGGATGATGCTCCAGAGTTTATCAAAAACGTTGTTCGCCCAGTAAATGCTCAACGAGGATATGATCTACCCGTATCAGCATTTAAAGGTCGCGAAGACGGAACATGGGATAATGGTACTACCGAATACGAAAAACGTGGTGTAGCTGCATTTGTTCCAGTATGGCATATGGATAACTGTATCCAATGTAACCAATGTGCATATGTTTGTCCTCACGCAACAATACGTCCTTTCGTGTTAGATGCTAATGAGCAAGCTCATTCTCCTGAAAGTGCATCTTTACTTAAAGCTCAAGGAAAACAATTTGACGGTATGGGATTCCGTATCCAAGTAGACGTTTTAGACTGTCTTGGTTGTGGTAACTGTGTTGATGTTTGTCCTGGAAAGAAAGGTCAAAGTGCGCTTGAGATGGTAGAAATTGGTACTCAATACCCAGAGCAAAACAATTGGGACTTTATGGTGAAAAACGTAACCAGCAAAGCTCATTTAGTAGATATCAAACAAAACGTGAAAAACTCACAGTTTGCAACGCCATTGTTTGAGTTCTCAGGTGCATGTTCTGGTTGTGGAGAAACACCATACATCAAACTTGTAACTCAATTGTATGGTGACAGAATGTTGATTGCTAATGCAACAGGTTGTACATCTATCTATGGAGGATCAGCTCCTTCTACTCCATACAGAAAGAATGAAGAAGGTAAAGGTCCAGCTTGGGCAAACTCTTTATTCGAAGACAATGCAGAGTTTGGCCTTGGATATGCTTTAGCAAATATCACTATGCGTGATAGAATCGAAAGATTGATGAAGCAAGCAATAGCAATGCCTGAAACTTCTGAGAATACAAAAGCTACTTTCCAATCATGGATTGATAATAAATACGAAGCAGAGAAAACCAAAGAACTACATCCTCAGATATTAGCTATCATAGAAGCTGGTGCTGACAAATGTGAAATTTGCAAAGAATTGCTTTCATTGAAACAATATATCATCAAACGTTCTATCTGGATCTTTGGTGGTGACGGATGGGCTTATGATATAGGTTTTGGTGGTCTTGACCACGTAATCGCTTCTGGTGAAGACGTTAACATTCTAGTTTTGGATACTGAGGTTTACTCAAATACAGGAGGACAATCTTCTAAATCAACTCCGGTTGCAGCTGTTGCTAAATTTGCTGCCGCAGGTAAGAAGATTCGTAAGAAAGACCTTGGTATGATTGCAACTACTTATGGTTATGTATACGTTGCTCAGGTAGCAATGGGAGCTAACCAAATGCAGTGCTTAAAAGCATTCAGAGAAGCTGAAGAGTACAAAGGACCTTCACTTATCATTGCTTATTCTCCATGTATCAGCCACGGTCTACGTAAAGGTATGGGTCAGGCTCAAGACGAAGAGAAAGCAGCAGTAGAATGCGGATACTGGCACTTGTGGCGTTACAACCCAATGTTGGAAGAAGAAGGCAAGAACCCATTCACAATGGATAGTAAAGATCCAGACTGGAGCAAGTTCCAAGCATTCCTTGGAGATGAAGTTCGTTATACATCACTTCAAAAGTCTAATCCAACAGAAGCTACCAGTTTATATGAAGCTGCTCAAAGCAATGCTACATGGCGCTGGAAAAGCTATAAACGCTTAGCTGCCGGAACATTTGATACTTTTAATGAAGTTAATAATCTTCCTGAATAAGAGAGCTTAAATATTCTAATATAGAAAAAGGATATCCAATCAGGATATCCTTTTTTTGTTAGTTACTTTCTTCTTCTACATTAGCTCCCTCTTAGACTATCTAATAATGGCAGAGCCATAACATGCCACTTGTATTATCTATACAAACTAGATTAAAACACAAAAGAGCAGGTAAATATACCTGCTCTTTTAATATTTATTGATAGACTATTCTTTAAATAGTGCTTTTACGTCTTCTTAGCAATAGAAATGATGCATAAACTAATCCAGCTACAATAACTGGTAATACAGCATCTCCAACTGGTGAACCGACGAAGCCTCCACCTCCCCATTCGCCTCCTCCATCTCCAGGACCGCCGTCCTCTCCCGAAGGACCTTTTAGGCTAGGAGCTGAAGCATGCACTTCATTCACAGCGATATTATCCTTATAATAAGAATCTGAAGGTAGTAAATCCTGCGCACTCAATCCAGCACTTATGCAAAATAGAATACCTAATATTTTAAAACTTAAACATTTTCTCATTTTACCAAAAATTTAGCAGCATACGATTTTTTACCTACAACCTTTACAATATAAGCACCTGTGAAAAATGCTTGTCTAATTTCTACTGAAGTATCATCTACTTTAGCTTGAGCCACCTTTCTGCCTTGTATATCATATACAGAAATTACACTTCCAAAATCTGAATCTTCAAAACCTGAAACAGTCAATACTCCGTTAAAGTAGTAAGATGTTATATTTTTAGATTCCGAATTATTATCTCCATCTTCAATACCTGATGTATTGAAAGTAAATCTTACAGTGAAACGATCTATAGGATCCGTTGCTTTAGAACTTGTTGTATAAGATTTTCCTCCAAACAAGTCAAATTCTTTATTAGCAACTTTATCAATCAAAGTAATTCCCTGTACTCTCTCAGCAGAACCTAAGCGAGAAGCTTTCAGTGTTACATTTTGAGGTATTGCACTAGGTGTTACATATAATACAACCGATTCTGTTTGTGCTGATTGAGGTACACCTAAAATATTTGACTCCAAAGCATCACCTTGTTCGCTTCTTGTATACATTGTACTCATACCACTTTGCTTAACAACACCTTCTACTGTTTCAGAAGTAGTTTTTGTTTCGCTTGTAGATATCAAAGCAATCATTTTCTTTGTTGGGGCATACTCTGCATTAGTCATCACCTCTTGAGGTGTTCTAATGGCAATAGCAACTCTGTCAGACGCTTTCACTTCTTCATCTGTTATATGAAATAGAAAGTCATCTTTAATAGTCTTTTCTTCAGCAGGTGCTGATCTTAGAAATAATGCATTACGATTTATCCATCTTTCAGATGCAGGTATGCGAAATGATCTTGACTTCTCAGAATATAACACAAACATCTGAAGTGGAGCAATAACAGCCGAACCAGCTTGATCAAGATCAAGAATTTCTCCCGTTCCCGAATCCCACTCTCCCACTGTAGAACCTGCATCAAAGAAACCTGTAGCAGCAGTAGGTCTTAACACTCTATATTTGGCACTTACCGAAACCCATTTATTCCCGGGTTCCACACCTGTATATCCTACATCATAAGTACCAGACCCTTTTGAAGTTGGATCTAATATCCAAATACGATTAGCAACATCCCTACTAAGATTAGCTGCATTACCGACCATAAGTAAACCATCAGCCCCCCCCCAATCATGTGGGTCTGCTTCGTGATTAGTACTTTTTGAAGTAATAAAAGTAGTAACATCTAAAGGAACAGTATAAGGATTTGAGAAATAATTATAACCAGGTACCAATGATAAATCAATATCATTATTATTTAGCACCTCATTTGTATAAACATCACTAGTAGATACAGCGACCTTAGGCATTTTATTCGGCACATTAGTTGCTAGACCTGAAGATGGAAATATATTTACTGATCTTTTAAACATTGGACCAAATCGACTAAAGAAATATTTTCCTTTCTCTCGGTTCAGACTAGGGTTTGTAGCATCAACAACATTGTCATCTGAAACTCCGGCACCATTACGTTCTGCAAACAAGATACCTTTATCCTTATAAGTAGGATGAATATCGTATTCGTAATTAGCTGCATTAGTTCCTCTAAGATCAACTCCTAGCACGAAAGCTTTACCAGCTTGCAATTTATATGTTGGGTCGGTCATTGTATTACCTGGTGCACTTTGACCAATTATGCTTTCTCCCGTAGGAATCATAAGGAAATTCCAAAAGAAATAATCGGCTCTCATTTCTTTATACGGACTACCAAAAGCAATAAGGCTTCTTCCTTGTCTTTCATTTGTAGTTGCAATAGCAGGATCATCTACAGATAGATTTACCTGAATAGCTCCATATAGATTATTATCAGTTGTAGTATTAGGAATAGCACTATTCTTAGTTCTGATCTGTCCAACTGCCGTATTCCCTGTAATTGGAGCCTCCACCATAAAGTGGGCTAGCATCGAAGAATTATCAACTGTATGTATTGTTGTTATACCACTAACATCCGAGGCTTTAACTCTTCTGGAATCAATAATAAAACGACCACCATTTAAATCTACATTCTGAGCAGAAGCTGCTAATTCAGGGACTAAGACTACATGTTTTGTATTCTCAATAACTAAATCCGGAAAATTTATATAGTTACCACCTTTCAATGTGGGCGAATATGCCTGATCGGTTTTTATATACTGAGTGTCTGTTCCTCTGAAAACAAAACGAGAAGCTGTTGTTGCAGTATAAGGAGTTGGTAAAACAAAAACATGAGAATTACGACCAATCGTACCATTCAACTCATGAATAAAGTTACCGGTAAGAACAGTTTGCGATCCTTCTAAATGAATCTCACTCACCACACTCGAAGTAGTTGCATCACGACCTGCTATAAAATCGCCATTAATATACAAGGTCGTCTTAGTAGCATCTCCTGCAATACCCGTCGATTTAACGGACATCGCTCCTTTATTATAAAAGAAAGCAGCTTGAGCCATTAACGGCAATGGAGCAAACCCAATTCCTACAAGCAAAAGTAGTTTTATTTTCATACTTATTTTTGTTCTGTTTTAATCCTTTTTAGTGCTTAACTCATTGTTTACCAAGCAATGAAAATGTGTTATCAAATAACATATAGACGGCTGGAAATTATAACATTTAGAAATATATTGAACAATCTCCTGCATTTAGGGTTCAAAGATAAGCATTAAGTTCATATCTATCATCCTATCCTTACAATAGCTCACCATATTTAATATAATTTAACAATAATAAAACTCACCAAAACAAGCTAATTATAGGGAAGATAGCCTATTTAAATCATAAAAAAAAGCTTGCAAACAACCCGTACAAAGCACAAAACAAGCAAGATTGTTAAATAGCACATTCAATTAGAAAATAAAGATCTTTATGAGATAAATTTTAGCTAAAATAGACATTTTTTGATCTGAGACCTCCAAATTAACATTATATCTATTGTTAAAAGAAAAAAACTATTGCGCCTTAGTTAAAACAATATACAAACTTAACAAACCAAGGAATTTAAAACCATTCTAACACACTTCACAAATAAACAAGCCTACCAAATCACTATTTTAACAAAGCATATTTCTACAACCAAAACACAATAAAAAACAAATTATCAAAGTCATTTTCCTAATAAGACAAAGCATCACATCATAAATATTAACTACATCAACAAAATCAAACATACTAAAACATAAAAAATTCACTATAAAACAGTGATAAACAAACAAAAAAAACGAGACACACACGCAAATTCATTAACAATTATAAGTCTTGCAACCACCACAAATATTTCCCAGCACAACCAAAACTTCTAGCCAAAACTCAACTCAGTAGCACTGCTTCTCAAATGTCATCTACTAAATGTGATTTATTTAAGCAAGCAATCTACACTTTTATAAAAAACTCAACAATACAACAATATAACGCACCTATTTTAACAACACAAAAAAGCCTCCTTATATCTTTAAATTCTATTCTATTTAGACAAGCCTACCTATCTTTTAGAGATACCTCTACACCAAACATCTAGATTATGGCGCCCTCTTAATAATTTACATTAACACACCTAATATTATCTATATATTTTAATTCATGAACAGACAAATACATCCTCTCAAGCTCATCCATCACAATAGAACATTAAATCTCTCCTCAAAATTTAATAACAGATTAACAAAAAACTCATCTTTTTCTAAGTATATTTGTATATTGCAATATAAATCTGTTTGATAGAACAACAATGGGAAATAAGAATCTAGAACAACTCATTCTTAAATATTCATCGTATGATCAGAAAATATACGATAACACCTCTATTACAAGAGACTTGAATATACAGAACGAACAAGCTAAAGCTTTTATTGAAGCCTTCGCCAAAGAGTTTAATGTTGACATTTCAGCTTTTAACTTCCCTAAATATTTTCCATTACAGGACAAACTATCTAATAAAATCTGCAAACGTTCTGAGCTAACAATCGAAGATTTAGAACGAGCTATACTCGCAGGTGAACTTAATGACGATGTCATAAGCTTTGAGGAAGATGACCCCAACCTACCAATCAAGTTTACGACAAAAAATATAATATTAGGAATACTTCTTGTTCTTATAGTTTCGGCTCTGCTTGGGGTTATCGCCATTTTCATTTAGACTTCCAATACAAATAGAGCGCTGCAACTTTTAATTTCAGCATAAATTATGTACTTTTGAATATCAAATATATAATTATGCTGTATACATTCTCCGACGTACTCAACAAGATTAATAATGAAGTAAATACTCTCAAATTTGAGGGTAAACCTGAATCATTATTTGCTCCAATAGATTATATCCTCGAACTTGGAGGTAAACGAGTTAGACCCGTATTAGCTGTAATGGCTTACAACCTATATAAAGATGATATCGAAAAATCGATTCCTATAGCTTTAGGTATCGAAATTTTCCACAATTTCACTCTATTACATGATGACCTTATGGATAGAGCGGATAAACGTAGAGGTAAACCCACCGTACATATTAAATGGGATGACAACACAGCCGTTTTGTCGGGCGATGCCATGCTTATTGAATCTTACAAGGAAATAGCAAAGACTGATCCACAATATCTGCCTGAAGTTCTATCCCTGTTCTCTACAACTGCAACTGAAATATGCTGCGGTCAGCAACTTGATATGGAGTTTGAAAAACGCCTTGATGTATCTATTGCCGAATATCTCGAAATGATTCGATTAAAGACTGCTGTATTATTAGGTTGTGCACTCAAATGTGGAGCACTAGCAGCTGGATCGAGCCAAGAAGACGCTGAATCACTTTACAACTTCGGAATAAATATAGGATTAGCTTTTCAATTAATGGACGACCTGCTTGATGTATATGGAGATCCTGCAACATTCGGGAAAAGAATTGGAGGAGATATTCTTTGCAATAAAAAGACGTTCTTACAAATCACAGCACTTCAACACGAAGATAGTAAAGATCAATTACTTGATTGGATAAACAAAACGAACTTCGATGAAACTGAAAAAATCAAAGCTGTAACAACAATATATGATGAGCTGAATCTAAAGCAGACATCAGCAGATATCATTCACGCATATTACGAAAAAGGAATCGCATACCTAGATTTAGTAAGTGTAGATTACGCCAAGAAGAATGAACTAAGAGAGCTTGCTAAAAGCCTGCTAACTCGCGCGTCATAAACGTCTTTGTCTTTTTCTACGACTTCGGCAAGTATTTATATGTTAATCACAAAGAAACAACTGCGATTAATACCCAATAAATACTTGCTATAACCTAAACAAATTCAAAATGAATATAATAGATACGCATTCTCATACCTATGACGAAAGCTTCGACAACGATATAGAAGACGTTATAAGCAGAGCTAAGCAAGCTGGCATAACCAACATCTTATTACCTAATGTAGATGTAGAAAGCATAAATAGAGTTAATTCCCTTGTAGAAAAACATCCAGGGTATTGCATACCTATGATGGGGCTACATCCAACAAGCGTTACAGCAAATTGGGAATCTGATCTGGAAATAATTAAGCAACAGTTTGCTATTCACAAATACAATGCTGTTGGCGAAATAGGGATCGACCTCTATTGGGATAAGTCTCTAGAGAAAGAGCAAAGAGCCGCTTTTGAGGAACAACTTCGATGGAGCATAGAGTTTGATCTGCCTGTATCTATCCATTGCAGAAATGCTATTGGCGAATCTATAGAATGCATCAAGAATGTAGGTGCATCTAAACTTAGAGGGGCATTTCATAGTTTCAGCGGTTCAAGTGAAGAGCTGGAGGCTGTATTAGCTCTTGAGAATTTCTATCTAGGAATAAACGGAACAGTCACTTACAAAAACTCAACCTTGCCACAGGTTTTGAAAGGAACTGATCTTTCGCGTCTCCTTATCGAAACCGATGCACCCTATCTTCCACCTGTACCATACAGAGGCAAAAGAAACGAACCTTCATACACAATCCACATAGCAGCAAAACTAGCAGATATATACGGCGTAACTCCCGAAAAGCCAGGCGATATAACGAGCGAGAACGCTAAAAAACTGTTTTCGATAAACTAAACGAATTATTGTAATACAAGAAATATTTTTATCTTTGTGCCGTAATTAAGGAGAGGTGGCCGAGTGGACGATGGCGCTTGCTTGGAAAGCAAGTATACGGGCAACTGTATCGGGGGTTCGAATCCCTTCTTCTCCGCTAGATTAAGATAAACGAATAAACCAGAACATCCGTCTTTAATTATATTAAGAACGGGTGTTTTTCATCTTGATAAACTTCTATATTCTTTCATTTTCAAAAAAGATAAAGAATACTGAAATAAAGAATATTGAAGATTGATATCTGGCGAGGTCTCAAACCTTTTTATTGCTTGGATCAAAAACACTCCAAGCCTGTTATAATTAAAATAATATTATAACAGCACTTGTTTTAGTATACTTATTTTTATTCTTACTTTTAGATTTAGAGAAAATGGAATATCGTTTAAACAAATACATCAGTGCATCAGGCTATTGCTCTAGACGCGAAGCTGACAAATACATAGAGAGTGGCAATGTTACAGTAAATGGCAAGAAAGCTACTATCGGATCGCGTGTATTACCCGGACAAAAAGTTAAGGTAAACGGAGAACTCATTGAGAATAAAGTAGAGCCGGTATATATTGCATTCAACAAACCCGTTGGAGTTGTAAGCTCTACCAATCCGTTGGAGAGAGATAATATTATCGAATTCATAAGACACGAGCAACGTATATTTCCTATCGGTAGGTTGGATAAGGATTCGCAAGGATTAATCCTCCTAACAAACGATGGAGACATCGTTAATAAGATATTGCGTGCAGGAAACAATCATAAGAAAGATTATATTGTAACTGTAAATCGCCCCATCACGTCTGACTTCATCACTCGTATGTCGCAAGGTGTACCCATCTTAGATAGAGTGACACGCAGATGCGAGATAGAGAAAATCAACCCCTATACATTCAAAATTTCACTTATACAAGGTCTTAACAGACAAATCAGACGTATGTGTGAATATTTCAATTATGATGTACTCAAGCTAGAACGTATTCAGATAATGAATATCAAGCTTGATAAATTAGGGCAAGGAAACTGGCGTAATCTGACTGCTTCGGAAATGGAAGGGTTATTCGATATGCTTGAAGCTTCTGAAAAAACTCCTGCAGGAAAAACTCCATCAAACAGTAATAAGTCTTTTAACAGAGCCCTCGAAGAGCATGATATAAGAACCAATTATAGAAAAGGAAGTCTGGCTGCAAAAAAAGCTTCTGCCAACAAAACCGATAAAGATCAGCCAAAAAAATTCACTCCAACTTCTGAAAATGGAGAGGATAAACCAAAACCCAGAAGTAAAGGTAAACCTTCGAGTGGATTGAGAGTCGGAAAACAGAAAATGGCTGCTAATAAACCGAAGACTAAAACAAAAAGCAAATCTGAGCCTAAGGGTAAAGATAGAGAAGCTCGCAAAGGAACTAAGAAATAGGCTCCATATAAAGGAAATAGTATTAGAGTGATTCTAAGAACAGAATATCAGAAAAGAATAATTACTCTAAGCTGATTTTTAATTACCTTTATTCCTTGGATAATGACTCGTTAGAATCATCAATTGGTTTTATTGTTTTGTAAGTGTCATAAACAAAACAAATAAGGCTAAACAATATGGTAATAAAAACGTTACAATAGTTAATTATTTCTAAACAATGAAAAAAGGACGTATAACGATTAAAGATATTGCCAAGAATCTGAATATTTCTGCATCGACTGTATCCAGAGCTCTAAACAACAATCCCGATATCAGCCTCGAAACTCGGAGAGTGGTACAAGAATATGCCAACGAACATAAATATAAGCCCAACTCCTTGGCTTTGAGTCTTAGAAACAGTCATTCCAATATTATAGGAGTGATAGTTCCCGAACTAGCCAATCACTTCTTTTCATCTGTATTATCGGGAATGGAAACTATTGCCGAAGATCATGACTATCATGTAATTGTTTGTCAATCATCAGAAGAATATACAAAAGAGATACGCAATGTTCAGACACTGATAGAGGCTCGTGTATGCGGAATGCTTATATCTCAATCAAAAACGACAATTAAATACGATCACTTCCAAGAACTTATAGATAATAATATACCCGTAGTTTTCTTCGACCGCATTTGTACAGGAATAGACTCCGGCAAAGTTGTCGTTGATGATTATTCGGGAACGTTTCATGCCGTAGATTATATGGTTCAAACAGGCTGCAAACACATTGCATTCTTTGGAGCCGCTCCTCATCTCGAAATATCTAAGAATAGAAAAAACGGCTATCTTGATGCATTAAGAAAACATCATATGCCCATTGATGAAGACATTATAAGAATTGCCGATAATAAACAACTTGGCTTCGAAAGAGCTATGGAACTGTTGCAATCAGACAAACGACCAGATGCTTTCATGGCAATGAATGATTATACTGCTTCAGGAATTTTGTTAGCTGCAAAGACTTTAAAACTCAAAGTTCCAGAAGAAGTTTCGATATGCGGTTTCTCCAACTCCAATATTTCTCAGGATACCGACCCTATGCTTACAACCGTAGATCAGCACCCTCAGAAAGTAGGAGAAGAGGCTATGAATCTGATTTTAGAGAAGGTGCAAAATCCAGATAGTACGGATAAGAAAAACAAGATAGTGAAAACCAGTTTGGTTATAAGAGAAACCACACGACCTCTAATAGTAGAGTAGAAATCATATCTATAAGTAATTCTAAATAATTATTGATACTTTTGACCTCTATAACAATCTCGGGTTGTTATAGAGGTCAAAAGTAACAAAAGAAGGTCCGAGACCTTAATACCTGAACAGAAATATAAGACCTTATGCTAAATAAACCTACGCTCAGATATGGGCAAATCTGGAATATAAACTTCGGCTTTTTAGGTACACAAATTTGTTTTACGCTTGTAATGACAAACACAAGCCGTATATTATCAGCATTGGGTGCAGATACCAACGAATTGGCTTTCTTATGGCTTGCCGCCCCTTTAGCTGGATTATTTATGCAACCTCTCATTGGCTATTTCAGCGACAGAACATGGACTCGACTAGGGCGAAGAATACCTTATATACTTGCAGGTCTAGTAGTTTCGGCTATTATGATGTTTCTCATGCCCAATTCGCATATCATATCACGCGTTATGCCATCTGTATTGGCTGGAGTAAGCATCTTATTTCTTATGCAAAGCGCATTCAATGTAAGTATGCAGCCTTACCGATCGTTGGTTGGCGATATGGTCAACAGTAAACAAAGCAATCAGGGATACTCCGTACAGACTATAGTTTCTAATCTGGGTGCTATCGTAGGCTCATGCCTACCCTTTTTACTTGCCTACATAGGTTTTAGTAATCAAGCGGACGAAGGTCGAGTAGCCGCCTCCGTTTCAGTCTCTTTTTATATTGGCATAGGGTTTCTTGTACTTACCAATTTATGGACGTGTTTCAGCGTAAAAGAATATCCTCCCAAGTTATTTGAAGAATACAATAAAAGCGAATCTGCCAATAAAACAGATGACACAACATCTACCGACAACAAAAAAACAATAATTACCATACTTCAATTGTCCATAGTACAATTATTCTCTTGGTTTGCATTCTACTACATATGGGTATATGCTACTGATGGAATTGCTGTTACTGTATGGAACACAAGCGACCCTCATTCGGTAGAGTATAATCATGCAGGAAATTGGTTTGGAATATTAACAGGTGTATACAGTGTTATAGCTGCTATTTTTTCTGTTTTCTTACCTAGAATTACAGATAAATTCGGAAGAAAAAACTTCTATTCATTCTCTCTTGTATTAGGAGGTATAGGAATGCTCTCTATGTTCTTTATTCGCGATCAATATTTACTTTTATTGCCTATGCTAGTCATTGGTATTGCATGGGCAATGATATTGACTATGCCTTTTTCGATATTGGCTAATGTAGTACCTTCCAACAAAATGGGTTTGTACATGGGACTTCTCAATGTCACTATTGTAATCCCTCAAGTAGCAGGTGGATTGTTAGGACATTTCCTATTTGAGAATGTTGCGGGAAGCAGACCCTTTGCCATGTTCCTAGTTTCGGGAGTTTCACTTCTTATCGGTGCTGTATCGGTTATATTTATAAATGATCCCGTGAAGAAGTAACAATACATACATTACTAACACTACAAACTTACATATCTTTTTGATTTTTTCCTGAATTATTTGTACTGTTACATTCATTTTTAACTATATTGGGAACTTTAATTATTCCAAAGTGAATATTAATAAAAACACAAGTGAAACAAGATATTAAACTAACTTACACAACTTATGTTTACCCATCAATGTTTTTTAAAATTGGGAGAGATATCAGGGTTGGATTTTTCATCTCTGATTAAAGGTGGTTTTGAACTTTCCAATTGTAAATTCGCTTTTTCTCAAGATATTGACGATACAGGAAAAGCATGTACAGAGGTTGTAGGCGGAACTATATCTATGACTCTACCCCAATTACCCCCAGATGTGATTACCCAATGGGCTTTAAATCCAAGACAATATAAAGATGGCGTCATTATTACTTTGGGACACGATGAAACCCCACAAGAGAAAATCTTTTTTGAAAATGCCTCGTGTATTGATTTCTCACTTGAATATACCGAAGCGGGTGATGCTTATATGCAAACACAGATAACAATTCAAGCTGAGTTTTTAACTTTCGACACAGGAATAACATTTAGTAATAATTGGAAAAAACAATAGAAACATGAACATCCTTAATCTATTTCAACCTCAAGCTCACGTTACAGCTAAATTAATTATAGATGCGAAAGAATACCCTGTATCTTATTTCTATATTGGATTTAGTCAAGGTGTAGATCACAAAGGACAACCACAGCAGGATGTCAGGGGCGGACAACTAAAAATTGTAATAAAAGAATCAGTTGATAAAAGTATCTATGATTGGGCAAGGCAGTCAAGTGCTTTAAAAAGCGGAATAGTAAAGTTTGGTGATGATTTTGAGCAGACAAAACTTAGAGTAACCTTTGAAAAAGCATTTTGTATAAGCCTCGTCAGAGATATAGATGCTTACAAAGGGACTACAACAGTCTTAGTTATTGCTCCTGAAAAAATAAAACTAAATGAAAACGAACACAATAATTATTGGAGGAGTTAAGTTATGAATCATAACGATATCATTATTTATGGCTTTAATTTCGGAAATGCAGACCCAGCTTTTAAAGAGTTTGTATATAGCCTTACCAACTATGACATACACAATTTGCGCTTGATTATTTATAAACGATTATATAACCTTGAACAAAATAGTGTTTCGGCAGCTATTCATGGTAGGGATAGCTACGGAATAATTATCGTACCGGAGATTAGGAAAAATCAGATAAATTATTATTTGATTATATAAAAAATTTGTGGGTTGCCTCCGTCTTAGGTTATAGTGATTCCGGATTGAATCCATTTAAAATACATGAGTGGAAAATTACACGTATTCGAGCAGTTACATCCAGAAACGAAGGATGGGAAGCGATCACTTCTGCCTTAATTGAAATTGGCTTAGCTTATATAACCCAGATTCAGCTAATAAGAAGTACAGGAATGGTTGAAAAGGGATATACCTTAAAAGCATTAAGAGATGGCGGTGGAAAAGTAAATGGATTCAGCATTTCGGTTGGAAGTGGTTATGGGACTAAGCCCAGACTCGATTACCACACATTATACAATGCTAGTAGAACTAGAAACTCTATACCTGAATTTTTAAGAGGAAAAAAGGTTCTCCATTATCACAGAGGTACTACGAATAAAGAAATCAGAAGGCATTTACCTTGGGAATTTGACCCTACATACCAAAACTTCTGGGATAGATTCAGATAATTATATAATAATGGATGATAAAATATTTTTCGGTTATTATTTTTCAGCTTTAAAACAAGCTTTAGAAAAAGATAATGTAAATCATGGTTTTTTAGTAAAAGATCCTAGTTGGTATTACCCTGTAGATATGTCTGAAATCTTAGATAAATACGAAGATAAAATATATGAAAAATATCTTTTATTAGATAGGGTGTATGGTTACTTTGATGCAAAATCACACGGATTTACAAATATCAAAGGAGTAAGCTTGCCAACATACCGTGATCTGATTATATCAGATATGAATACTTTAGCCAAGCTCCTTAATATAGATCTGGATAATCTCTAAGATATAGAAAAAAAAGAACATTATCGCGAAAAGAAGCAAGACAGTAGAATAACAACTATTCTTCTAAAATTACACTGGGAATAGTTACAAATTCATCCCACCCATGACATTTAAATTCAAGTAAATTTAAGCCTTCTCAAAATAAAAAGGTTACAATTTTCCTTACGAACGTTGCGATCATCCTTTTTCTAGTAAAATAACATAAAAATCTCCAGAATAAGAATTGTACTTATTCCGGAGACATGCAATATAATAAAAAAAGAAAGCTTACTGAGTGACATATTTCAGATACTCTTGCGTATTTATCTTCAACCTGTTTTCTAAGTCATCAGAAAATACACCATAGAAAGCATGGAAAGAGTGATATTTAGCATTCACAAAATTAACAGTAGCCTCAATAGGGCTTAAGAGTTGAGAAAGGGGAAATAAATTCTTCCCTCCCACTTGATAAGCTTCTTCGGGACTTCCTGCCGAAACTGCTGCACCGATTTCTTTACCAACTAATTTGTCTCCGTCAGGACCATAAGCCCAACCATAAGATAATACTTCATCGAACCATTTTTTCATCAGAGGAGTCATGTTTAACCACTGCACAGGAAACTGGAATATAATACGATCATGTGCACCCACTAATTTTTGTTCTGCTGCTACATCAATATTCCAGTCGGGATAAGTTTCGTATATATTATGAATGGTAACATCTGCATGCTGTTCTTTCAGTGCATTTACCCAAGATTTGCTTACCAGAGATTGCTCAATATTTGGATGAGCAAGAATAACTATCGTTTTCATTTTTCAATATTTTAGTCTACATTTGTACTGTTAGTAACTTTTAGATACCAAAGAAAGTATATTTGTTTTGAACCCACAAGAAGGCTCACAAATGTTACATAGTTACCCCGATGTTACTAATGCTAAAAAAGAAGAGGTTATGAATGACGAAAAAATAAAAAAAATTGAAGATCACAGTCACTGCCCCGTAAGACTAGTGATGTCTCGCTTCGGAGATAAATGGTCGATACTAGTACTCACCCTCTTGGGAGACGAGGGTACACTACGTTTCAATGAGATGAGAAAGTACTTGAAAGATATTTCTCAAAAGATGCTTACTGTTACGTTACGCTCTCTTGAGGCTGACGGTTTGATCAAAAGAACAATCTACCCCGAAATTCCACCAAGGGTAGAATACCAATTAACTGATCTGGGTAGAAGTCTGCTTCCAAATGTCACACAAATGCTATCATGGGCTAGTGAGAATATGGATGCCATTATAGAAAATCGAAAAATATACGAGAAAACAATATAAAAGAATATCCCCGAATAAGACATTGCTTATTCGAGGATATTTATATTTAAATCTATCTGTTTCTTACAGTTTCTTCAAACCTTTGATTGCAGCTTTATCAGCTTCAATTACACTGATTGCTAAACCTCCTGCAGGAGCTAAACGTTGAGATAGTTTAGACTTGTTAGTCACAACTACTTTACGGATTTCGTAAGCTTGAGGATTTGTTTTGTAATGAGCATCTTTAGCATCTGCATAAATAGTAGCTATATATACTTTATCGGCATCCAAGAAATCGAATGAGATATTAGAAGTATATCCGTTCTCACCACATACACTACCTACGAACCAATTGTTTGTTCCTTTAGCTTTACGAGCTACTGTTACATGATCTCCTGGTTCTGCTTCAAGATATTTGCTGTCATCCCAATCCAAAGCTACATCTTTGATAAATTGGAAAGCATCCATAAATTTCTCATAAGTTTCAGGGAAATCAGCTGCCATTTGCAATGGGCTGTACATAGTTACATACAATGCCAATTGATTAGCAATAGTAGTATTTACGTGAGATTTATTGTCTGGATTAATTTTTTCAATATCCATTTCGAAGATACCTGGAGTGTAATCCATTGGACCACCAATCTGACGTGTAAATGGAAGTATTGTTGTGTGATTTGGTTTGTTACCACCAAATGCTTGATATTCTGTACCACGAGCTGATTCGTTTCCGATAAGGTTAGGCCATGTACGACATACTCCTGTTGGACGAACTGCTTCGTGAGCATTTACCATAATTTTATAATCTGCTGCTTTTTCAATTGCATACTGATAATGGTTTACAATCCATTGGTTGTAGTGATTCTCGCCACGAGGAAGAATATTACCTACATATCCGCTTTTTACAGCATCATAACCATTGTCTTTCATGAATTTGTAAGCCTGATCGATATGACGCTCGTAGTTACGAACCGATGCAGATGTTTCGTGGTGCATAATCATTTTTACACCTTTGCTTTTAGCATATTCGCGGATACCCACTACATCAAAATCAGGATATGGAGTTACAAAGTCAAATACATAGTCTTTAGAGTTACCAAACCAGTCTTCCCAGCCTTCGTTCCATCCCTCTACCAAAACACCGTCAAAACCATGCTTAGCAGCAAAATCAATATATCTCTTTACATTAGCAGTAGTAGCCCCGTGTTTACCATTAGGTTTTACTTTTGAATAGTCAGTTATACCCAATTGTACAGTTGGCAATTCGTCAGTATATGCCCAAGTACTTTTTCCTGTAATCATTTCCCACCAAACACCTACGTATTTTACTGGTTTGATCCATGAAGTATCTTCAATTTTACTAGGCTCATTCAAGTTTAGAGTAATATGTGAAGCTAAGATATCACGAGCATCATCACTTACGATAACTGTACGCCAAGGTGAATGGCTAGGAGCTTGAATATAACCTTTGTCGCCATTTGCATCTGGTGTTAACCACGATTCAAAAATCATGTTTTTGTCATCTAAATTAAGGTGCATACAAGAATAGTCTATCAATGCAGCTTCGTGAAGGTTGATATACAGACCATCAGCCGTTTTCATCATTAATGATGTTTGAACACCTGTATTTGAGAATGATGTTTGAGAAACGTTAGCCGTTACCGATTTTTCCATTAAACCTCTGATTTCAGAAAGTTTAGATGTTGTATAATCGTATTCTTGAGTATCGTAGTCTCCTGGAATCCAATAAGCAGTGTGATCGCCTGCCATTGCAAATTGAGTCTTTTCTTCTTTTATGATAAAGTAAGTCAAGTTTTTTTGCTCAGGGAACTCATATCTGAAACCTAATCCATCGTTAAATAGACGGAAACGTACTATGATAGTTCTATCTGTTGCTTTTTGATTTAGTGTTACAGCTAATTCGTTGTAGTTATTACGAATTTCTTTTACTTCGCCCCATACAGGTTTCCATGTTTCATCGAAAGTTGCAGTTTTAGTATCAGCAATCGAGAAACCATCGTATAGGTTTCCTTCTCCTGTTTTTTCTTTAACCGAAAAATCGTCAAAGTCGTTAAGTGTTTTTTGCTCTTTCAGTTCAAGCCCCAACTTACTCGGTTTAATAATATCCTTGCCCTTATAGGTTAAGCTATAAGTGGGAACACCATTACCTTGAAGCGAAAACTTCATCGTTAAATTTCCATTTGGAGATTTCAACTCTTGCGCTACTGCCCAATGACTGACAATACACAAACACATCAAAATAATTAATTTTCTCATGGTTTATATCTTTTCATTTTAAGATTAAGGCCCAAGACCTTTTTGTTTATTTTACTAGTTTTTTATTTGCAACGAGTAAGAAATGTAAGATTCTTCAATGTATATGGAATCTTCCCATTTCTTACATACAAAGAAAAGATATTACCTTTTCATAATTAAGCTAAACCAAAAACAAAAGACCAATACTTGGTTGCAAACGTTTGCAAATTGCTGTAAAATCGATCCAAAATTATAAAAAAACCGACTTATTTGTTATTATAGGAATAGATGTCTTCATTTTTAACAACTGAAAAGGCACTAAATAAATTAAATAGAAAAACCCAACGGAAACTTACTCCATTGGGTTCTTATTCTTTTTTCAAAAAATCGCAGTAATCCGATTAATATTATTGGATTACCTTCCTTGTAAATTTGTTTAAACTCATCAACCAAATAATAAATAAAGATATAGTGAATGCAATAATAGCAATCAATGGTATTTGAATATAAGCAGGTAAATTAAGATTTGAATAAACTAAATCGTATCCAAATTGCACAATAATAAAGTGACATAAATAAACTCCGAATGTTAAACCTGCAACCTTACTTAACATTGGTGATGGAGATATATTTATCTTCTCAACTGTAATAAAAACAGCCACAGTCATCATCAAAACATTGATGCCGTAGAAATACCATACTACTTCGAGATTTTCATAACTTCCCGGAAAATATTTTTGAGTGAGGATAAAACCCAAAGAGGTTATTGCATATCCAACTAAAAACAAGGGAATGGTAATTGAAATGGTGCGTTTCCAACTCCAATTAAGAGGGAAACGTTTCAGATAATATGCCAAGACGGCAAAGCCCAGAAACCCGGAGAAGTAATAGAATATTCCAAATCCATTCCAATAACATTCGCCGAATAACCCCATACTACCATAATTCCCTGTATATCCTAGTGATGGAGCAGCCATCTGAATATAAGGCACAATAGTACTTATTATCCAAATATATAAGAATCGTTTGATATCTTTTTGAGAGGCTTGTGTTAACCACGCACTTATAATTGGTAGAATAAGATAAAGCCCAATCAACATATACAGGTACCAAAGCGGTGTAGTATCATAATTGAAATTAAAAAGGAAAGTGTACATTTTAGTAACAGTTGCCTCTAATGTATAATTCTCTATTACAATGCCCGGATTGAGTGTTCCTTCAATACCAAAATTAATATACAGATAATAAAGAACGGGCAGTACCATAGACCAAAAAGCAAGAGGAATAAGTATTCTCTTTGCTCTTTTAGAATAGAAAGTACCCATATCAGCCTTGATTGGCAGTAATAACACTCCCGATATCATTACAAATAAAGGAACGCAAGCTCTTACCAAACTGCCAAAAAAGGCTCCCGAAAGAAACTCAGATGGATTATCATCAAATTTACCTACAAATGGATCGCAGGCGTGTGCTAAAACGACTAAAAAGCAAGCGATAATCCTCAATAGGTCTACCCAAGCAATAGTCTCTCTTTGTGTTTTTTCCATAGTATTTTTATAGTTTAAAGGTAATAGGTTATGCAAAACAAATAAAGGGTCTAAGACCCTTATTTTATAGAAATAGCTACACCACCACTAGGAGCCAAACGTTGTTTTAGCTTAGTTTTGTTTGTAACTGTCATGGTTTTGATTGTATAACTCTGTGGATTTTTTATCCAGTCAGCAGCTTTTCCGTCAGCATATATGGTTGCTGTATATTTAGTGGCTTCGGGCAAAAAACTGAAATCGATAATTGCTTCACGTGCATTCTCATCAGTAATGCCTCCTATATACCATTCGCTCTTTCCCTTAGCTTTACGTGCAATAGTAATATAATCACCCGGTTCTGCTTCGAGAATATAGGTATTATCCCAATCGACAGCTACGTCTTTGATGAATTGGAAAGCATCCGGAAAACGCTCGTAATTTTCGGGTAAATCGGCAGCCATTTGTAAGGGGCTATACATAGTTACATACAAAGCCAATTGCTTAACCAACGTAGTACTTAGTTTAGCTTTATTAGAACCATACACCGACAAATCGCCTTGAAATATACCTGGAGTATAATCCATTGGACCACCCATCAAACGTGTAAAAGGCAGAATAGTTGTATGTTCGGGTTTATTTCCATTGAAAGATTCAAATTCGGTTCCTCGTGCCGATTCCTGAGCTACCCAGTTAGGATAGGTGCGGCTCAACCCCGTAGGGCGAACTGCTTCATGCGAGTTGACCATAATTTTATGATCTGCGGCAGCTTTTACGACACGTATATAATGATTTACCATCCATTGCCCATCGTGATATTCGCTACGAGGAATAATAGGTCCTACATAGCCCGTCTTTACTGCATCATAGCCATTGTCAACCATAAACTTGAATGCATCTTCCAATTGGCGTTCGTAGCTAGCCACCGAAGAAGTGGTTTCGTGATGCATAATTATTTTCACACCTTTACTTGCTGCATAGCGGTGTAATTCTTTTACATCAAAATCGGGATATGCTTTTGTAAAGCTATAAATCTCTTCTTTTACAAATGCTGCATTATCTTCCCAACCTTCGTTCCAACCTTCAACCAAAACAGCATCGAAGCCATTCTTTGCTGCAAAGTCTATATAATACTTCACATGCTCGGTATTAGCTCCATGTGTGCCATTAGGCTTTAGTTTAGAAAAGTCGGTTTTACCAATAATCACATCACCGGTATTAGTATATGCCCATGTAGAGCCTCCACCCGTAAAATATTCCCACCAAACACCAATGTACTTAGTAGGCTTAATCCATGAAGTATCTTCAATTTTAGATGGTTCGTTCAAATTCAAAATTAGGTTAGACGCCAGAATATCACGAGCATCGTCACTCACTACAATTGTTCTCCAAGGAGAAGTATAACCTGTTTGTAAGTAAGCTTTATTACCTCTAACATCTGGCGTTAAATGAGAGCTTAACCTAGAGCTGCCCTCTACATTCAGAAACATTGCCGGATAATTTACCAAAGCTGCTTCATGAATATTAATATATAATCCATCACTCGATTTTAGCATCAACGGAGTTTGTACTGCCACATTAGGAGAAGGTGCTTTTGCAGCCAAAGGCTCTTTACGAACCTCATCTATAAGTCCTGCTATTTCTGATAGTTTAGATGTAGTAATCGGAAATTCGTTCGTATCATAATCGGCAGGAATCCAAAATGCTTTATGATCACCCGACAAATTAAATTCGGTAGTTTCGTCCTGCAATATGAAATGTCTCAATTGATCTTGTACGGGAAACTCATATCTGAACCCTACTCCATCGTCAAATACTCGAAACCGAATATTTATTTTGCGTTGCGAGTCTTTTTGAACAAGTGAAACAAACATTTCTTTATGATTGTCTCTTATCTCTTTATTCTCACCCCACACAGGAGTCCATGTATTATCATCGTTTTTGTACTGAGTATCAACAATCGTAAAATTTTCATTCATAGGTTTCACCCCTCTGAACAAGAATCCCATTTTACTATCCTTTATTACAGCTTTATTCTTAAAGTTAAGGTTATAAGTAGGCTTTCCTGCTTCATCTAATTTAAAAGATAGAGTCACATTTCCATTGGGAGATGTAATTTCCTGCGCCTTCGCTATCCCTATAACAAGACAAAGACTTAACACCAGTAGTATTTTCCGCATATTCGTATTATTAGAAAGAATTTTCATGATATTTGAAGTAAAGATAACTTTTTCCACTCAAAATAAATAGAGTAAAAGCATTATCAAGGCACTATTTCGCTCTATATAAATGTTAATTAATACATTCTCGATAATTATGATCAGACTTGGAACTGAAAAAAGAGGAAGCATACGTAAACATATACTCCCTCCTTTACCATGAAAAAAAAGAACTATTTCCTAGATTGATTATTTTACACTAATAGCAATACCTCCACCTGGTGCAAGTCTTTGCTTTAGTTTTGTTTTATGAGTTACCGGAACGCTCTTGATAGTATAGCTTTGTGGGTTCTTTTCCCAATCAGCTTCTTTTCCATCAGCGTAGATAGTAGCTGTATATTTAGCACCTGCAGGTAGGAAGCTAAAGTCGATAACTGCCTCACGAGCATTTTCGTCTGTTACTCCACCAATAAACCATTCGTTTTTACCTTTTGCTTTACGAGCAATAGTTACGTAATCGCCTGGCTCAGCTTCAAGAATATATGTATTATCCCAATCTACTGCTACGTCTTTGATGAATTGGAATGCATCGGGAAAACGTTCGTAGTTTTCGGGTAAATCGGCAGCCATTTGAAGTGGACTGTAAATAGTCACATAATAAGCCAATTGTTTTACCAATGTAGTACGTACTCTATTGTGATTATCGGCACTGTAATAAGTAAAATCGGTTTGGAATATACCAGGAGTATAATCCATAGGACCACCCATCATACGTGTAAATGGTAGAATAGTTGTATGCTCAGGAGGTAATCCACCCATAGATTCAAATTCTGTTCCACGAGCCGACTCTTGAGCCAACCAGTTAGGATATGTACGATACAATCCCGTAGGACGTACTGCTTCGTGAGAATTCACCATCACTTTATATTTAGCAGCAAGTTTAGCTGTGTTTATATAGTGGTTTACCATAGCTTGTCCATCATGATGCTCTCCTTTAGGTCTGATTCTGCTTACATAACCAGTTTTTACTGCATTGTAACCGTTGTCAGCCATAAATTGGAATGCATCTTGCTGATGACGTTCGTAGTTAGCTACCGAGCCTCCGGTTTCGTGGTGCATCATTACTTTCACTCCTTTAGATGCAGCATAACGTTGCAATTCTTTTACATCAAAATCAGGATATGGGGTTACAAAATCGAATAAGTATTCTCTTACCGGATTAATCCAGTCTTCCCAACCAATATTCCATCCTTCAACTAATACCTGATCGAATCCGTTTGCTGCTGCAAAGTCAATATATTTTTTCACGTTTGCAGTATTGGCTGCATGTCTGCCATTAGGAGTTAATTTAGCAAAATCGGTTACTCCCAATTTGATATTGGTTTCGTCAGAATATGCCCAAGAACCTCTTCCCGTAAACATTTGCCACCATACGCCGATATATTTTGTAGGTTTAATCCACGATACATCTTCGTAAGTACAAGGCTCATTTAAGTTTACAATCATTCTCGAAGAAAGAATATTACGTGCATCGTCACTCACTACAATTGTACGCCAAGGTGTTTGAGCAGGAGTATTCATATCTCCCTTGTTACCAAAAACATCGGGAACAAGATGTGCACTAAATGCTAGTTTCTTATCATCTACATTCAGTTGCATAGCTGGATAATCTACCAACGCAGCTTCATGAATATTGATATACAAACCATTATCAGATTTCATCATCAAAGGAGTTTGCACTGCTAATGTTTTGATTGGGAACTGATCTAACACATGATGAGTTGCCTCTTTCATAGCACCTGCTATACCTGTAATTTTTGTAGTAGTATAGGTATATTCATTGGTATCGTAGTCTCCTGGAATCCAAAAAGTTTTATTATCACCAGCCATATTGAACTCGGTCAACTCTTCTTTTATGACAAAAGTAAAGAGGTTCTCTTGCTTTGGAAATTCATATCTGAATCCTAAACCATCATTAAAGAGTCTGAATCTTAGATTAATCATTCGATTATCCTGAGTCAAATTCACAAACATTTCATTATAGTTGTTGCGGATTTCTTTTTGCTCGCCCCAAATAGGTTCCCAAGCGGTATCTTCCGAACTGTATTGAACATCTGCAACTTTAAAATTTTTATCGAGTTGCGCCGTACCCGATGCAATAGCAAATCCTAACTTACTTTCCTTGATAACATCTTTGTTTTTGTAAGTTAGTTTATAAGTTGGAACGCCTTGGTCTGTCAATTGAAAATTTAGAACCAGATTTCCATCCGGCGACTTTAGCTCCTGAGCTTGTATGATTCCACACAGGAAACATAAGCCAATAAGTAAAAGGGATTTTTTTAACATATCTATTATTTTTGATTTTGAGGTCTCAAGGTCTCAGACCTTTTTATTATTGTGAGTTAATCGTATTACAAAAAAAGCTTATTTAACTCTGATTTGCATTGAGCAATAGTGCCTAACTAACAATAAAAGGTTGCAAACGTTTGCAACCTTCTATTTATATGAAGCAACCCTCCGTTTATCTCTTGATAAACTTTTGAGAGACTATCTTATCTGCTAATTTTAGCTTTACAATATAAATACCTTTCGATAATGTCGATGTTCCGATAGATTCTGTATTTGTCTTCTTTAAAAGGGCAACGCCCGACAAATCATAAATAGTTATCGATTTTGCAGTACCATCTGTATATCCTATACGATCCTCAAGAATAGTGAGAAATTTATTATTCTCGTACATATTTTCTTCAATAGAAGCAACACTACCTTTATCCAGATAGAACTTATATTCTCCGGGATTTAGTGTTACAGAATAATTTGTTGACGGAATAGTTACCATTACACCCGTAAAGGCATCATACCAGTCTCCACTGCGAGGTAATGTTATATTGGCAGTAGCACTCACTACATCAAAATTACCAACAACAAAAGCATTCATATCTGTACCTTTCCAAACTACATATTTTTGACTTCCAGCCAAAGAATGCTCTATGTTTGCAGATTCAAATACTTTATTCTCGGTTTTTAGATTGATCAGTTTCGAGTAAGTAGTATAAAGAGCTTTACGTTCCTTATCGTCTGCATACTCCCATCTAATAGGTTTTTCCGATACACGACAGTCGTTCGAAATAGTTGTACCATCGCTGCATGTATTAATAGAATAGTCATAACCCAACTCTCCAAATTGCCAGATCATTTTAGGCCCGGGCAAAGTTAGATAAAATGCCGCAGCCAATCCTGCACGCTCCAAAGCGGTAGATTGGTTCTTGATATTATAAGTTCCCGACGAGTTTCCATATGCCTTTGCTTTAAACACCATACGCTCTTCATCGTGACTTTCCATATAAGCAACTAAGTTCGATTTTGCCCAACCTCGTTTCGAATATAAGGCCCACGACAAATCTGACTTATTGTTTTCAGTGTATCCCATAACGGCCTCACAGTAGTTATTATTGATATTTCCCCAAAGCATAATATCGGCATCCGAAAGTACTTTTTCTTCCGAATTATCTGCTAAGTGTTCCATTATTACAATTGCATCCGAGTTACGTTTATAAATTTCAGAAGTCATTCGTTTCAAAATATCAATACGTGCCTGATCGTACGCCCATCCGTCACCTTTGGTATTGGTGAATCCTTTTGTGAAATCGAATCGGAAACCATCTACCTGATATTCTTTCATCCAATAACTATTGATGCTATCAACTAAAGCCTTGGTTTGATCTGATTCGTGATTAAAGTCATACCCCCAACTGTAATCTGTATTTGGTGACTCTATATTATACCAAGGATTATCTGTCGAAGGACGGTTGTTTGCATTATCCCAATACATCTTCACGAATGGAGATTGACCATAAGAATGGTTCAATACCATATCTATAATTACAGCCATACCTCTACTGTGACATTCATCAACAAATGCTTTGAAGGCATCTTTTGTTCCATAATACTTATCTACTGCGAAATAAAACGATGGATTATATCCCCAACTGCTGTTTCCTTCGAATTCGTTGATCGGTAATAATTCAATTGCATTTATACCTAGTGATTGTAGATAGTCAAGCTTTTGCATAGTCGATTCAAAACTATGTTCTTTTGTAAAATCACGAATAAGAAGTTCATAAATTACCAGTTTCTCTTTTTCAGCCGGTGTGAAGTTTTTCGTTTTCCAAGTATATGGAGTTTGTCCTGTTTGCATTACAGAAACTATGCCTTCTGTTTTCCCCGTTGGATATGGTTTCAAATTAGGATATACAGTTGTCGGGATATATGAATCGTTCCAAGGATCGAGAACTTTATCAGTATACGGATCTGCAATTTTCACCGTTCCATCAATCAAATACTGAAATGCATATTCTTTATTCTTTTCTAGATTTGAGACTGTTATCCACCAATAATCACCTGCTTTATTAAGCATATAATTATTATCGATCTTCCAATCATTGAAATCTCCAATCAAGTATACACTTTGCTTGTTAGGCGCATACAATACAATAGTCGCAGTATTATTATCTACATAGTTAACACCTGCTCTTGTATTTGCCGGAAGAGGCAAATTAACCTGATCTTTCTTTACATTTATATAAATACTATCCCTAACTGTTGATGGACTAATGCCCGCCTCAGCTATTAACCAAAAGGTCCCTTCTTTATCAAATTTATGAGTATAAGATATAGAGGTTACATTATCGGATTTAACCAATTGTGTTTCATTCAAAAACAGTTTGAGTGTAGTTATCTCAGAACTTTTAGCTTTTATGGCTAACGAAGCATTCTTTTCTAATAATTGATCTCCAATAGGTGTTTCGAAACTTACTATTAAGCCTTTCTCATGTACATCAACTAATATGTCTTTGCCATTGTCTTTTCCTTCTTTTGATCCGTCAGCATTACGAAAAACAAAAGCGAGCTTAAGTATTTTCTCTCCTGCGGGAACTCCATAGTAAGAACGAATACCCGAAGGCATGCTCAATTTCCATTTATTACTTCCAAGTGCGCTTAATTTATATTTATCACTATTGTCGAGCCAATTAGGAGCATACTTCCAATCTGAACTGGATGCACTTTTATCGGTGATGACTCCTGTATGTGCATACACATCATTCCCCGTATAATTATTGAGAGCTGTTGTAGATGCATCGAAAATGATTTCTACGGCAACATCGTCCGTCAGAAAAGTAGGATTTGTAGTAATAATCTGCGCCTGTATCCATAACGGGATGAACAAGAACAGAATAAAGTAGATAGATTTTTTCATGGTAATAATTATTAATAAGTAGTTTGTGGTCTTTCGCTTTAAATAAGGAAAGGAGCAAATAAACTCACTCCTTTCCTATTATACTATCTAACAAATTAAATCGATTGGCTTTTTACGGTAATCTATCCTCATCGATAATTACATAATTCTTAGTCAAATCGTTAAATGAGATAAAGTATGTTGATCCCTTTGCAATTGCAATGTTGTCGCCACTATCACTTATCCCGAATGGTAAATTTGTAGAATTACCACCCCAACTTACATCCCAAGCGTCATTTGCTCTGAACTTCATTTCAGCAGCAGTTAAGCTGATTCCTTTAATCACCCATACGTGTGGTGTAACCTGAGTCATTTCAGCATCAGGAGAATCCCAACCGTTAGATGTTGCACTACCAACTACACCTATTCTATTATAAGTTGGAGCAGAAGCTCCTGCAGCATAAGGTTCAAAATTATAAGATAGAGCTTTTAAATCAACAGTGAATGTATAAAATCCATCAGCAGCCGGAGTTGGGATATTACCACCACCTTTAGCAACAAGAGTTCCTGCAGCATCAGCATATCCATAAGCCGAATCCCAGTCACCTGCATTAGTTACTAACTTCAAACCTCCACCTTTTTTGAAATAGCCGGTATATGTGTATTTACCTACTGATACATCCACATTAGATTCTCCAAAGAACACTTGTAAATCACGACCTATCGCAGCAGCGCTATTGTCCCAGCCAACTAATCCATCACCTATTATATATAACACAGGAGTATCTAGGGCTTTGTAAGGAATAACTCTCGCTTTAAACACGTTAGATGCAGATGATGGAACCACCACATTACCAACGCGAGTAATTACACGAAACTCTACATTTGCAATAGTATCTGCCGGCACACGGAAGCCATTCATCAGTACTTTATTCACGTCCTCCACCTTAAGTGAAGTAGTATAATCTGAAGATTCTGCATCAACAGTTACTCCGGGAACAGGAGTAAAAGTTCGCGCTTGCGAAAAATCATTTCCTGCCAAGTCCATCTGTACCACATAAGATACAGCTCCTACTAAAAGATCTGTTTGCTTATAAGCAGTCCAATCCAATGTTAATAAAACCTTCGATGCATTCACTTGCTCTAATACATAAAGCGTATCATTTGCAGGGTGTGTCAATACCGAAGCTTTGTATTGAGGAAGAACGGGATCTGTATCGTCGTTACATGCGACAAAAGCAAATATAACGGCCATTAAGAATAATATATTTTTTATTTTCATAATGCTTTTCTTTTTCTTTATTAGACAATCTTACTTATATAATTCATTTTGAACCAAAGCAGGGTTACCTGTAAGATGTTTTGTACTGATCGGAAGAAGATTATATTTATCATCTATATCTCCTCCATTTTGCGATCCACCTTTCCAAGCCCAATTGTAACCTTTGGTAAATTTACCAAAACGAATCAAGTCAGTTCTTCTTTGTCCTTCCCAATACAACTCACGTCCTCTTTCATTAAGTATATCTTGCAACGTAATAGATGTTGCAGCACTTAAACCTGTTCTTGGATGAGCATGAACTTTATTATATGTAGTTAACGCATTTGTTGCATCACCCAATCTTAATTCCGCTTCAGCTTGTATAAGTATAACATCAGCTAATCTGAATAAAGGAAAATCTGTATCCGCCCATTGGCCAGGACCATTTACATTTGTAGCTCCATCCCATCCTTTATTAGTAAATTTCATAACAGACCATCCTTTATTAAAGTTACCAAGATCGGTCATGTTCTGATCTCTGTCTGTTTTGAAGAATAGTGCTCGTTTATCATTATTAGCAAAAAGACTCGATAATTGTTGAGTTGCTCTGTTTCCACTCCATGAAGCAGTGAAATCTAACAAACTAAGCATATCACCACCTGTTGAAGATGCCATAACAAAAACAATTCCACCCCAGTCTGTAGCTAGTTTATTATCATAAGGCAGCGTAAATATAATTTCTTTTGATCTGTCATTATCTGCACAGAAAAGATTTTGATATGTACCTTCCAACTGTAAGTTTGAATATGAAGTTACTTTCTTAGCATATGTCAAAGCATCATTCCAACGAGCTTTTCCTGTATAAACTTCTGCATTAATATACAATTTAGCTAAAACAGTTTGTAAAACCTGATTGGTTATCAACCCGTATGTTGATGCAGACTGATCTAATAACAAGCCACTTTTTTCAATATCAAGAAGTTCGCTCTCTATCCATTCAAACATACCCTCTCTACCTAATTGTTGAGGTATATATGTTACAGGATGATCTTCTGTAACCCAACCCGGGTTTCCATAAACATCTAGCAGGAAGTAATAATTCATTGCTCTCAAAACACGAACTTCGGCTCTCGAACGATCCAAATGGTCCACTTCTACTCTTGGAACCTGAGTATTTTTCAAAAATTCGTTTGCAAATACAATATTTAGCATACAACGTTGATAAAGCATATATCCGATGTAGTTATCAGGAGTCAGAAATGTTTGAGAGTAATTTCTTTCATCGATATCACTCCATGCACATTTAGCTTCATCCGAAGTAAGTTCTTGTATGTTGAAATAAGTTCTTAGGAATGTTGTTTTCCCCTGATCGGAAGAAGAAGGTATATCTCCATCTCCATCTGGTCCTGTTATACCCAGTTTACTAAAACCTGCATATACTTTTGCTATTAACATCGGATAATTCGAAGCATCAGCATAAGGGTCTAGCTCAATATTGGGACCCTGTGGTACTGTATTCAAGTCATCTAAACACGAGGTAAATGATACTGCCAGAGCTATTGACAATATTGCATATAGTAGTTTTCTACTTTTTATTATTCTATCTTTCATAAGTCTTCAGTTATTAAAAATTCAGATTTAAACCCAGCATAAAGATCAATGGTCTTGGATAGAAATTATAATCTATACCATCATACACCTCAGGATCTAAACCTCTGTATTTAGTTATAACAATTGGGTTCTGAACGATTCCATACACTCTGGCTTTAGTTTGACCTCTAAACAAGTTATCAAATGTATATCCTAAAGTAATGTTATCGATTTTGAGGAATGACGCATTCTGCACATAATGGTCAGACAAAGCTTGTTTCGACATGAAATTAGTATTTAATGCTGATGTTGGTCTATTAGTAAGAAAAACACTATTCGCATAAATAGCTTCTAAGCTGATATCTGCACTATTGGCTTCGGTAGCATTATAAACATAATTACCAAAAGAAGCACGTCCGTTAAATGCGAAATCCCAGTTTTTATATAACCATTTCGAATTGAATCCCATAACTACGTCTGCAGCAGGTTTCTTATGGTAATATAAGTCAGACTCATCTATTACACCATCTCCATTTCTATCAACATATACACCTTCCAATGGTTTTCCATTGCTATCATATACTTGTTCGTATACATAATATGTTTTAGGAGCATATCCGGTTGCATAGATCTGAACTTCTTTTCCACCATCTCCACCTGAAGAACCTGTACTAATACCTACAAATCCAGGATCCTGAGTAGCTGTCAACTGTGTGATCTTACTTTTATTGTAAGCAACATTGAATCCTACTTGCCACTCAAAGTCTTTTGATACAATTGGACGACCATTGATAGCGAATTCAAAACCTTTATTTTCCATTGTTCCGATATTCTGAGGTAATCTCTCAGCTGGACTTGTTCCTGCAATTACCGGAGCCTCTCTATTCAATAGGTCTGTTGTTTCACGGAAGTATACATCTACAGCTCCACTGATTCGGTTATTTAAGAATCCATAATCAACCCCGAAGTTCCAAGTTGTAGTAGTTTCCCACTTAAGATCAGGATTATAACCATTTGGTCTCATTAGGTTAACCCAATTAGTTGATCCGTCAGGATTCAATCCCATTGGATAATAAGCTTGTCCTTTACCAATATTATAAGAAGGTGTTGAAGGATAGTAATAATCATCACCTAAATCTTGTTGGCCTGTTTTACCCCATCCCACACGTGCTTTAAGATCACTCAATACAGATACATCTCTTAAGAATGATTCTTCTTTCAGTTTCCAAGCTAATGCTACTGAAGGGAATACACTCCAACGATTGTCTTTGTTGAAACGAGATGATCCATCTCGACGAACTGTTGCTGTTAACAGATATTTATCATTGAATGTATAGTTTAAACGTCCGAAGAAAGATATCAGATAGTTTTCTTTGAAATCATAGTAGTTTACACCTGGATTCATCTCACCTAAACTAGAGTTATCTTCTTTTGAAACAAACCACAGTCCTTGATCGCTTGTTTTCTTATTATGTTGCCATGAGTAACCACCCATTACATCAATCTTACTCTTCAAAGAGGTCACATCTTTTATATATTGACCATAGAACTCCATCAGCTGATTGTTTCTGAAGTTTGTGAAATCTTTTCTCTGACCGCTTCTTTCATTGTTTTCACTATAAGAGGTAGGGTTGAATGGATCTTTAAAGTCTGTACCACCGGTGGTCGCAATATCCATACCTAAATTCAGGTTTAATCTTAAATCAGGGAAAAAGTGTAATTTATAATCAGCCTGAACATTACCTACGAAGTTACGAACATTAGCTCTGTTATTTTGCATTTCAAGCATAGCTACAGGATTCTTTCCTGCAATAGGAGCAAGAGCTCCTTTGCTGTCTGTCCAAGTGAAGAATCCACCCCATTGGCTACCATTCATAACTGGCTGTGTAGGATCGAAGCTTACTGCCGAACCAATAGCACCTGTATCTGCAAAACGAGTATGAGAATACATTCCCTTACCGTTAATATTTAATTTTAAATGATCGTCAAATAAAGAAGGAGTTAAAGACACATTGGCTGTAACCCTTTCCATACCGGAAGTTCTAAGGATACCTTCTTCGTTGGTGTAACCTACTGAAGTACGGAATGGAACCGCTTTACCGATAGAACCATATACACTTATGTTTTGGTCGGTATTGAAACCTGTTTGAAATATTTCATCTTGCCAGTTGGTATTTGCTTTTCCAAGCTTAGCCATAACAACATCATATCTGTCATCACCTCTAAAACGAGACTCAACAAAGTTTCGGTACTCATTTGCACCCAAAACATCAACACTGTTTCTTCTAGTACTTAACGAGAAGTTACCATCGTATGTAACTCTTAACTTACCACCACTAGTTCCTTTCTTTGTTGTAATTAAAATAACACCATTAGAAGCTCGCGAACCATAAATAGCTGTTGCCGAAGCATCTTTTAGTACTGTAAATGTTTCGATGTCATTTGGATTTAATAAACTAAGAGGGTTCGAAGATCCTGCAAGGTCATTACTCATAAATACTCCATCGATTATTATCAACGGATCATTAGTAGCTGTTAATGAAGAACCTCCACGAATACGGATAGTAGCTCCGTCACCTGGTCTACCTCCACCAGTTGTAACTGCTACCCCAGCAATTTTACCTTGTAACAGGTCTTGAGCTGTAGTTGCAAATCCGTGCTCTTTCTCGTCGATTTTAACAGCAACAACCGATCCTGTAGCATCATTCTTTTTCACGCTACCATAACCAATTACTACTACTTCACTCAACAATTCAGTATCATCTTCTAATACTATACTGATGTTTTTTTGATTTCCTACGGCAATCTCTTGTGGCTTGAACCCTATGTAAGAGATAACAAGAGTATTGCCTGCCGAGGCATTAATTTGAAAATTACCATCAAAATCTGTTACTGTACCGATTGTTGATCCTTTTACAACAACACTCGCTCCAATAATAGTTTCGCCCTGTGAATCTTTTACATTTCCGCGGATAGTTCCTGCGGAACCACTTTGGGCATACGTTGTTGATAACGACAATATTCCCATCAAGCAAAAGAGGAACATTGACACACAACTTTTTCTTACCTTTTCTTTCATGTGCAAATTATTAAGATTAACATTAATATGTTATTAATTTCATGGATAAAGCCTGTTTTACTTTTTTAACTAGCCTAAATCATATTACAAATATGAGATGTAGCAGTTGTATTTTATCATTCAATAACAATAAAACAAGCTTTTTGTTATGCAAACGTTTGCACAAATTAGATTCCAGAACCGATAACTCTCTTATTCTTAAATGTTCACACAAAAATTACAATTTAACATTTTTTAAACACGTGTCAAAATAACAAGAAAAGGAGAGATTACACTATTCAATGATATAGGATAATAAAGGGATATATAGTCAATGCTTTTTTAATTTTTGAGGAATTATACTTAGATTTGCTATCTAAATGACACGAAACCTTCTATCTAATTATATAGTATAGAAATTATTTATAACAAAAGTCGGAGATTTTACTTAATCCTGAATTAAATGAAACAAAATCAAACTAAATAATAAATCATGAAGAAAATAAGTATTTACTTGTTTATCAGTATGTTTTGTATTTTAAGCATAAAAGCAGCAGATACAAAAAGCCCGGTTGATTATGTCAATCCTCTTGTAGGAACTCAATCAAAACATTCACTATCAAACGGAAACACCTATCCTGCAATTGCTATGCCTTGGGGCATGAATTTCTGGATGCCACAAACCGGAAAAATGGGTGACGGATGGTCATATAGTTACGATGCTGACAAAATCAGAGGTTTCAAGCAAACTCACCAACCGAGTCCATGGATCAACGATTATGGACAATTCTCAATAATGCCAACAACAGGCAAAGCTATCTTTGATGAGAACGAAAGAGCAAGTTGGTTTTCTCACAAAGCAGAAGTTGCAAGTCCTTATTATTACAGAGTTTATCTAGCAGATTATGATGTAATAACAGAAATGGCTCCAACTGAAAGAGCAGTTATGTTCCGATTTACATTCCCAGAGAATAATAAATCGTTTGTAACCATAGATGCCTTTGATAATGGGTCTTACGTTAAAGTAATTCCAGAGGAAAATAAAATAATTGGATATACGACAAAGAATAGCGGAGGAGTTCCTGATAATTTCAAGAATTACTTTATTATTATTTTCGACAAGCCTTTTACATATGTATCAGCCGTAGCTGATCAAAAGATTCTTGAAAAACAAACTGAATCTAAAGCAAATCATGCAGGAGCTATTATTGGCTTCTCAACTAAAAAAGGAGAAAAAGTACACGCAAGAGTAGCGTCTTCATTCATTAGTCCCGAACAAGCTGACCTTAATTTAAGAGAATTAGGTAATAATGATTTTGAGACAGTGAAAGCTAATGGCAAGAATACATGGAACGAAGTATTAGGTAAAATAGAGGTAGAAGATGATGATATTGACAATCTTCGTACTTTTTACTCATGTCTGTATCGTTCGGTTCTATTCCCAAGAAAGTTTCATGAGGTAGATGCAGCAGGCAAAACTATGCATTATAGCCCATATAACGGAAAAGTATTACCCGGATATATGTTTACAGATACTGGGTTTTGGGATACTTTCCGATGCCTATTTCCATTCTTAAACCTTATGTATCCTTCTATTAATACACAAATGCAGGAAGGACTTGTAAACACTTACAAAGAAAGTGGTTTCTTACCCGAATGGGCAAGCCCTGGACATAGAGATTGCATGGTTGGAAACAACTCTGCGTCTGTTGTAGCCGATGCTTATCTGAAAGGTTTAAGAGGTTATGATATTGAGACTTTATACAAAGGTTTGTTGCATGGCACTGAGAATGTACATCCTGATGTAAGTTCTACCGGACGTTTAGGACACGAGTTTTACAACAAACTTGGTTATGTGCCTTACAATGTAGGTATCAGAGAAAGTGCTGCACGTACTTTAGAATATGCTTACAATGACTGGACTATCTACAAATTAGGAAAAGCGTTGAATCGTCCTGAAAAAGAACTTCAAGTTTTTGCAAAAAGAGCAATGAATTATAAAAACTTATTCGACCATTCATCTAAATTGATGAGAGGAAAGAACGAAGACGGAACTTTCCAATCACCATTCAATCCTTTGAAATGGGGAGATGCTTTCACCGAAGGAAATAGCTGGCATTACACATGGTCGGTATTCCACGATCCTCAAGGATTAATCGATTTGATGGGTGGTAAAAAGGAATTCAATATTATGATGGATTCTGTATTTATAATGCCTCCTTTATTTGATGATAGCTATTACGGAACAGTAATTCACGAAATACGCGAGATGCAGATTATGAACATGGGACAATATGCACATGGTAACCAACCGATACAGCATATGGTATACATGTACAACTATTCGGGTGAACCTTGGAAAGCTCAGTTCTGGACTCGTGAGATTATGGATAAGCTTTATTTTGCAACTCCTGACGGATATTGCGGAGACGAAGATAATGGACAGACCTCAGCATGGTATGTATTCTCAGCTCTAGGATTTTATACAGTATGCCCAGGAACAGATCAATATGTCATTGGCTCACCGTTATTTAAAAGTGTAAAACTCAATTTGGAAAACGGAAAACAAGTTGTAATAAAAGCCGATAATAACAACAGAGACAACAGATACATATCTACTATGACTGTAAACGGACAGCCTTATAGCAAGAACTACGTAACGCATGAGCAATTGCAAAATGGTGCTGTTATAGAATATAAGATGTCACCAACGCCTAATAAGCAAAGAGGAATTCAAGACAACGATTTCCCCTACTCTTTCTCTAAAGACGAAAAGTTCTAACAAATATATTCCATATACTGAAAGCCTCGAAATTTTAGATTTCGAGGCTTTTGTTTTTTGTTCCCAAATAGAAAATAATAAACACTCAAAAGGACAAACTATCCATATACAAAATACAGTTAAGTATAAGTTGAAAAACTTAAACCTAACTGTATTAATATAACAAGATGTATATTTAGTGATTACAAACTTTCGTTACATCTACCGTGAAGCCATCATTATCCACAGCCATAAATTTGCCCTTATTCTTTAGAAATTCAACAAGTTCATCTAAATCCATATTTTCTGCTGAACAAGCATAAAAGCGTTGCTCTTTCCCGAATTTCTGAATTATAGCTTCTTTCAACGAAGACTCTGTATAGCTGTTTCCTTCCATCATGTGAAGGACTTCATGTGCATGCAATTGTTCCATAAGAATATATCTTTAATTATTAGGTACAAATCTAAGAATTTAACAGGCAATAAACATGTAACAATTGTTACACTACAAGATCATAAATCAAGAAATGAAGAAGGCGGTTAACCCGCCCTTTATTATTTACTCTTTTTTTTAGCCTTATCTTCTTTTGACATCGGAGGATTAGCAGCAATTACTTTTTCTTTGACCTTCTTGGGCTTTTTAGCTTCTTTTCCTTCTTTTTTTGCCATAATACTATATTTTTTGGTGATAATGTAAATGTAAGGTATTATAAAGCTAGAAGAGCATTGATATAATTAATTAATTGAGTATTAAGTTAAAGATGTACAATAGAAGAGAAAGACCAGCCTAAATAGGCAAGAGGGAAACTATAACTTTTATAATTATAAATTCCCTCTCTACGTAACATTGAATTATCTCGTGTACGTATGATGAAAACGCCACAAAGCTATATAATGTTTTATGTATTATTTTTTATTAAGCATTAATAGAAAATTTTAATTAGAGAGACAAAAACAGATATTATACACCACTTTAATTACCTACAACAGAAAAAAGCCCGTAATTATACAAGCTCCCTTCAAGTTAGTTATTCATACTTTGCGATTACTGCTGATACACGTTCATATAAGTCATCAAAACTATACGTATAATCTTCAGAATCCATTAATCTTTTTACTCCTTTTAGAGTTTCCAATAATTCGATTTTGTCTTTTTCTAGTTTCATAATTATCTCGTTTTGATCTATCATGTAATTATAACGCATTGATGCTTCTAATTGTTTTTATAATAGATACTTAAAATATAAACGAAATGTTAAAATGGAGATAAATACAATAATATAACGACAAATGACCTCCGCTAACAAATCACATTATCGCACAAAACTCTTCGTTTAAGAAACAATTACGAAGGTATCTACAAAACTTACGCAGAGAATGGAACAAAATCACCTCAAGAATTGTTACAACCTAATCAATTTTACTTTTATTCTAAAATAAGATTTTTGTTATATCATTCTTTGAATCCCTATTTTATGGAGTTTAGTATAAATAGAAAAAATACAAAGTTCTTATTCGCTCTATCGATTAATATTCTTTTATAGTTTTATCAACATAAAAACTACAATTATGCAAAAGCTACTTACGTTTTTATTGCTGTCTGCCATATTTCTTTCTTGTGGTAAGACTAAAACCCATACCGAAGATATACAAGGCACAGCTATACCCAACGATACTATTGTGTATAAATACAAACTTGGAGACTCTTTTGAGAATGTAAACAAACATACTGAGTCATTGTTATCACATCAGGTATTAAAGCCTTTTACGGAGCTTACAATACGTCGTGCAGGAACTCAAGAAGATTTTAAAATAGAAGGATACCCATGTACCTTATTTGTAGGAAGCGACTCTATACCTTCAATTATGAGCTTAGTGTTTCATAATGACAGTTTATTGAGGCAAGAATTCTTTATGTATAACAGGTTCCCATACAAAGAGCTAATAAACTTATATGGATCGCCCAAAATTGTAAAAGGGTATCCAATTGAATCAAATAAAGATTTAACCACATTCTGGAGTATAGGAGACAAAGCAATATATGTAGCTGATAATGTTAAGAGTTACACTCTATATATAGAAAAGATAAGCAGTAAATTGCGTCTACTTCAAGAATAGGTCAATATACTAAATATAGAAAGACTGCTAATTCTTCAAAGCAAAAGATATTATTGGCTTTCAAAATTTACTCCTTATATTTTACCCACAAAAGAACAACCGTTACTCATTTCTACAAGTAGCGGTTGTTCTTTTATATGGCTGCATTATTAGTATCAGAATCTATGTTTTCTCTACTTCTATCTTATTTACAGACTCTAGAGCTTTATCCTCTTCATGAATCTCTATAATTTTAGTTGTTACAGCAAACTCATCAGGAAAAATCTTTCCTCCCATTTCATTAGCCCACGCTTCCGTAAATTCGGCACCAATATATATAATGATAGCAGAATAATAAATCCATGTAATAAGAATGGCTATAAACGCTGCTGCTCCATATACAGTTCCTACATGGGCAATCCCTATATAAAGAGATATACCCCACTGTCCAACTATAAATAGTATTGTGGTTACGAGTGCACCAACAAAAACATCTTTACTTTTTATTTTGGCATCAGGCAATATTTTGAAGATTAATACAAATATAAAAGTTGTTACACTGATGTTTATAATTACACCCACTATCCTCACTAATGATTCGGCTACATCCGGATAATTAGACATAAACCTTCCGCTTAAATTGCTAATAACATTAGTAATAGTAAATGTTATTAATAAAATAAAAGCAAACACAAGAATTATAGAAAAAGAGAGTAACCTGTTCTGAATATATTTAAGCCAGCTTTTTTTAGGAATAGGTTTTATGCCCCAAATAGTATTTAAGGAACCTTGCATTTCGGCAAAAATAGCTGTCGCCCCAAAAATAGTAACTCCTAGCGTAACAATTGTAGCAAATGTAGAGGAATCTGTTTTTTCCGCATTTTGTATGATCGATTTAAGCTGTTCAACAGCCTCCATGCCCACGATTGGTTGTAGCTGAACATACAACTGACTGGCTAAGTCCATATTAAAAAACGTACCAATCGTAATTAGAAATGACAGAAAAGGTATCATTGAAAACAATGTGGCATAAGCCAACGAAGCACTCAATCGTGTAACATTATCATCCCCAAATCCTTGAATTGTTTCCTTTAGAATCTTTATAAGTACGGAAAAACTAATTTTCTTTTTATTTTTTGACTCATCTTCCATAGATATAGCTTTAATTATAGAAACAATATATTATTTGGTTTTGTTCGAACTCCTTATTTAAAAGAGATAGCATCTTGATCAATAGATTCCCTTTATCAATCTTTAAGGATCATTAAAGACATCAATCCAATTAATAAACTTAACTTTAAGCTATAACATCGTTATTCTTACAAACCATCTTATAAAACAGTAATAAAAAAACAAATATGTCAATTAATATAATGCCATCGGATAGTAGAATTGAAGAAGTAATAACTTTGATTCAAAATTGCATGAATAATAAATCGATGAATAGATCCGTTAATATAGATGCTAAAGAAGGCTATGCTAAAGCATTAGAGATATTGATATCAAGAGAAAATAGTTTTATAAAATCAGGAGCCGGAAAACTTAAATCTCTAAAAGGGCAATCTATTGCATATCATGCCATCAATTATATAAAGGGTGAATGTGATGAAAAAGTTTTACTATCAAACTTGGTTGAAGATACTAATCTCAAATAACTGAGATACGACTACAATATTAAGGGACTCTTTAATTCATCGTTACACTATGGACAGCCGATTAGAAAATATAGTTAACAAATTATCAAGCCAGAGAAATACGAATGATCCACTTGACATTATATCTTATGCGGTTAATCTCGAAACGGTATTGCAAAGAATACTTTCTCTTCGCTATTTGGATAACGATTCTATGACTGAGTTAGAAACCTTAGGTGTATCAATGATTGCATACATTATTGAGTATAAAAATATAAAGAAAGAGGAAGCAAAAGATTTGATTGATTATAAATACATAACATCTGATGTAGTATTAGATGTGTTGGACTTTATTTTAGACAGATGAATTGACTGATCAGGAGTAAACTCTACCCATTAATATTCTAGGGGCTGAATATAATTAAAGCAATATATCTAAAATATGATACTAACCTTAATTCCTAAAGATAGTGTATTCTATATCCTATATATTTTGTGATATCAACTATTATTCTGAATAAACGTTCCTCTACAAGTTCAAAGCTAAATAAAATAGCACTTATGCATTATATAGCCAACAAGTGTAAATATTTAATCATTTACCTGATAAGGAACTCCGACAAAATCAATACTTATCATTCTTTCAGGAGACGATAAGAATCGATTTTCATTGTAATCGACAGAATCTAACAGTTTCTTTTGTAACTGTTTTAAATCGGCTGTTTGATAGTCAAAACCGGGTTCGAAATAAAACTCGCGAGGGATAAAAGGCTCTTTTATCAGCTGATAGGGATCGAAATCTTCATCTTCATTGAACTGGAAGACTCCCTTTTCATCTAAATCATCCTTTGGAACAGGAAATAACTCAGTAGATTGACTTATTATTGAATTGAACCAACTATCAAAGAAATCAGTATCATCTGAGACATAACGAGCCAATTCAATCATGTTTACTGCATTATAGTATATCGATGGATGATGAACATTATAGTTGAGTCTTATGTCATTATAGTAATAATTAATAAGCTCCATGGGTTCCTCTTCCTTAGATAGTTTTGATCCAACTGTCGAACCGACTTCTTCCTTTGTAGTATATTCTTTACTTATGAGGCTTACCCACAATGCTTGCAAGTATTGTTTTTGTAGGTTTGAATCTTTTTCCCGCCAACTTTCCAGCCGCCATAGAATCCATTCACAGGCAGCTATTGTCAGACCTGTTGCTGCTTTACAATTTAATTTTATCAGCTGATTATACAATTTAGGGTTACGTTGCTCCATAAATCGAATATCTATTCCCGGATACCATCTGTATTCGGGCTTTTTACTACCAAAGTTATGTTCAATAAATAATTGAGGTTTATCTAATTGCATAGTTATTTTTGCTTTTGGTTCGTATTTGTAGTGCATTTTCTAAACAAAAGTACGAATTTAACAAAAACAAAAGAGAAAAGAATATAGCAGACTTATATAACGAGCTAAAGAAAATCAAAATACAGACTATATTTTCACAGAAAAAAAAGGCTATACATTTAGTCGACCCAAAGGATTTGAGAATATTCTAATTAACACAAGTCTGAATATAGACGGACTTATTGTAAACGAAGGAGAATCTACAGACTTATACAGTTGGTTTCGTACTCCTGTTTTGTTTTGCGGATTCTTAGAAACAAACGAAGCAATATTCTACTTAGGTGAAGGAGATTCTAATTTATTCAATAAAGACGGCTTCTATTATTAATGTAACTTTCATTTTAACACCTAACAGAATAGAAAAACCTCAATAGCAAGCAAATAGCGATTGCTAAAATTACGAGTATTAATTGTTGTCGTGTTCAGTTAATCAGTTTATGGAAACCGAACAAAGATGAGATTTATTAGAATATAAACGGACGTGCTTTAGATTCCTTAAATGATTATTTAACCGAACTAAACAAAGAGAAGGAGGGAAGCGAATTAGTCGAAATTAGAAAGGAATACATTAATGCCTTCCTGCCCAGTCTAGATACATTGCACCTAGCGGAACTAAAGCTATAGAAATACAAACAAGTAATAGGCACCACCCTGCACGTTTTAAATGTATTTTAGTTTTAATATCATCTCCTTTGAAATAATAAGAACATGATATGGAAGCGAAAATTATAAATACGATAAAAAACACCCCAACCATAAAGCAGGCAATACCGAAAGGAAGTGCATCAAAGTTAACTAACATTTGTGTTACGATTTAATTTATTATAAGGAGCTAAAGGTACAAACTTTAATAGACTATCAACCATGAAACCAAGACACAATCTAAACACCCTCTCTAAAGATTTTGCAGATATGCCTATCCTTCATTTGAATCTCACTTCTAAATGGTATGATATGATAGAGGCGTTAATCAAGAAGGAAGAATACAGAGAACAAAAACTATTCTGGAATCGCATATTTACTCAAAGTGGATATATCAAGATCAAAGGAAAGTTATATCATCCTAGTGATGTTTTAGTATGTTTCTCGAATGGCTATTCTAAGACCCGTAGGCAAATGTATTGGACTCTCAAAGGTCTGCGTTCATCCTTCGGTCGTTCAGAATGGGGAGCTGTCGAAAATACCGAATATCACACACTGAGTCTTAAAAACAAAGTAGAGTATCAACCAAAGCCGACCCTATAAACATGGGAGGCTTGTTAAAAAATAAGATGAAAAAATATAAAGTTGGCGACAAAATCACATTTCAAGGAGAAACAAAATACCCCCCTCATAACTCCCCCAAAAGAAAATCGACTGTATATCTAATTGATAAACAGTCGATTATTTCCTAAAAAGTTGTCTCACCAGGATTCGAACCTAGACAGGCAGTACCAAAAACTGCAGTGCTACCATTACACCATGAGACAAACATTTGCTTTTCAAAAGCGATACAAAAGTATATAATCAATTTGATATATGCAATACCTCATCGACATTTTTTTCATTTTGCAATCAGTAAATAGTAGTTTTTCTTGCCTTTTTGAGCCAAAATATATTTACCATCAATTAGATACGAATGATCAATAATTTCATCAGAATTTTCTAATTTATTTTTATTTATCATCACACCACCCGCTTGTACCATTTTACGCATCTCACCTTTCGATGGAAACACAGTAGTAACCTGTGTCAACAAATCAATGGCAGCAATACCATCTTCTAATTCGACCTTGCTTACATCGAACTGAGGAACTCCTTCAAAAACCTGCAATAAAGTCTCCTCATCAAGAGTTTTAAGAGCGTCTGCAGTAGAACCACCAAACAAGATGCCTGATGCGCTTACAGCAGCCTCATAATCTTCAACCGAGTGAACCATTATAGTTAGCTCTTCTGCTAGTTTCTTCTGCAAAGGACGAAGATGTGGAGCTTCTTTTTGAGCATGAACCAAAGCGTCTATTTCCTCTTTAGATAAAGCTGTGAATATCTTTATATATTTAGCAGCATCGTCATCACTAACATTCAGCCAAAACTGATAGAATTTATAAGGTGAAGTATATCTACGATCTAACCAAACATTACCCGATTCGGTTTTACCAAATTTAGTACCATCTGCCTTAGTAATCAATGGACAAACAAGAGCAAAAGCCTCACCTCCCGTTTTACGACGAATAAGTTCTGTACCAGTAGTTATATTACCCCACTGATCGGATCCTCCCATCTGTATACGACATCCAAGTTCGCTATATAGGTGTAAGAAGTCATAACCTTGCAATAACTGATATGAAAATTCGGTAAATGACATTCCGTCAGCCGACTCTCCACTCAATCTTTTCTTTACTGAATCCTTCGCCATCATATAATTTACGGTAATGTGCTTACCTATATCGCGAATGAAATCCAGAAAAGTAAAGTCTTTCATCCAGTCATAATTATTAACAAGCAAAGCTTTGTTAGGCTTATCAGATTCGAAATCTAAAAATTTAGCCAACTGTTTTTTGATACTTTCTTGGTTGTGACGGAGAGTTTTCTCATCCAACAGATTTCTCTCTTGTGATTTCATAGACGGATCTCCAATCATACCAGTTGCACCACCAATCAGAGCAATAGGACGATGTCCTGCACGCTGAAAATGCTTTAATATCATCACCCCTACTAGGTGACCTATATGCAACGAATCGGCAGTAGGATCGATCCCTAAATAGCCTGAGGTCAATTCTTTTTGTAGCTGTTCTTCCGTACCCGGCATGATTTCCTGAATCATACCACGCCATCTTAATTCTTCAACAAAATTCATCTAATTAATTTATTGTTAAGGTCACAGACCCAATTATTATTCTCGCAAACTTTATTTTACACAGACATAAATATCTGCGTCAAAAATAAAGAAACAAATAGGGCTACAACCTTAAATGTTTTCGTTATCACAAAAGTACGACTTCTTTTTTGATTCTTTAGAAGCCTGAGCTAATAAAACAGTAACAGAACTACATAGAATACATTTTTAAGAGAAAAGGCTTGATTTCAAAAACATTTCCTATATTTGCCTCTGTAAAATAACTCTTTAAGTAAAAAAAGTGTATCATTTAACAAACATATCAGGCAATAACAATCTAAATTTTAACCATTTAGATTTGGCTATTCATGCTGAAATATTAGAGAGAGAGAGAGAGAGAGAGAGAGAGACTAACTAGCAGCCATGTTACTTATAGAAATATCTTAGGCGGAACTTTCCGTCTTTTCTTGTTCCTATTCTCCAAAAGACGAGAATTTCACAAGATACAACATTCCCCTAATAAATACAATTATAGTTTTGCCTATACACTTGTCCGTATAACTGATTTGTTTTTTTGTTGTCGTTCAAAATCAATTATAACTAGAGTTTATATACAGCACAACTATGTCCCGCAGTGGCGTGTAGAGATTACATGCCACTGCTTTTCATTTTTAAATCACACTAATTATTAATGATAACAACAATGAAGAAAAGCATTCTATTATTCATGGGACTATTTTCCATTGGGTTACTGCAAGCCCAAGTCGGAATAAACACCCGAACCCCACAAAACATATTCCATATCGATGCACAAAACAACACCAGTGGCAACCTCAACACGAGCGACGACATCTCAGTAGACAAGTCTGGAAATATGGGAGTAGGAACAACAACCCCACAAAGGAAGCTGGAAATAATAAGTTCCACAGCAGGGGCTATTCGAATAGCAGACACAAGTCAGGGCACCACAAAGGTGCTCACTAGCAGCTCAAACGGATCTGCCACTTGGGTAAATATCATTGGAAGCTGGAATGCCTCTCTCACTGGGGGAAACCTCGCTTACACTACTGCACTAGGCACCAGAAAAATCAACTTCACAGGTGGAACTATATCCAAGCCTGGCACCGGAAGTATAAACATTACTAACGGAAGCATAACAGTTCCCTATGCAGGCACTTATAGACTTACATTATTTGGGACATCCTTAATGAATCGCGGTAATGGATATTTTATTGCCGGATATTACAATGTTAGAAAAAATGGATCATCTCTATGGGGCCCACATTCATTGGGATCAACCCTAATATCCAGCTCCCCATACGTCAGCTACTACTCATTTACATACCTTAATCAAAATGATGTGTTGGACATTTATAGTATGGAAAACACTGTAGGCTTCGCGAATGGCGTATCTAATTTAACCCTCTTTATAGAATTTGTAAAATAAAAAGACATGACTAAACTAACATCTACATTTATTATATTGTTATTCTGCAATATATGCGCTGCCCAAATTGGGATAAACACAGAAAACCCCAAAGCTTTACTCCATATTGATGGAGCTTCAACCTCAGCTACAACAAACCCATCAACAGGCAGCATTACAGCTGCTCAAACTGTCGATGACATAGTTGTAACAAATCAAGGAAACATAGGTATAGGAACTCTCAGTCCTGTTACGAAAGTGGATATTATTAGCCAATCCGCAGGAGGAGCTATAAGAATAGTGGATACCACGGAAGGTGTAGGAAAAATGCTCGTTTCGGACGCAAACGGAGTAGGCACTTGGGCATCCGTTATTGGTTCTTGGCATGCTCTATTAACCGGCAATTGGACTGTAACATATCAAACGACAACCACAATCCGACAATTAACCGGCTTCAGCAGCAGCTCTATCTCCAGCGCTCTACAAGGAAGCGTTAATATGTCTACTGGAACTATACAAGTTCCATACACAGGCAAATACAGAGTCACCATCGCAGGACACTGGGGTACAAACAGAGTCGGAAACAACCCCTATTTAGTAGCACCACACATATATGCAAATGGAGTTTCAATATGGAATGGCACCATTGTTGGATACAGCAATGGTTGGGGAATAAGTCCTACTTTTGTATCGATACTTAACCTCACAGCGGGAAGCAACATTACAGTACGCACCAACGAAACTGCTGCAAACAATGCAAACATGGTAGATCAATGCTCTCTCATCATTGAGTTCATACAATAAACTCATAATCTCACAACACAAAAGAGGCTGACCCTTATAGGATCAGCCTCTTCTTATTTTGTATCTAGAATTTCTTATTCAGAAACTACTTCGAAAGGAATTTCTACAGACACTTCTTTGTGAAGTTTAAGTAGAGCTTTATAAGAACCAACTTCTTTTACAGCTTCTTTTATAACGATTACCTTACGGTCTACATTATAACCTTTCTTTTCCAAAGCCTCAGCTATTTGGATATTAGTAACAGATCCGAAGATTGTTCCTGTTGAACTTGTTTTTGCACCGATAGATAGAGTTACTCCTTCAAGTTTCGCAGCAATTTCTTGAGCGTCTTGTTTGATTTTCTCTAATTTATGAGCACGTTGCTTCAAGTTTTCAGCCAACATCTTCTTAGCAGATACTGTCGCCATTACCGCTTTTCCTTGTGGCAAAAGGTAGTTACGTCCATAACCATCTTTTACAGTTACTACGTCATCTTTGTAACCAAGATTGGCAACGTCTTCTTTTAATATAACTTGCATATCTTTTTTCCTCCTTTTTTTAATTATTTCATCATATCAGTTACGTAAGGAAGCAATGCCAAGTGACGAGATCTCTTAACAGCTTGTGCTATACGACGTTGAAACTTCAACGATGTTCCAGTAATACGACGAGGTAAAATTTCACCTTGCTCGTTTAAGAATTTTTTCAAGAATTCAGGATCTTTGTAATCGATATACTTGATACCATTCTTTTTGAAACGACAGTATTTCTTCTTTTTGACATCAACTGAAGGAGGAGTCAAATATCTGATTTCTGATTGTTGTGCCATGATTAATTTTCTTTTTTAGTTGATGATTTAAGATTTCTTCTTTTTTCAGCATACTGATGAGCGTACTTATCCTGACGGAAAGTTAAGAAACGAATAACTTTTTCGTCACGACGAAATTGTAGTTCTAACTTAGCAATAACCGAAGGGTCTGCATCAAACTCAACAAATGCGTAAAATCCTGTAGATTTCTTTTGAATAGGATAAGCTAATTTTTTTAGCCCCCAATTCTCCTCACTAACAATCGTAGCACCTTCCTCAGTCAGAATGCCTTTGAATTTTTCTACCGCTTCCTTCATCTGAACGTCAGACAAAACGGGAGTCAAAATGAAAACGGTTTCGTAATGATTCATAAATAATTTAATATAAACTTGTTAAACAATAAAGTTTTTCGAGCCGCAAAGGTAAGATAATATGCTCTAAAAACAAAATATGAAGTTAAATATTTTATCTAATCTAAAGATATTATACCTTTGCGAATACCTAGAAGTAATTTAATTGAGTAATAAGTTAAGATATGGATCACGAAAGCGAAAATAGCGAACTAATAGAACTAGAGTATATCTTTCCTATAATCAATGGAAAAGTTTCGATGGCTATTAATCGGAAAATGTATCGTAATTTCAGAAAGCACGGTTTAGATATTACTCCCGAGCAATGGACAGTACTTTCTTTCTTGTGGCGTCAGGATGGCGTTTCACAGCAAACCCTTTGTGATGCAACATTCAAAGACAAGCCGAGCATGACCCGATTAGTAGACAACCTCACTAAACTTGAATTAGTTGAACGCCGCTCAACCCCTACCGACCGTAGATCTAACCAAATCTATCTAACAGAAAAAGGAGCAAGTATAAAAGAGAAAGCCAACGAAGCAGTAAACGAAACCATGCAATACGCCTTTGCTGGAATAGATCAAGAGGGACTTAACCAAGCACGGTCCATTTTAAAAATAGTATTCAACAATATACAAGAATCTTTATAGGCCCTATGCAGCAATAACAGATACGACATAAAACAAAAAGAGAGGATAATGCAAATTACCTCTCTTTTTGTTTTCTTCACCTTACTTTCACTTATAACTATTTAAAACCTTAAGTAATTCATCCTTCGTATATACACCTACTAATCGTTGCATCTCCTTACCATCCTTATAAATAAACATAGTAGGGATAGTCGAAACTCCTTTAGCTCGCGCAACAGCTTTATAATCATCAACATTTAGCTTACCAACCTTCACATCTGTTTCTTCTGCAACTTGCTTTAAAACAGGTTCCATTTTACGACAAGGACCACACCAAACTGCCCAATAATCAACCAGCACAAGTCCTTTTGATACTTCCTCATCATACGACTTAGAAGTAAGAGTAACTATTTTGTTTTTTGTATCTTTTTTATCTTGAGCCACAATAACTAGAGAAAATACAAACAAGAGAGATAATACAATACTTTTTTTCATTTCATTCAACTGATTTATATTGAGTAAAAAGAGTCACATTGATTACTCAAATGCGACTCTCATGTTATGGTCTAAAGAAAATAATTATTCTTAGCTATAAGAATTTAACTTATTCTCTGTCTTGAAATTTATAATCTTTCAACATTTCCTGTAATCTCTTTCGAGCAAAGAAGATACGACTCTTAACAGTTCCGATGGGTAAAGTCAGAGTTTGAGCGATTTCTTCGTATTTGTAACCTGAAACGTGCATAGTAAATGGTACTTTATATTCGTCAGAGAAACTGTTAATTGATTTTGTTATCTCTGCAATAGTATATGCACCCTCCGGGGTATCAAATCCCGAATCTTGTGGCAAATTAAGATGATATAGATTTTCTGTTTGATCTACAACTGTTTGCGTACGAACGATTCTTCTGTAGTTATTTACAAATATGTTATGCATAATTGTAAACACCCATCCTTTGAAGTTTACGTTTTCATAATACTTTTCTTTATTATCTAAAGCACGAAGAGTTGTTTCTTGCAGCAAATCCTTAGCTTCTTCTCTGTTTGTTGTTAGAGTCAAAGCAAAATTCATCATATTGTTTTGAAGTGCGATTAGTTTGCCTTCGAAGCCATTTGCGTTGTTTTCATCATTTTTCATAACCTTATCTTTTCTAGTGTTAAAGAAAGAACAATCCTTTATATTATAATAAAATACTTGGATAATCCTACACCACAAATATACAATCTTTTTACACGTTTAAAAATAAAATAAAGTTTTTTTCATTCAACAAATGTTAACCCCACTCACACAAGCAACACAACTAACTGTATATCAACAACAATTACGGTGACACAATAAAGATAAAGTTAGTTAAATAAGGCATAAACTTAATCTATCAACAAATTTGGAAAATAGAAATTAATCATAAACATTTGACAAAATGACAGTCTTTTCGAGTATGGCATCCTTTTTGGTTTAACCTTCGAGAGAATCATAACAAAATATAAAATATAACATCATGGAAGAAAGAAAAGGTCATATTGGGGTTACCACAGACAACATATTCCCCATTATCAAGAAATTTTTGTACAGCGATCACGAAATCTTTTTAAGAGAGCTCGTTTCTAACGCAGTAGACGCCACACAAAAGCTTAAAACACTATCATCTTTAGGTGAATTTAAAGGTGAGTTGGGAGATACAGCAGTAAGAGTATTATTAGATAAAGAAAATGGTACAATTACCATCTCTGACCGAGGTATAGGTATGACAGAAGAGGAGATCAATAAATACATCAATCAGATTGCTCTATCTTCAGCCAACGAATTTTTAGATAAGTATAAAAATGATGCCAATGCAATCATAGGTCACTTCGGACTAGGTTTCTATTCAGCATTCATGGTTTCTAAACAAGTTGAAATTGTGACTCTTTCTCACAAAGAAGGTTCTGAAGCTGTAAAATGGAGCTGTGATGGTACTCCTGAGTTCACCATAAGCAAAGCTGACAAAACCGAAAGAGGTACAGATATTATATTATATATAGACGACGAAAATAAGAACTTCCTTGAACAAGGCGAAATAGATAAGTTACTTAAAAAGTATTGTCGTTTCTTACCTGTACCTATTGTATTTGGTAAGAAAACTGAATGGAAGGATGGAAAATCGGCAGAAACAGAGGAAGACAATGTTATTAATGACACAACTCCTTTGTGGACTCACAAGCCTGCTGACTTAAAAGACGAAGATTACAAGAAATTTTATCAGGACTTGTACCCTTTTACTGATGAACCCTTGTTCTGGATACATCTTAATGTAGATTACCCGTTCAAACTGACAGGAGTACTTTATTTCCCTAAATTGAAGAGTAATGTAGATCCTCACAAGAATAAGATACAGCTATATTCTAATCAGGTATTTATTACTGATTCGGTAGAAGGTATCGTTCCTGAATTCCTTACATTGATGCATGGAGTTATAGACTCTCCGGATATTCCTCTGAATGTTTCGAGATCTTACCTTCAAAGCGACCACAATGTGAAGAAAATTTCGTCACACATTACTAAAAAGGTAGCCGATCGCCTAGAAGATATATTCAAAAATGACCGCCCTCAGTTCGAAGAGAAATGGGATGATCTTAAAGTATTCATCGAATATGGTATGCTTACCGATGAGAAATTCTACGATCGTGCTCAGAAATTCTGCTTATTGAAGAATACTGATGGTAACATCTTCACATTCGAAGAATACAAAACTCTTATTTCAGGAAATCAAACAGACAAAGAAGGCACGCTGATCTATCTGTACACAAACAACAGAGAGGAGCAATACTCATATATTAATGCAGCAAAAGATCATGGTTACGATGTTCTTTTACTTGACGGACAACTAGACGTGCATTTAGCAGGAATGCTGGAAAGCAAATTTGAGAAGAGCCGCTTTGTACGTGTTGACAGTGATATAGTTGACAATCTGATTAAGAAAGAAGACATTGCTGATGCAGACTTGACTGATAAACAAAAAGAAGAATTGAATGAGACTTTCAAATCTCAATTACCTAAAATAGAAAAAGTAGAATTTACGTTCGATTATAAACCATTGAACGAAAACATTCAACCAATTCAGATTACACAAAACGAGTATACTCGTCGTATGAAAGAAATGGCTGCTATGCAAACAGGAATGTCGTTCTACGGAGAAATGCCCGACAATTTTACAATGGTTATAAACACCAATCACCCATTAGTAAAACAAATTATTACTGATGTAGATGGTAAAGATGCCGAAGCTGTTGGTAAATATGCCTCAGAAAATCCTATTATCAAGCAATTGGTCGACTTGGCACTACTTTCAAACAACATGTTGAAGGGTGAGAGCCTAAGCAATTTCATTAAACGCAGTACTGAACTGATTGCTGGTAAATAAGGTCACAGACCTTTTTTAATACTGAGTTACATATTATAAGAAATAGGATACTCTATAATAATGAAAGCTGGTCGAGTATATCGATCAGCTTTTTTTATATATCATCATTCAGACTAATAAGTAATTCAATAATACTCTTTTATCTATAAATCAAAATAAGGTATTATATGACAAACCATAATACAAATGAGAATAAAGGAGCAAAAACAAAAGTTCCTCTCTCACCACCAACAAGAAAATAAAACACTCACAAACAAACAATTAACAAAACAAACAGAGATACAAACAATGTGTACTTTAGAATTGGATAGTAGACATAAGCATCTCTTTTTTTGAATAACTATACCCAATACAATAAAAGAAAGAAACAATAAACACAAAGACATTGTTTGAAATACTTGTGCTATACATTTTCTCAAAAAAATACAAATAACAAGGAGGATATCTTAATCAATATAAAAATTGATAAACGGGGAATCATCCTATACACATTTTGTTAACTTTGTACCTCTTAATTTTAAACAAAAAAGTAGATAGATAAAACATATGAAAAAAGGAATATTAGTTCTAGTATTTATATTGTCTTTCTTTTCGGGAAAGCTATTAGCAGATGGACCTGTGTCCTGGAAAATGAGTATAGCAGATAAAGGCAATGGCGAAATAGAATTAGTAGCCAACGCAACTGTTGCCCCAGGATGGCACCTGTACGATACACAAATACCCGATGGAGGACCTTTCCCTACATCAATATCTATTGATGAAATAAAGGGAGCCGTAGCAGTGGGCACATTCCACGCTGTGAACTCTAGATTACATAAAGATTTTGATAAAGTCTTTGAAATGGAAATTGGCTACTATGAAAAGACAGCCACTTTCGTTCAGAAATTCAAAATAACTGACAAAAGTAAATTTGTACTAAAAGGAGATATCAGAGCACAAGCTTGTAACGATAGAGAGTGTACACCTCCTATCCCTATTGATTTTAGCTTTACTTCGGGAAATTTACCTGCAAGTGTAATAGTATCAACTGATGCTAAAGATGTTCAAGCAACTACATCTGAATCAACAGATACTATCACCACAGCAAACACCGACAGTATTTCGCAAGCTCAAACAACAGACTCTCAAAACAGCGATCTTTGGACACCTGTTATAGAAGAGGTTAAAGCTTTTGGTGCAGCAGGTGATACTTCTAACAGATCGCTTCTGTATATTTTCGGTGCTGGATTTATCGGAGGGCTTATTGCCTTAATGACTCCTTGCGTATGGCCTATGATACCTATGACTGTAAGTTTCTTCTTGAAAAGAAATAAGAAAAACAGAGGCAAGGCTATTAAAGATGCCATTATATATGGTCTGTCTATTATCGTAATATATGTATTGCTAGGATTATTAGTTACCGCAATATTTGGAGCTAGTGCCTTGAATGACTTGTCTACAAGTGCATTATTCAACCTCATATTCTTTGGATTACTTGTATTCTTTGCAATATCGTTTCTCGGTGCATTCGAGCTGGTGCTACCTGCCTCTTGGACTAACAAGATAGATAGCAAAGCCGATTCTACAACGGGAATCATTAGTATATTCTTCATGGCATTTACACTTGCCTTAGTATCATTCTCTTGTACCGGGCCTATCATCGGAACATTACTTGTTGATGCTGCCAGTTCGGGCGATGTTATAGCACCTGCAGTAGGTATGTTTGCATTTGCATTTGCATTATCCATACCATTTGCCTTGTTTGCTATTTTTCCTTCTTTACTAGAGAGCATGCCTAAATCGGGAGGATGGCTCAACTCGGTTAAAGTAGTTTTAGGATTCCTTGAACTTGCTTTAGCTCTTAAATTTCTATCGGTTGCAGATCTTGCCTACAAATGGGGGATTCTCGATCGTGAAGTATTCTTAGTATTATGGATCATCATTTTCGCATTGCTAGGTTTATACCTATTAGGCAAACTGAAATTTGCACACGATAGCGATCTCAAATATGTATCTGTACCCAGATTATTCATGGCAATTATATCGCTTTCTTTTGCCCTTTATCTTGTTCCGGGACTTTGGGGAGCACCACTAAAATCTGTAAGTGCATTTGCCCCACCATTGTTCACACAAGATTTCAATCTGTATGACGGAGCCGTTCATGCTAAGTTTGACGATTATGAGGCTGGAATGGAATACGCTAAGAAAAACAACAAACCTGTTATGATTGACTTCTCAGGATTCGGTTGTGTTAATTGCCGTAAAATGGAAGCATCGGTTTGGACAGATCCTCGTGTAAAACATTCTTTGGAAAACGACTATGTATTGATTACATTGATGGTGGATGACAAAGAAAAACTACCCGAAGTGATAGAGGTTCAGGAAAATGGTAAAACCACTAAACTGAAAACCATCGGCGACAAATGGAGTTATTTGCAAAGACATAAATTTGGAACTAATTCTCAACCTTACTATGTATTGCTTGACAATGCAGGTACGCCTATCGGTCCATCTTATGCATACGACGAAGATGTAGATAAATACTTAAACTTCTTGAAAATAGGAGTTGACAATTATAAAAAATAAGGTCATAAACCTTTTACAATAATTTAAAATAGCAGATCCAGAATCTGCTATTTTCTTTCATAAACATTACGATGAATACAAGAGAGCAAAAAATGGAAGCTTTTGGACGTTTACTAGACATTATGGATGAGTTGCGTGTAAAATGCCCTTGGGATGTGAAACAGACAAACGAAAGTCTCAGAACAAATACAATAGAAGAAACCTACGAATTGTGCGAGGCAATCATTAAAGATGATAATCAGGAGATTAAAAAAGAACTGGGCGATGTTCTGCTTCATATTGTCTTCTACTCTAAAATAGGTGAAGAGAAAGGCGAATTTGATGTTGCCGACGTATGTAATTCTCTTTGTGATAAACTTATTTACCGCCATCCACACGTATTTGGAGATGATGCTGCTAAAACAGCAGGCGAAGTTGAGCAATCGTGGGAGCAATTGAAGCTGAAAGAAAAAGGAGGTAACAAGACGGTACTCGAAGGAGTTCCTGCCTCACTACCTTCAATAGCTAAAGCACACCGCATACAAGATAAAGCTCGTAATGCAGGTTTCGATTGGGAACAAAAAGAAGATGTATGGACAAAGGTAAAAGAAGAGATTAACGAATTCGAAACCGAAATAAGCTCTATGGATGCCCATAAAATGGAAGCCGAATTTGGAGACTTATTCTTCAGCCTCATAAATGCAGCCCGTCTATATAAAGTAAATCCTGATAATGCATTGGAGCGTACCAATCAGAAATTTATTTACAGATTCAATCATATAGAGCAGGGAGCCAAAAGGCTAGGCAAGAATCTAAAAGATATGACTCTTGAAGAAATGGATATTCTTTGGAACGAAGCTAAAAACATAGTCCTATAAATAAGGTTGTAGACCTTTTTATTGCTTTAGCTGAGCTAACAACCAGAGACAGTTAGGGTGATAAAATATCGCATTAAATATTTAACATTACTAAATTCCAGATTATGGCTATCATATCTATCATAGTAGCAATAGACGAAAAAAACGCTATTGGGAAAGACAATCAACTACTGTGTCATTTACCTAATGATCTTAAATACTTCAAAAGTGTAACACAAGGTCATACAGTAATTATGGGGAGAAACACTTATGAATCTCTACCCAATGGGGCATTACCCAATCGCAGAAATATAGTATTAAGCCGAAACAAGGATCTACAACTTGATAGATGTGAGGTATCCTCTTCTTTAGAAGATGCGATAGCTTTATGCGATAGCGAAACTGAGGTCTTTATTATAGGAGGGGCAACTGTATATGCCAAAGCCATAGATGTAGCAGACAAGCTTTACATCACTTACATTCACCATCAATTTGAAGGTACTGATGCATTCTTTCCAGAAGTAGATAAGAATAAATGGATAGAAAGTTCACACATTAAAAATGGCGCTGATGAGAAGAACAAATATGCTCATACTTTTGTTGTATACAATAAGATTTAAGAATCAGCAGCATAGCTAAAAAATGAAGGAGGCTATATCAATAATTGATAATTACCTCCTTCTCATAGCATTAAATATATTTCATTAATACACACTAGGTGCATTATTTACACTAACCGACAAAGACACAAACCCGTACAAAAGACAGATTTACCACCTCAAATAAATCATTTTGAACTACAAATATAGAGTTATTAAATCACAAAGTCAAAATAAAATCAAATAAACTATAAAAAAGGAACATCCAGAACTCCTTTTTTATAAAACTATTGCTGTTTCTACATTGTTTTATATTTGTAACGAATAATATTACTCATTAAGGTCTCAGATCTTTTTATTTTTTGGCTAATAAATCCACTGTAAGAAATTATAGCATAAAATATTTAGTATTACTAAATTACTCAAATTCATCCCATGAAATATATAATATACTTATTAATAACACTTTGTGGCTCTACGCTAAACATTCATGCTCAGGGAAATCTAAACAAATCTTGGACAAAACAAAACAGACCACTGAGAAATAAAGTTCTCACATTCTCATTCACTGAGTCTAGAAATGAATTAAGGCATAGCTACCAGCCATGGGATCAAACAAATTACCAGATCAAAGGTGATGTATGGATTACTCCTCAGAGTTTATACAAAAAAGAAAACATGTTTATTAATGGTAAACCTGCTTCATCATTATTACAGTACGATCAAAACACGATGCTATTCTCCCATTATGGAAGCGATACCCTATCAACAGTTACTAAAGACGAGCATCGCAAACAACTATATCAATCAGCGAGATACACTCCTACCCTTTTACTCGAATATTTTTACAATAGAAAAACCAAACTAGAATCGAATACTGATTCTATTTACAACACGTATCTGGAGGTAATAAATGAAGCTCGAATAAGACTCTTTATAAACAAAACTACAGACTTGGTCGATAAAATAGATATACTAGAGAATGATGATTTCTTTGGCAATGTTAATTCGACTTTCGAATATCGTAATTACATAAACCACCAGGCACTATTTATACCGAAAGAGATTTTGATCTCTAAGATAAATGGAAAGTTAAGAGACTCTATTTCTATAAACTCATTCAAAATCGAAAATAAGCTACCTGTATTACTTACAGTTCCTCTCAAATACACTCTCAAAGAAAGTCTCCACGACAATACATCTATAAGCTTAGAGAAATATAACGACCACATCTACTTTTTATATTTAGAACATACCGATAGTAAAAATTTGGTAGTAGAATTTAAAGATTTCTTATTGGTTGCAGAAGCTCCCCTGAATAGTAAAAACGGAGAGATGATTATTAACGAGATAAAGAAAGCGTTCCCTGATAAACCAATTAAGTTTTTTGTTTTTGGACACCACCATCCTCATTATCTCGGAGGTGTAAGACCATTTATACATGAAGGAGCAAATATTCTATCATCAATGGGGGATTTCGATTATCTCACTTATTTGACTAGAAATCCGCGGACGCTTAAGCCTGACAGCTTAGAGTTAGACAGAAAAAGACTCAATGTAAATATTCTAGGAGAAAGCAGGACGATTACCGATGATAATTATTCGATGCAAGTTATCAATATAGGAGAAGACTCACATCACACTAAAGATTATATTATACTCTATTTCCCTAAAGAGAAGATTATTTTTGAAGGGGATTTAGTTTGGATACCTAGCGATGGCAGAGCACCAGGCAAAGTAAGCAACAGACAAAAAGGACTGTATGAAGCCATACGGAAGTTGAATCTCAACGTAGACACTATTTTTCAATCGTGGCCTATCAAAGAGTTCAACTATAAATCTAAAATATCTTTTAGAGAATTAGAAGAGTCAGTTAAGGAATGATTATATGATGGAAAGGAGTCATAAAAACAACTCCCTTCCCAAAGCATTATATCTTTAATTTGATATGTATCTTGCCTAATAAATAAGTACAGCCAATCACCAAGAAAGAAAATACAATAGAGTTGAGTACACCCATCGTACCCACTTTAGCCCATTGGGGTAAACTAATATTTACCAAAGCAAAAATACTATACAAAATATAGGGTATTAAGTAGCAAGTAAGGGTAGCGGTTCCGGCAGGCTCTATAAACTTGAACCAACCAGTAAGATCTTTTTTGTCGAGCCAATATAGAAAGAAATAAGCCCCGACACCAATAGCTAAACAATAAAATACCCAACTAGGTGTCTCGCTGAGTTTCGAGATAATCCAATATTGATGTGAGACAAATCCTGCAATACAAAATAGTAAACTCGCTGCAATCCCTCCAAGAATCCATTGAGAAGGCTTCTCTTTTATTTTTTCGGCATACTTCACTCCTATAACAGAAAGCAACATACCACCCATAGTAAATGCAGGCAGTGCGCCATTACCAACATGTAATATGCTTAATATTTGATTGAAGAAATTACCACTAGGCAAATTTAGAATAGCTATTCCCTCTCTCGTTGTAGAGAGCAATATACAAATGAGAACAAATAGCAACCAAGCACCGAACAGATATTTTAATCTGTCGCGACTAAATAAGTATATGAATGCACACAAAAAATATGTCCAACCAATAAGCCCTAAGATTCCCCACCAACGAGCAGAAAATACACCTTCGTCATTATCCCTAAATATAATTGCCAGAATTAGTAGAATGATCATTCCTAAGATTTTCAAACCTGCGTATAAGTTTCGAACAGACTCTTTCTCCGTCCTTCTATATATATTCCATATAAGGAAAAAGCCTGCAACCATAAGTAAACGGTAAACAGGAAGAGACAAACCTGTGGAAGAAGAAACACCACTTTCGGTATTAACAATAAACACGCCCATGATCAGAAGTGCAGCAGTACGACTAAGTATATGAGCAACTGTACTCACCCCTGTTTCGCCTTTCGAAAAACGTCTTTCGATGGCAAAAGGGATAGACATTCCTACTGAAAACAGAAAACAAGGGAAAACAGTATCTGCCAAGCCCAACATATCTTCGCCTAAAGCAGCATGTCCCAGCCATGCAGGAACATCGCTCACAGTCCATAAGTCGTTCACAAAAATCATCAATAGCATAGTTACTGCCCTAAGCATATCTATTGCATGATTTCGTTGAGAAAAATCATTCACTCCATTTTTTATCATAACCAATTGTTGCTATTATATATAAATAGATCTATGACCTCCTTACTTAAAAGGGTCACCTTTTTTATTCGAACTTAACACCCATTTGAAAGCATTGATGAATAATAGCTTCTGAGTAGCATCAGTAAATTCATCATCACCATGCCCCATATTGAGATATATCATTCTATATTTTTTATTAGTCCACACAATAGGCCAATCGCCATGAGTAACTACATCTTTTATACCTAATGGATAATTGTCTTCCGAAATACTTACTAATACTTCAACATCTTTATTCAACCTCGGACTTGGAAACCATTGATACCATTCGCTCTCAGGAGCAATAAACGAAACGGGTAAATTCTTAGTCACAGCATGAGAGGGATTGTCCATCTCCAATTTTACCGGTTGTGGAGGCCAGTTGTTACAATAGAAAACTCCACCACCCAGAAATTGAACAAACCACGGCCAATTAGTATTCTTGTCGTTATATGCCGACACATGAAATCCCATCCAGCCACCACCATTCTCCATATACTTTTCGAAAGCTGCTCGCTGTTCTTCAGATTCGGGATACCCATTGAGCATAATTACAATATCGTATTCTTTAAGTTTCTCATAAGTATATCCAGAAAAAGTATCGGTTACATCCAATATAAAGCCATCGCCATAGTTGAGTCGCTTAAAAAAACTGAGTCCTTCTTTGGCAAAATCAACATGTGCCTCTTCGGCATTAGTAGTCCAATACACCAAAGCCTTGAATCGTGGCTTAGATGCGTAATTACCGGGATAATTATCTGGAATCTGCGCATGTAAGCATAAGCTCAGAATAAAGAGAGATAAGGTAAGAATAATCACCTTTGTATTTTTCATAATCAATATTTATATCATTATTTATTCAGATGCCCATAACAAGGCATTGCGAAACATAGTCGTGAAGTCTTCGGATGCAAATAGCGAATTGCTATGTCCAATTAGAAAATAAACATTTCGGGCTTTTACTTTTTCGTTGATCCATATTACAGGATGATCGCCCATCTTAATATCCGATTTCGGCTGGTAAGTAGATTCATCCACATGTGCCAATACCTTTACATTACGGCGAGGATTGACTTCGAAAGTATACCACTCATCATTAGGTATCAGAAAAGAATCGTGTACCCCTTTCATAATTGGATGTTCTCTATCCTCCACTCTTACTGTTGCCGAAGCCAGAGGAGCAATGTAGTTTTTAAACTTAATACCTCCCAAGAAGTCAGAAAACCATTGCCATAAAGGATAGCCATCGAATTCGCCCAAAAGAGAAGCATGATGAAAGCCAACCCAGCCTCCTCGTCCATTTTCAATATAGTCAACAAAAGCTGTTTCAGCTTCCTTTGTCCATGTATAGGGTGGAAAATCGAGTTGCAAAAACACTTGGTATTCCGACAAATATTCTTTAGTAATATTCTGAGTATTATTAATCTCGGTAAATTCGAAATTGAGCTCCACACTCTTCTCACTCAACCAACTGAGTGCAGCATCAGTAAAACCTCCATGCTGTCCTCCCCTTTCGGTTAGCACCAATACTTTGAAGGTTTCCTTTTCAGCAGAGCTTCCTTCCGAGGCATTCATCTCAAAAACAGCAAGTAAGCAAATAGACAAAACAATAAAAACAATACGAATATTCATAACCATTTTATTATTTATCCACTACACCCCTATATACAGCCTTACGTAATGTACCATCAGCATCGTCTCCTGCATATTCCCAATACATAGCACCTCGTAACCCCATCTCTTTAATATAATTGCATTTGAGTTTTATCGACTGCTCATTTTCATATCCACAGATAAAAGCTCCCGCACTATCCGAAATATAAGGAGCTTGGGCTTGTACATCCCATTGCCTGATATAATTGTCGTCTAGTTTTATTATTTTCTTATAGTCTATAAAGTCTGCAAAATCTTTTGTGCCACGTCCATAAAAAGGAATACCTAACACCAATTGGTCGGGAGACATACCCGCAGCTATATGAGCTTGTACAGCCTCATCTGCCGATTGACGTACATTTTCTGATTTATAGAGGGCTGAATGATGCCAAGGAGCACTACCCATATCATATGACATGATATTAACAAAATCGAGAGACTTACTTACCGATCTGAAATCAATATATTTACCATTAGCAGCAGTGGCTATTGTTAACAATTTGTTATCACCTATGGCAGCCCGAATATCTCTCATCAATAAAGTGAAGTTTTCAGTATCATCGGGAGAGGACGATATACCACCCACACTCGATGTAGGATATTCCCAATCGATATCTATTCCATCGAGTTGGAACTGAGAGACTACACGTTGACAATCTTTAGCAAAAGATTTGCGTTTAGCTTCATCTGCTGCCATTTCGCTAAACCGTCCACTACCCCATCCTCCTATTGAAAGCAGGATATTCAACGACTTATTTTCCTTTTTCATAGCTACTATCTCTTTCAATCGATTTTCATTATCAATTCTGACCCCATCAAAAGTATCGGAGACGTGCCCAAAAGCGTAATTGATATGTGTGATATAGTGAGGATCGGGCATATCTTCTGTCCACGAAGTGACATAAGCAATAACCACTTTAGGTGGATTGGCTTGAAGATACGGACTACTCGAAATATAACATAACAAGCATAAAATAAATAATGTAAAGTGTCTTTTCATGTTCTTTGTGCTTTTGGTTTCAATATAAAGATATATAAAATATAAGTTCGAAGTCTAAAAATTGATAAATGACAACAGGATTCAAGCATAATTTCCTGAATCCTGTCATACTAGTAAATTAAATAAAAAGCGGAAATTATTTCAAACTAAATGAAATCTTACTTTTAATATCGGTTGACGATGCTCCAATCAGAGCCTCAAAATCGCCATTCTCGGCAACCCAATCGTGCTTATCAGCATCAAAAAAGCTCAATGCTTCTTTATCGATGGTAAAGGATACTGTTTTCTCTTCACCCGCTTTTAAGAATACTTTCTCAAATCCCTTCAATTCCTTTACCGGACGTGGTAAAGACGATTTAAGATCGCTAATATACAATTGCACTATTTCGGCACCATCGCGACTACCCGTATTCTTCACGTTTATACTCAGTGTTACTTGGTCGTTTATGCCCATTTCTTTCTTATCACCAGAAACTTTCCCGTAAGCAAAGGTGCTATAACTAAGTCCATGACCAAACGAAAATAAAGGTTTTATCTTTTCTTTATCAGCCCAACGGTATCCCACAAAAATGCCTTCTCGGTAAGTAACCTCATTGTCTACTCCTGGATATTCTTTCAGCGCATGAGCTCCATTATCCTCCAGTTTCACCGGAAAAGTAAAAGGTAATTTACCCGATGGATTAACGTCTCCCACAAGTACCGAAGCAATAGCATTGCCTGCTTCTGTACCCAAATACCATACCTGAACAATAGATGCCACTTCATTCACCCAAGGCATGGCAACCGCATTGCCCGAAACATTTACGACTACTATATTTTTGTTCACTTTAGCCAGTTCTGAGATTATTTTGTCTTGTTCGTAAGGCAAGCCTAACCCCAGACGATCATCTCCTTCGCTATCTTGGTGTTTATTTTTGTTTAACCCACCAACAAACAAAACAATATCTGCTTCTTTAGCCGCACTTAAAGCCTCATCCAATAGTTCTTGAAAACTACGATTATCGAAAGTATCTCCAGCACTTAATCCATCTTGCTTCTGTCCTTTTTCGCCTACATAACCTCTGGCATAGATAACTTCGGCTTGAGAACCTACTCTGGCTTTGATACCATCTAAAGGAGATATTTCATATTTCGCTTTTAACGAAGAACTTCCACCTCCTACAGTCATCGCTTTTATAGCATTTTCGCCTATTATGGCTATCTTTTTTGTTTTACTCAAATCGATAGGAAGTACATTATTTTTGTTTTGCAACAACACAATACCCTCTTCAGCAATTTTCTTTCCAGCCAAAGCATGCTCCTGAGTTCCGAAAGAACCCGAAGGGCGATTTGCACTCATATTGGTACGAAAAACCATACGCAGAATATTGCGAACCTTTTTGTCGACTTCTTCTTCCTTCACCTCTCCCGATTTTAATAGCTTGAGAAAGGGTTGAGCCAAATAATAATTATCATAAGCATTACTAGCTCCTTCACTAAGTCCATTAGTCCATGTTCCAAACTCCATATCAAGCCCATGATAGATAGCTTCTTTGGTATTTGACACACCACCCCAGTCTGAAACTACAACTCCATCGAATTTCCATTCATCTCTCAGAATATCATTCAAAAGATACTGATTATGACATGCCCATTGTCCTTTGTATTTGTTATATGCTCCCATTATCGCCCATGCTTTACCCTCTTGCACAGCGGCTTTGAAAGCAGGCAGATAAATTTCGTACAATGTACGATCATCTACATTAACATTCACAGTATGACGATCTACCTCCTGATTATTCAGAGCAAAGTGTTTTACACAAGCCGCAACACCATTCGATTGAACTCCCTGTATATAAGGCACAACCATTTTAGATGCCAAAAACGGGTCTTCACCCATATATTCGAAGTTACGACCATTGAGTGGCGTACGATAGATATTAACACCGGGAGCTAATAGTATATTCTTGTTACGATAGCGAGCTTCTTCACCTATTACCTTTCCATAAAGTGCTGACATCTCAGGACTCCATGTTGCAGCTAAACAAGTGAGTGCCGGAAAGGCGATACAAGAATCGTTAGTCCATCCTGCTTGATTCCACTGATCCCAAAACACTTCGGCTCTTATTCCGTGTGGTCCATCGGATGTCCAATTCTCAGGAATACCCAATCGGGGAACTCCTGCCGAACTAAACTTAGATTGTGCATGACACATCGCAACCTTTTCTTCTAAAGTCATGCGAGACAGTGCATCTTCTACTCTTTTCTCTATATCGGCATTCGGGTCAAGATATACAGGCCTCTGCTGTGCTAGCAATGAACAGCAGAGCAGTAGTGCACCTGCCAATATTGTGCTTTTGATTATCTTCATCGTCTATATATATTTAAGGTTATTAACTGTTTAACTGCATAATATCCGATTTACAAATATTATTCAGGCTTCAAACCCAATGCTTTGATGTAATCTTTTTGAATTACGTTATTTTTGAATTTACTGTTTTCAACAAACCCTTGCATTGCTTTCCACGACTCATTCTGATCAGGACGAGCATCACGAATCTCTTTGTATGTGCCACGCACTGCTTCCGAAAAAGCCACAACCTTATCCCATCCGGCAGGAGGAGTAATACCCACAAACGACGATCCATCGATTTTCTTGTAAGGCCAGAATGTCCAACCAATATTGTTTTCTTCCATTACCTTGCAGAATGATGCCATCCACTCGTTGGTATTATGACCTATCTCGCCCATATACATAGGTAGATTAACACTGTCTCTGAATTGAATTATAGATTGGATAGCTTCTTTGGTAGGCTCTCCACCATAACGATGGCAGGTATACATAATCTTATCATCGAATTTAGAATCTGTAAAAGGCTTGAAGTTCCCATTCCATTGCGAACCGCCCAACAAAATAATGTGATTGGTGTCTACTGTACGAATTGCAGCAACCGCTTTTTTGTATAGAGGCTCCAATTTTGCATTCAACTCTTCCATATTAGGAAAGTAAGGAGCAATAGGCTCATTAACCAATTCGTATCCTAAAATGATTGGCTCGTTTTTGTAATAATCGGCAATACGAGTCCATATTTCAAAAAACTGTTTTTGTGATGCTTCACTCTCTAACAGCCAAGGATAACCGAAACTATCGTCAATATTATCACCGGTTTGTCCTCCGGGAGCATCGTGCATATCAAGAATCAAATACAAATTGGTTTTCTTACACCAGCTAATTAGCGTATCTATACGGGCAAACCCATCTTGCTGACCTGTGATACCCATATAATCTTCATCGGTAAATAACTTGTAATGAAACGGTAAACGGATAGTATTTGCTCCGGTAGATGCTATAAACTCAATATCATCTAATGTGATATAATTATTCTTGAATTCTGTCCAAAACTCTTTAGCCAAATCAGGTCCAACAAGTTCACTAAACATCTGATTCATTCGTCCTGGAGAATTGGTCTTGTTAAAACCAAACATATATCCCTCAGGATTCATCCAATTACCCAGATTGGTTCCTTTTATAAACAATTTCTCACCATTAGGCATTATCAGATCCTGTCCGCTCACCCTTACAAAAGCTTCGGCAGGTAAGTCTTGCTTTGTGGCTTCAGTTTTACAACTCACAAAGAGTATTGCAAACAACACGCAACAACAAAAATTAAGGCTAATTCTCTTCATTTAATTTTAGGTATTATGGTTTTACTTAAAAGATTTCATTACAAAGCGAGATTATTTCTTCTCAATAATGCCTCCAGAAAATAATAGTCAGCATAATTAATCGGCACATCTATTTCGCTGTTTCCAGGAAGATGCCCTGTTGAGTGTAATAATAAGAAGCCTTGGGTTGAGTTCTCCTCAGCTCGGTATTTCTCAATTAAACTCGCCAGCATTTGATCAGCCCAAGCTATATATTGTTCTTTATTTTGGGGACTATATCCTGCTAATTCATACAATGCAGATGCAATTATACATGCTGCCGAAGCATCTTTAGGAGCATTAGGTATTGAAGGATCATTAAAATCCCAAAAGGGAACCATATCAGCAGGTAAAGTAGGATTAGTGAAAACGAAGTGAGTGACACCTTTAGCTTGATCCAAAAATTCGGAATCTTGCGTATAACGATACGACATTACATAACCATACAAAGCCCATGCCTGGCCTCTTGCCCATGCTGAAGGATCGGAATACCCCTGAAAAGTTTGTTTCTTAATAGCCTCACCACTAATGGTATCGTAGTCAATAACGTGATAAGAAGAGAAGTCGTCTCTGAAATGATTCTTCAATGTGGTTTTTGCATGAGCAATTGCTATGTTGCTATATGTAGGATCATTAGTCAATTTAGATGCTTCGAATAATAATTCCAAGTTCATCATATTATCTATAATCACCGGATATTGCCATACCTGACGATTCCAATCCCATGAACGAATAGCGCCCACCTTACTATTGAAGCGTTTCGATAATGTTTTTGCCGATTGAATCACCACCTCTCTGTAATCATTATTATTAGTCAGTTTGTATCCATTACCAAAAGAGTTATACATTTTAAAGCCAACATCGTGCGATGTATTGTCGTATTTCTCTTCTTCTATCAACATACTGAATTTATCAGCCTCATTTTTCCATTTCGGGTCATTTGTATATTGATATACAAACCACAACGAACCGGGAAAGAACCCCGAACACCAATCACGAGGGTTTACCATGTGCAAACTTCCATCTTTATTGATAGAACGAGGTATTATCTGATTGCCTTTAACCGAAAGCATAGCTTCATCTACACACTTAAGAGCATAATCGAACTGTGTTGTTGTAAAATCAAACATCGCTTTAATTGGATCTTCTCCTCCATAGAGCAATAGATTTCTGTCCGATAGATTCAATTGCTTATATTTATTATATAATTGCAAATAATCTTTTCGAGAAGGATCGCTCGACGCAATACGATAAAGATCGTTGCACAAATTAGCCTTTGAATCTTCCCATCCACTTATCTGCTGATAAGGCCACACAGATACTTCTTTACCTAAAAATGAAGCTAAATAATCTACTGCACCATAAATACTTCTTCCGTCAGCAGATACTGCACTATATAAATCTCTATTTACTTTTTTAGCAGTGGCTGCCAAATCTATCATATGACTTAGGTTATACTGCGAATAATGAAATGCTAAGGTTCTCCACAACTCATTCGGCTGTTTTCCATCAGGTTCTATCTGAGTGAAAATTCTTTTGGCAGGAAATGCATCTATAACCTTTTCTGCTTCTTTGTTCTTTCCTGCAAAAAGCAAATAAGTAGCCAATTGAGCATCGTATGCTGTACTATGATTATTTTTCGCTGAATCTTCTTTTTTACCCTGTGGACTTGTTTGCAACCATTTAGCAAAAGTGGCAAACCACAACTTCAACCCTTCCTCATCTTGAGAGGTATAAGCTGATGATCCCTTAAGCAATTCTACACTGCTCAACATCGACACAAAAGAATAAGAATCTATTAACCCTTCGGGACGCCCTTTGGAGCCATCTCTTCCGGGTATAAACTGAGAATAATTAAGATTAGGATTCATTTTTGTGTCCTTATTCAAGAACCAAGTACGAAGCAATTTTACTGCTTTATCGGCATAACGCTGGTCGTCGCTATAAAAATAAGCCAGAGATAGTGTATTGACTGCCGAACACATTTCACCTAAACGATTACGGTCATACTTATCCAAATCGGGGTTCGATTGTCCATCTTTAAACACATACGGCAAATTGTCTTGCGCATCAGGATTAGGCCACCAATAGCGGCTCAAGCTTACATAATCGTGTTTATTACCACTTGGAGGTAATATCTCCTTGAATGTTACAGAATATACGCCGCCTTGCAATTCTTTTTCTGCCTGATGGAGTATATTTTGATAAGCATTTGCATAAGTGAATGTATGCTTGTTACTCTTTATTTCGTTCAGTTTATTAATATCCCATAGCCATTGTGCATATATTGGCGAAAAGGAAATAAACAAGACAAGTATCAGTATAGATATTTTTTTCATAGATCAATCAACAACGTTTCCAACTAAAAAAGATTTAAGGTTTTGAAGCCTTAGATCTTTTCCTTTTTTTCTATTCTGTATATCTTGATTGGATAAAGATTCTTTACTTTTAGTTCTCTACCCAATCAAGATTGACAGATTTAATTTAGTTTCTAATTTATTATTTCAGTGCACCTTCATTGGCAACTGTCGGCCATCCCGGATTTTGATAAATAGGAGATGTAGATATCGTTTGACCATCATTTGCCGTTAACAAGAAATGCTTGATAGCAATAGGCGACAAGTAGTGTGCCTCCGTAAAAAACAATCCTTTATAATACAAATTGGCTGTTGATACCTGATAAGGACGAGTGTATAAACTCAACGTTGGAGACGACACTGTATTCTTCTTGTCATCAACTCCATAAATCAGTTTAGACTGATCGTATTTATCCTTCATCGGACCCCACAATTTGCAACCTTCTATTTGAAAACCGTTCAACTGATCCATTGCTCTCCAACGAAGCAGGTCATCGTAGCGTACACCTTCTCCGATAAACTCACATCTGCGTTCACGTCTGATATTATACAGAGTTCTATCTATCATTTTTCCGTGAGAATATACACCCCAGTCGTTCAACATCTCTTTGTTGAGATCGGTAGCTGCAATAGTTTTAGAATAATCGGCATCTACACCTGCACGTGTACGAATAGCACGCCAATAGCTATCGGCTTTACTATCAAGTTTACCATTTCTCTCATAATAAGCTTCCATATAAATAAGATAAGCTTCGGCTGCTCTAAAAATAATGGGAGCAGTAGCATCTTTATTCAATTCTTGATTCTTGAAGTCGTGAGAGAAACCTTTTCCGATCAAATAACCGGTAGATGTAGAATATTTCACATCATTAGAATAGATCATTGGAGCCTGATCAAACTTCTCAATATTGATGGTATTGATAAAGGTTTTTACTTCACCCGGTGCTTTCATAAATAATTTCCAACGCCAGTCTCTGTTTACTTTCGTGTCCTGAATATAATCGTCGCCTGCATAGTTACTGCCCGAAGCATATACAGGAAGACCATTTTCCATTAGAAACGACTGTTCCATCTGATGAGTATAACCCCGTGCATAGCCGTAGTAGATATGGTGATTGTAATCTGAACCGACATTAATATCTGCATTGTAAGGGCGATACATCAACACCTCACCATACGAACTCGGATTGGTAGACGAGAACATATCGTAATATTGATTCACTGCCTGAGATGTAGACTCTCTAAGTACTTTGTTGTTTGTAACCAAAGGAATAGCATCTGCTACCTGCCCTGCCGCACTTATTGCTTGATCTAAGAAGAACTTAATCTCGGCATCAGCACTACCACTAGGGAACTGATAGCCTTTGTTATAATCTTTATCAGCTCCCGGCCATCCGCTACCCAGAGGTACTAATGGTGTTCCTGCATGATATTTTTCCCAAGTACCTTCGAATAAGGCAACTCTTGCCTTCATCACCAAAGCCGCATTTTTAGTAATACGTACTTTACCGCCTACAGGACTATTATTTAGTAATTCAATCGCTTTATCTAAATCGCTCAATATAAATCGGGCTACTTCATTACGTGGTCTACGTTTCGATATTTCAACCAAGATACTTTGATCATCGGGATAAGTTTTATCCAGAATAGGAAAGTCTCCCAACTTACGTAATCGGTAATAATACTGATAAGCCCGAAGGAAATACCCCTCACCAATATAATGCTTGATATTAGTAGCATCGCCCGATATTTTACCAGCTTCAAAATTTGCCACTGCATTCTCCAAATAATAATTGAGTGGGTAGATACGTCCGAAATCCCAGTCACCATCATTCGCAGGAGTTTTCCACTGACCCGGTAAATAACGATTGTTCGATTCACGGGTTGTTGCATTATCGGTTCCCATATCTGCTCCATACAGTGCATTTATTGTAGGGAAATAGCTATCTGCCGATTCGCCCGGTCCGTTGAGGTAATATCTAATAGTATAGGCTGCCAATTGACTCTCTTCTAACAAATACTTTTCGGGAGATACAGACGATGGCGGTGTTATATCCAAATAGTCATTACAACTGAGCAATGCCATGAAGGAGCAACCCAACAATATTCTCTTTGTAGTTTTTATATATTTATTATTTTTCATCGTTTCATTACATTAAAAGTTAACACTCAGACCAAATGAATAAGTCTTAGATAGAGGATAAACAGTACTGTTTGCTTGACTATTGTCTTGAATTCCGATACCTACGGTTTCGGGATCCATTGTGCCTGACAAACTGGTTATAGTCAGCAAGTTTTCTCCTGAGAAAAACACTCTTAAGTTTTGAAGTTTCAGAGCATTTGTCAATTTCTTCTGGAAAGTATATCCTAATTGAAGATTCTTCAATCGCCCATAAGCAGCATTTTGCAAATAGCGAGTTTGCACCTTGTTATTTTTAGTATTGAATATTGGACGAGGATAGTACGAGTTTAGATTCTCACCCAGAGGATTGTCTGATGTACGGAAATAATCAAGATGATCCTTGAATGAAGTAGACCACCATTCGCCATCTGTTACACCCCAAAATGTCATATTATTATCACCAGGCCAGTAATCACGTTTAAGCACACCTTGCCAAAACATTTGTACATCAACCCCTTTCCAGGCTGCATTCACATTAAAGCCAAATAAGTAGCGAGGCGTATTGTTTCCTATCTTTTTCATATCACCCATATCATTGAGCGTATAGCTTCCATTGCTTATTTTGCCATCACCATTCAAATCTGCATACATAATATCTCCGGCTGTCCACTGACTACCCAATCCATCCTGACCTCCGTTTGGCATCGTAGCCAAGTGTGCTTTCATTTCTTCGTCAGTCTTAGCTATACCCAAAGTAGTATAACCATATATATTGCCTATCCATTCACCCTCGAGGTATGTACCTAAATTTCCGGTAGGGTTACCATAGCGTAACACTTTACTTCGTGCATCAGATAAATTCAAACGTACACCATAGCTAAAATCTTGAATTCGATCACGCCATTCTACTTGCAACTCCCATCCCGTAGTTTTCAAGTCTGTATTATTCGTACGAGGAACATCTGTTCCCAAGCTGGCAGGAAGTTCGATACCTGGACCTAACATATCTTCGGTCTTACGTACGAAATAATCAAACGAACCGGTCAATCGTCCATTGAGAGAAGAAATATCAAAACCAAAGTTGGTTGTTTTCACCTTCTCCCATGTCAATGTAGATGTTACTAGCTTAGGAGCATTTGCTGTATTAGGTTTAGCTCCATTGATCAACCAGTTACCATTAGCCGAATTAACATCTATGATTCGGTAAGTAGGATACAAACTGTTTGTATTTTGATTAGCCAAAGACCCATAAGACATTCTAAATTTAAAAGTCTCTATTTTGTTTGCTAAAGGTTTCCAGAAATCTTCACGAGCCATATTCCATCCCAAAGAGAAAGAAGGAGTCAGAATCCATCGATCCTCTGAACGGAAACGAGACGAACCATCGTATCTCAAATTTCCTTCGAAAAGATAACGACCATCGAAGTCATAATTTACACGGCTGAAAAAACCTGCATTCGCCCATTCTTCGTAAGCTCCCGAAATTCCAAAATTAGATACATTGTTAGTTGTCAAATTCAAAACAGGCATATCTGTCGAAATCATATCAGAGCGTTGAGCTGTTGCATTTCTGTACTTTTGCTGCTCACTCTGAAAACCTCCTGTTACAGCAAAACCATGCTTATCTAAATTGAAGTGATAGTTCGAATAAATATTCGGATTCAGGAAAGTAGACTTGTATGAATACTCCGATACTGCATTTTGGCTATATCCTGTCATAGTAGCCGCATATGTTTTCTCCGGATCATCAGCATAGTGAGAATACACTATTTTGTGATCCCAGTGGTTCCAATTATTATCAATCTTCACATTCATCTCGCCGATGATGTTCCAGTTCTTGATTGGAGTAAATGTAAGACGTCCTTGTTGAACCAATCCATCATTCTGATCCTTGTGTCTACCTCCGTCTTTCAATGCACCTATATAATTGATATCCGACATGTAGTAACCATTAGGGTCATAAACCGGACGAACCGGACGAGTACGACGCAACACATTATTATAGAAATCGTTGTACATTACTGCCGGACGAGAATAGTCGGCACGTACATAACGAGTCATATAATCAAGTTGTACATATTTGGTTAACTGTGACGATATTTTAGCAGTCAAGTTGTAACGTTTATAGTTATCAGTACCATAACGCATAAACCCACTTTGATCTAAATAATTAGCAGACAGATAATAGGTCAGTTTATCAGATCCTCCACTTACGCTGGCATTGTGTTCCTGAGAAGGAGCCCATTCACGAAAATATTCTTGCAGCCAATCCACATTGCCCCATGTAAAATCATAATCCCATTTGCCATTACCTTGAGCTTTAGCAACATCATTAGGTGCCAATTTACCTTCATAATAATCTTTTACCTTTTGTTTATACTCCTCAGTATAATAGTGTGTATTATTCTTATTATACATTGCATCATCGTAGAAATTTACATACTCCCACGAACTCATCATCTTAGGTAACTTTATTGGAGTATTAAATCGAAAACTATTGTTATAGTTGATCACAGCACGCCCCGATTTACCTTTCTTGGTTGTAATAAGTATCACACCAAAAGGCGCTCTTGATCCATAAATAGAAGCTGCCGCCGCATCTTTTAATACCGATATATTATCTATATCCTGCGGATTGATAGTATTAATATCGCCTTCCATTCCATCAATCAAAATCAATGGTGAGCCACTCGAAAAGTCGCCGATAGTACCCGATCCACGTATATTGATCGATTTACTGGCATTAAGTTCCCCACCCTTTCCTGCATTCGAGATATTAAGCCCGGGGACTACACCTTGCAGAGCCATGGTAGCAGAGGAAACAGGTCGAGATTCAAAATCTTTGGCAGAAGCTGTACCTACTGCTCCCGTCAGGTTTACTTTCTTCTGTACACCAAATCCTACAACTACTACTTCATTTAGAGCTTGAGTGTCTTCACCCAATGCGATTCGCATGTTAGCAGTTGCTTTTACCTCTTGTTTCTCGTAACCAATATACGAGGCAACAAGAGTACTGCCCAAGGGGGCTTCTAAAGTAAAGTTTCCGTCAATATCAGAGATCGTACCATTGGTCATCCCTTTCTGTACGATAGCCACGCCAATCAAGGGTTCATGCGAAGAGGCATCCACAACAATTCCTTTGATGGATGTATTCTGAGCAAAAGCTTCTAAAAACAAAAGCATTGTGAACATGGTAAGGAGGGTCTTTCGACTCCTCAGGAAGATTTTCTTTCTGTTCTTTTTCATGAATATTTAGTCTTAAAGTTAAACATCGCGGACAGCCAAATTGAGGACTGTTTCCGTTTTCATTTGATTAGTAATAGACTTATTAATTAGATTATCGATTAAATGAAAGCCATAGAAAAGGGACTAAGGTTGAGCTACAAAAATATTGGCTATGAGAACAGAAATTTCATCCAATTATTTAAAAAGTGAATCCTTAAAACAGGCAACACACTACTAATCAACAAGAAACGTCTATTAATATTTGCGAAAAAGTGGACATTAGGTGGTTAACAGTAGACTATTAATGACATATAAGAAGGCTTAAACAAGCAATTCTATATAAATCTGTCAAATTAGAAATAAACGATATAAGTGAGGTTTCTGTAAAATACATATCTTTGATCAATAAACCTGCTATCCACATACACTCACATGAAAAAAATCCTATGCATCTCCGGTCTCCTATTTCTACTGACCCCTACTCTGTCAGCCAAAATAGACTTAGACTCATTATTTAATGAACTTGATAGCAAAATCAAGCACAACGATATTTATATTGAATTGAAAGATCTTAGGATAGATGATTTGAAAGCTGAAAAAAAGAAAACGAATAATACCCCACAACAACTCTATGCCATCAATCAATCGCTATATAAGGAATATAAATCTTATATCTCCGACTCTGCAATTTCTTACCTAAATCGAAATTTAGATATAGCCTATTCGCTCAAAGACCAGTATAAAATAAACGAAACATCAATTACACTCAGCAATTTATTTGTTGCCTTAGGAATGTATCTGGAAGCTAGCAAACTAATGGGTGACGTCAAGAAAGAGTATTTCGATAATCAGCAGCGGATAGAATACTATTCTACTTATCGTTATCTGTATTCGGGATTGAGGTTATATTCGCAAAATATGCGAAACAAAGATGAATATTGGAAAATGTCGCATGCATACATGGATACTCTGTTTATGATAGCTCCCCCAAACTCGGAAGAATACTTGCGGATAAAAGAAACAAAACTACGAGAAAACGGAAAAATTGCAGAAGCACTCGAAATAAATGACCGAAGATTGGAGTTAACAAAAATAGGTACAACCGACTATGCCTTTGTTACGTTTCACCGTTCACTCTTATACCGACAAATAAAAGATCTTGATTCCGAAAAGAAGTATCTTATCTTATCTGCAATATCCGATATTCAGTCAGCCATAAAAGACAATGCCTCCATACCCATTCTTGCTAATATGCTGATGCAAGAAGGCGATGTAGATAGAGCATACGCTTATGTGCGTTTTTCTCTAGAGAATATTAATGATTATAATACACGGGTGAGAAGTTCTGAAATATTAAATATTCAAACGATTATTGACAAGGCATATCAGCAAAAAAATGAAGAACAAAAACAAAAACTTCGCTTCTTTCTCATAGTTATAAGTCTTCTTTCTGTGCTCCTTATTATATCAATATGCTATGTATATAAACAGATGAGAAAGGGAGTAACAATAAGCAAACGACTCAAAGAATCTAATTTGGCGCTCAACACCCTCAATCAAAAGTTACACAACATCAATATAGAGTTGCAGCAAACCAATTCGGATGTATCGGAAGCCAATCAGATTAAAGAAGAGTATATTGGATATTTCTTGGGCGAATGTCTCAAATATATAGACAAATTAGATGCCTTTAGAAAGATGGTTAATAAGAAAATTCAAGACAAGCAGGTCGAAAATCTATATAAGCTAACTAAGGACAACATTCTGAAAGAAGAAGAGCTGAAAGAATTATTTACCAATTTTGACACTATATTTTTACATTTGTTTCCCGACTTTATCGAAAAGTTTAATTCTCTGCTTCTCGATGAAGAACATATTATTCTCAAGAAAGACGAGGTACTCAATACCGAATTCCGTATATATGCACTCATTCGACTAGGTATCAACGATAGTAACAAAATAGCCAGCTTCTTGGGATATTCGGTCAATACCATTTATAATTACAGAGCCAAAGTGAAAAACAAGGCTAAAATCGCGAGAGAAGACTTCGAATGGGCTGTTCGCCGAATAGGTACTTTCAGAAAATAAACAATTGATTACATCCTCTCTGAAAATAAAGAAGCAGAATCTTTATTTATAAATAAGAAAAATACAAGGTTTCTTATTCATATCAGGCAAACGTTTTGCCCACTCTTTAATAGATAAGGTTTTGATATACTCATCCTCACAAGTAATATTCATCGCAATGCAAAGTTTGGTTGATGGAGTACAATTTTTCATAAGATCTTCAACCATCTTAAGATTTCGATAAGGAGTCTCTATAAATATTTGTGTTTGATGCTCGCTATATATACGCTGCTCAAGTTGCTTTATTTTTTTAGCACGTTCAGTTCCATCAATCGGTAAATATCCATGAAAAGCAAAACTTTGTCCATTAAAACCAGAAGCCATTAATGACATCAAGATGGAAGAAGGTCCCACCAATGGAATCACTTTAATATTTTTTCGTTGAGCAATTGCAACAATATCCGCTCCGGGATCTGCAATAGCAGGACAACCTGCTTCGGAAATTACTCCCACCGAATTACCATTAGCAATGGGTTGCAGATAACTTTCGATCTGCTCTAAATTAGTATGCTTATTCAATTCATAAAATGTAAGATCATCTATATTTATAGAAGAATCTGTTTTTTTAAGGAAACGGCGTGCCGAACGTATATTCTCTACAATAAAATACTTTATAGGAAGAATCTGCTCTCTATTATAATCAGGCAAAACCTGCTCAATAGAAGTTTCGCCTAATGGCACAGGAATAAGTATAAGTGATGCTTGCATTTTCTGAAATTGATATTGTAAACAAAAATAAGTCTTTTTCTTGATAGAGACAAAATATCAGCATTTTACCTCTCATAAACTCTCACATCTTTCGAGAAAAGATTATAACTTCGTGAAGTAAAACAGAAACAAATATTTTGTTGATTATTATTCTCTGACAATAAAGAATAAAGTATGGAATCGTCTTCTAAACCCAGACTTTGGACTCTAAGCTACCTAAATGTCTGTATAGCTAATTTTCTGATGGCATGCTCCTTTAATTTATTAATGCCTTCTATACCTCTGTACATAACCGAACATTTAGGAGTACCCCAAACTAAAACTGGAATTGTGCTTGCATCTTACGCAATTGCCATTCTTATGATCAGACCTTTTTCGGGCTACTTGGTAGATTTATATCCTCGAAAGAAAATACTGCTGATAAGTTTCATCTGTTATGTAGCTATCTTCTTCGGATACTTTTATGCAGTTACCATATTTGTGTTTGTAATCGTAAGATTCTTTCATGGTATTACTTGGGGATTGTCAACAGTCTCATCGAGCACCTTAGCAATTGATATAGTTCCGTCAGAGCGAAGAGCCGAAGGTATTGGATACTTTGGCACTTTCATGAACGTAGCTATGGCGATAGGTCCTTTCATTGCAATACATATATATCAGAACTACAGTTTTCAAGCCCTCCTATATTGCGCCATCTTCATGGGGATATTGGGAATAATAGCCGTATCGTTCATTAAAGCACCCGAACGTCCTAAATTAGAGCGAGAGAAGATATCTTTCGACCGCTTCTTTTTACTTCCTGCCTGGCCCATATTTCTGAATCAATTGCTACCCAGTTTCGCCTGGGGTACTATCGGACCGTTCGTAGCTCAATACGGGAAGCAAATAAACATCCCAAATGCTGGTATCTTCTTCTTATTCTGGGCTGGAGGAATAATACTCTCTCGAATATTCTCAGGACGAATGGTAGATAAAGGACATATCCATTTAGTGAATACTTCGGCAATGGCTATAGTTGCTATCGCATTTTTGGCTTTTGCCCTAATTCATAATATCGTTGCTTTTTGTGTATCGGGGTTATTCATCGGAATAGGTTTTGGAATGATGTTTCCAGCACTCCAAACGCTCTATATTAACATGGCAGAAAACAATCAGAGAGGAACAGCTAATTCTACTTATCTAGTAGGCTTCGATTTAGGTTTAGCATTGGGCATGTTAGTAGGTGGATATATATCCGGAATCTACTCTTTTGAGGTACTTTTCTTAGTTGCATCAGGACTTTGCTTCTTTAGCATCATTGTCTATCAATCGATATCCAAAAGATTATACGACAAAAAGAAATTAAGATAAAACATATAATAATCAACTAATTATAAACATAATCAAAACAAAATACACAGTCATCTATAAACCTATAATTTTTAAAAACGATCAATTAATCCACATAAACAGATTACTATATCTTTCGTTTTCACAAATAGGTAAAATGATAGTAAAATACAACTCCAAAACATCTAAAAAGAGAATTTAAAAGCATACTTATTCTAGCTAAAGAAACAGCAAAAACACCCAAATACAGGCACATTAGAACATCATTTAAGCCTCATAAAACCTATAACTTAAGACTTAATTAGAGCCAATAAAACAAGACTAAATAAGCAAAATATACCCTATCCTTATCTCTCCGAGAATCGCATATTTAAACCAAACATGGAACGATATTCGAAAAAGAGGAATTACAAAAGGCATCCAATAGAAAGAGATTCAGAACACTTTATACAAATAAAAAAGGAGATCAATTTGATCTCCTTTTTTAATATTCATATATTGTAGATTAAATATCTACAACAAATTTTCTTAATTCGTCATTTAATAATGCGGGAGGTACTGAATTCTTAACCTCATCTATAATGATACCAAGAACTCGCTCACGCAAGAATTCTTTACGTGTAACCAAGCTAATTTCACGCACCGGAGATATACCTTTCAATGGGCGGATATTTTGCTTTTGTTTCTCATTCAATTGCTCAATAGCCATCTCAGGAATAATAGTTAAACCACTATTATTATCCACAATGTTTATCAATGTACTGATGCTACCCGCTTCGTACGTAAACAATGAGTGAGAGCTTTTACGTTTACGCAAGTTACAAATACGTAATATTTGACTACGGAAACAGTGTACTTCTTCTAACAACCAAAGGCGGTTGATATTAAGATCATCCTCCTCAAGCTCTTTTTTAGCGTACAACGATGTCTCACGAGGCGATACATATGCATAGAATCGTTCGTAATAGATAGGATGCTCCTTTATCTTATCATTCTTCAATGGCGTAGCCAAAATAGCTCCATCTAACGATCCGTTAAGAAGCGCATCTATAATCTGACCCGTTGTAGTTTCCTCTATAAAGAGTTCTATATCGTATCCGTTTTCTTCGTGTCTTAGCATTAATTTAGGAAGTAGATAAGGTGCAATGGTAGGAATAATTCCCAACTTAAACACACCTTTTACAATCCCTTTTTCCTCTTGTATTATTTCTTTAACCTGCTTTACTTGCGACACAATAACACGAGCCTGATTAATTATCTGAGTCCCGATAGGTGTCGGTTGTACAGGTAGTTGACTACGGTCGAAGATTTTCACCCCCAACTCATCTTCAAGTTTCTGTATCATCATACTCAATGTGGGTTGCGTTACAAATGACGCCTCGGCAGCCTTTGCAAAATGACGATGATTGTCAACCGCAATAATGTATTCCAACTGTTGTATGTTCATAAGCGATAAAATAAAAGACCATTATTAAACTAATGGATTATTATCAATTTAAGGGCAGCAAATATTACTGCAATATTATTTTAATCATAACATGCTTCGGTTTATTCACTTACCTAAGCAATAAAAGGCATTGTACCTTAATATTCTCGTTCTCCAAAGATAGATGTTCCCACTCTGATCATAGTAGAACCTTCTTCGATGGCAATCTTATAATCATGAGACATTCCCATAGATATTTCGCAGAAACAAGAATCATCCTTAAAATACTGCTGCTTAAGCTCCTCAAAAAACGTTTTTAACGATCTGAATTCCTGCCTAATCTGATTTTCATCATCAGTATTGGTTGCCATTCCCATTACACCTGCAATCTGAATATTCTTTAAAGCCTTCCAATTCTCATTTGCTAACAAATCTCTACATTCTTCAAAAGTAAAACCATATTTGGTATCTTCTTTAGCAATGTATATTTCGAGCAAACAATTTATCTTTCGATCGACTTTAGATGCGTATTTATCAATTTCTGACAATACTTTCCAACTATCGATACTCTGAATTGTATGAATATAAGGCACTACAGTCTTTATCTTGTTAGTCTGTAAATGTCCTATCAAATGCCATTCTATATCTTCTGGTAAGACCTCTTGCTTACTGCTAAGCTCTTGCACCCGACTCTCTCCAAAGACACGCTGTCCAGCATCATAAGCCTTCTCTAAAGCTTCTTTAGGATGAAACTTAGATACAGCTACCAATTTTACACCTTCCGGCAATAAAGATCTAACAGCATCTAAATTTGCACTTATACTCATAGTTACTCTTCTTTCAGATATTCTATTTTAGTCTTTTCGGCTGTTTCATAAGGGAAAACATCCATAATCATAGTTTCGTTGATTGATGCAATAACATAGTCAGCCATTGTACCTTCCATTCCCTTTTCGATAACTCCTAAGGCCTCTTTCAAATCACAAGCCTGAGCTAACATACTCACTGCTGTTTTCTTTTCAGTTCCGCTCTTTTCGTCTAAAGTGATAAAGTATATCTTCGTTTTGAAGTAACGATCTCCATTTTCATTAAAGAACAATTCTGCTAATTTTGCTCTCTTGATATCAGCAATTGTAAAATCTCCGGAAATATATGGCTTCAACTCTTCTATAATACGAGCTTCGGCTTCCGTAAACGACAAAGCATCAACTAAATAAGGTTCGGTAACTTTTTTAAGAGTTCCGTTTTCCATTGTCTTATCGTAAGATACTTTGCACTCAAACCAGTTATGCATAGGACTATTTATTTATAATTAATCAGTTCAAGGTCTCAGACCTTTTATTGTTTTGATAAGTACAAGTACATTTAATAATTACCACTCTGAAACAGAGCTATAAATACTACATGTAGCCTATATTTTGAAAAGCTCTTTATGAAAAACTTTTTTCAGATATAAAGAGCTTTGTTTAGAAAACAAAAGTAGCAATTATTTAAATAAGTCAAACCTCAATTATAAATAAAATTTATCGACTATCGGTAAAGGCTGATAAGTAATACAGAATATCGATTACAATATTTTGTAATTATAACCTCTTATTGTTATTGCACTTACCAAAACAATAAAGATTTAGAACTTAAGCTTAGTATTATTTATAATTTTCGGGCACCATCTTTAATAATGACATCGTACACTTTAGGCTTGATCTTGAACTTTTGTTCGTAGCTTTCGGTAGCACGTTTAATAAAGCCATCGTGTAATTCATCTTTTACAAGGTTGATGGTACAGCCACCGAAACCTCCGCCCATAACACGAGAGCCGGTTACTCCGCACTGACGGGCAACATCGTTTAAGAAGTCCAGTTCGGGACAGCTTACTTCGTATTTACGGCTTAAACCGA
>NZ_JADCLR010000027.1:0-56262 GCF_015233815.1 Dysgonomonas sp. GY617
CTCTAGGTTCTTGACGAAAATAAAGTTAGATTCTAATATTAATTAGTCTCTACCCGTCTAATGCTATGTTTTTGTTTTTATGTATAACCTTGTCAATGATCGCTTCTTTTTGCTTCTGGTAACAACCATCTCTCGGTTGTAAAGCGAGTGCAAAAGTAGTCCCTTTTATAATACACTCCAAATAATTTATATACTATTTTTGAAAATAATCGAATCTTTTTTTCAATGGCCTTATTATCAAGTGGATAATTCTGTTAAATAATTTCATTAAAAAGCAAAGATTTGTTGTATTCTTAATAGGAGCAGGCTTAGATACATTATTCTTCCAATTATTTGTAATATCTTTGCAGCCGAAATAGCTCACTAAACTAACATTATATTTTATCATATGTTTTTCAATTCGATTGAATACGCGATCTTTTTACCTATAGTATTTATATTATACTGGTTTGTTTTCCACAAATCATTTAAAATACAAAATATAATGCTGGTTGCTTCCAGTTATTTTTTCTATGCTTGCTGGGATTGGCGATTTGTATTTCTTCTTGCCTTCTCCACTATTTTAGATTTTGTATCGGGACTACAAATCGCAAAAGTAAAATCTCAACTTCACAAAAAGATCTGGTTAATTTCAAGTGTAGGTATAAATTTAGGTTTTCTAGGCGTCTTTAAGTATTACAATTTTTTTGTAGAGTCTTTTGCCGAATTACTTGCGACTATTGGTTTAACTCCTCATTTTTCAACTTTGAATATAATTCTGCCTGTTGGTATATCATTTTATACATTTCATGGACTTTCATATGTATTCGATATATATAATGATAAAATAAAACCTTGTCATAACTGGATTAATTATAGCTTATTTGTAAGCTTCTTCCCTTTGCTTGTTGCAGGACCTATTGAAAGGGCTACTCACCTATTACCCCAAGTGGAGAAACCTCGGTCGTTTAATTATAGCAAAGCAATTGATGGTTTGCGACAAATACTCTGGGGGTTATTCAAGAAAGTGGTAATTGCTGATAGTTGTGCTGCATTAGCTAATAATATATTTAACAATTCGGATCAATATCATGGTAGCACTCTTGTTCTTGGTGCTATATTTTTTGCAATTCAAATATATGGAGATTTTTCCGGATACTCTGATATTGCTCTAGGATCAGCACGTTTACTTGGTTTTGAATTATTGAAGAATTTCAATTTCCCTTATTTCTCTAGAAATATTGCTGAATTTTGGAGAAGATGGCATATTTCACTCTCATCATGGTTTAAAGATTATCTGTACGTACCGCTAGGTGGTAGCCGAGGTGGTATGGCTAAAACTATTCGCAATACATTTATTATATTTTTAGTTAGTGGTTTTTGGCATGGAGCCAACTGGACTTTCCTTGCTTGGGGTGGTCTTAATGCTTTGTTTATTTTGCCTTCTATTATATTTAAATCGAATAGAAAACATTTAGACGTTGTAGCCCAAGGGAAAATACTTCCTTCGATAAAAGAACTTTCTCAAATCGTTTTAACCTTTTTATTATCCTGTTTTGCTTGGATTTTTTTTCGCGCAGAAAATATTCATCACGCATTTGCATATATAAAAGGTGTTTTTTCGGTTGAACTATTCAGCCTTCCTACAATGTATTCAAGACAAACGTTATTACTTATTATTTTATTCTTTGCGATTGAGTGGCTTGGAAGAGAAGGTAATTATGCTATTGAAAAAGTGGGTAGTCTTAAAAATAAATATCTACGTTGGGGATTTTATTATGTTATAGCAATTCTAATATTTCTTCACTTTGGACACGAAGAAGCATTTATTTATTTCCAATTCTAACTTAATGAGAAGATTTATTATATATACAATATTATTCCTCGCACCCTTTGTCATAACTATTGTTCTCATGGAACATTTTCTCAGAGGAATACCTAACACTCATATGGCAAAAGCCAAAGCAATAACAGGTGAATTACCTCAAATTAAAATTCTCATTTTAGGAAATTCGCATGCAGCTAACGGTATAGATCCTAAATATCTTTCTAAGAAAGCTTATAATCTAGCTCAAGGTGCTCAAACTCTCGATATAGACTATTCTTTACTGAATAAGTATAAGGATGACTTGAGTGCCTTAGAATATGTAATTGTACCTATCTCGTACCATTCTCTCTGGTTTAAACTTTCTGAACTAAAATATTATAGATGGATGGCTAAATATAACAATATCTATTTCGATATAGATATAGAACACAATCCCTTGAAAAAATTCTTACTCTTTGATAATGTGATAAAAGTTAAATTGAAAAATTTAAAACAATATTATTGGGAAAATGATCTTTTGTTACCAGACTTTAAAGAGGGTTTTTTCTCGGCTCCACCAGCCACAGATATATCAGCACTATCGGAAAGTGGAGAATCCAAAGCCAAAGACTTTTCGGTAAATGATCTAGATGCTCTCTATTCTGAAAACTTGAAGTATTTGAAAGGAATTATAGATATAGCGAATGATAAAGGAGCTAAAGTTCTTTTTATCACTATCCCTTGTTATCCTACTTATATTGATAACTTAAAAAAGCAACAATTAAGCCTCATGCATCAAACGATGGATAATCTAGAAAATGGCAAGGATGTTTTTTATCTTGATCTCCTAGAAGACGGACGAAAACTTTCTTTACAAGATTTTGCCAATGGTGACCACCTTAGTCATATAGGTGCAGAGAAATTTACAATGAAACTAGACTCTATCATAAAAGATATAGAGAATCAGAGTATAGCCACTCAGCAAGCAATAGAAAATTAAACTATGAAACGATATATTATATATACTTTTCTTTTTGTAGCTCCTTTTATAATAGCACTATATGGTATTGAGTTCCTCCTATGCCAATTGCCTAATGCATATATGTCTAAGGCTAATTACCTGGAAAATAACTCTGAGAATGTCCAAGTTTTAGTATTGGGTAGTTCTCATGGGGTCACAGGCATTGATCCTAATTCCTTTTCAAAGAATACCTTTAATATTGCAAACTACGCACAAACATTAGATCTCGATTATGAGATCCTCAACAAATACCAAGATGAGTTAGGAACTTTAGAGTATGTAATAGTTCCCTTATCATACCACTCGTTATGGAGTAAACTTAAATATCATCCTCAAACATGGAGGCTTAAATATTATGATATATACTACAAGATAAGTACAGAAAAAAACCCTTTAAAAAGGTTATTGTTTCTTGACCATACTATGCAAAATGATATTGAAATACTATGGGACTATTACTATAAACAAAAGAATCCAATATCAGATCTTACACTACTTGGTTTAAATTATCTAACTCCTACTGAGAGTTTAGATGCCCTGACGAAAAATTCAAAAGAAATAGCAGATTCTCACAAAGCTGCAGACCTCAATACATTATACAATGAGAATATAGAATGCTTAAAAAAGATTATTGAAATAGGTAAGAGAAAAAATGCTAAAATTGTTTTTGTAACACTTCCTGCTCATCCTTCTTTTATTGAACTTCTTGATGAAGAACAATTGAATATGCTATATGCGACAGCAAAGGATCTGGAAGATAATAAGAATGTATTTTATTATAATTTACTTTGTGATTTTAGTAACACTAAAGAAAATAATAACATTGACTTATTTTATGATGCAGATCATTTAAGTGGAAAAGGAGCAGGTATTGTTGGGCATAAATTAGACTCTATTATTAAATCAATAGATAATAGGATTCAATAAGATTGGAGCTCTAAAATCTCACAGCTCTTAATATTTCACGTTTTCCTGGAGGTCCTGCTAAACGTTCAACACAATATCCTGCTTGTTGAAGCATACGTCTCACGACACCTTTAGCACAATATGTAGTAAGAATTCCCCCTTTATTTGTTTTACTATATAAATAGTTGAATATTTCTTGAGACCACATTTCAGATTGTTTCTCTGGAGCAAATGCGTCAAAATAGATTACATCAAATAGAACATCGGAGTTTATAGGTGAGTCTAGCTGACTAAAATCTGTTTGAATCTTTGTTAGATAAAAAGATGGTGTTATCTCATTTTTACAATTCCACTCACTTTCGTGCAGTTTCAAATACAGACTCTTACATTTAGAATCACTATTCTCTACATAGTTTAATCCTTTAACTATATCTATGGATAATGGATATAACTCTAAACTTATGTAATTAATATCCTTTGTAGTCTGTTCAGTTATAAGTAAAGTTAAGTAGGCATTTAAACCTGTACCAAAGCCAATCTCTAGAAGATTCAGTTTTTCTTTGGTTGAGTGCAATAGCCCTGTATTAATATAAATATGCTCAGATTCTTGCTTTGCACCATTAACCGAATGGTAGTGCTCGTTAAGAGAAGGAACAAAAAGTGTATGAGAGCCATCTGCTGTAGATTCTATTTGCACCTTTTGTTCCATTATATTTTAATTATTTAAAGTCTCAGTTATTATATCTTCTCAATCAGTGCAACAGCATAAGACGAAAAACCTTCTTCGCGACCTACAAACCCCATTTTCTCAGAAGTTGTAGCCTTTATTGAAATATCATCAGTGTCAATATTCAATATCTCTGCCATTACTTTTTGCATTTGAGGTATATGCGGATTGATCTTTGGCTGTTCTGCACATATTGTAGCATCAATATTACCTATTCGATAACCTTTTTCAGTAAGTACTTCCAAAGTCTTTTTAAGTAATAATTTACTATCTACATCTTTATATTCTTTTGCTGTATCTGGAAAATGAAACCCGATGTCTCTTAGATTAGCTGCTCCAAGTAAAGCATCGCAAATAGCATGAATAAGTACATCTGCATCCGAATGACCGATTAAGCCTTTCGAATATTCAATCTTTATACCACCTAACCATAAATCGCGACCTTCTGTCAAACGATGGACATCATATCCAAACCCTACACGTATTTTCATTTTATTTCTTCAATAAGTATTATGAATATTCAATTCAATCAGATTATAAATCTAATATTTGTTTTGTGCCTATTTAAATAAGCCTCTTAACCCATCCATATCAAACCCAAGAGAAAAACGGATCGTTTGATCTAAAGGGTTAGATTCTGCTGACGAAATCAGATAAGCAGCATCTAGTTGGAATGCACTCATTTTGAATCCTGCTCCAAATGTGAAATACTTTCTATTACCTTGTCTTTCGCTTTCATGAAAATACCCACTTCTAACCATAAACTGATTATTGTATGCATATTCTACACCGGCTGACCAAGCTATTTCTTCCAGCTCACCTCTAAGTCCATATGGCGAATCGGTAAAAGATTTAAAGATACCACTAATTGGCGAAGTTGCATTCACAGCCCTTTGTCGTTCCAAAAAATCTTCGATACTCTCTTCATCGCCTCTAACCGGACGCGATGGAACCAAGAGTTTATTTAAATCCATGCTAAAAGCCAAAGTATTATATTCATCCAATGGATAAGTCAAAGAAGCACCTAAACGCATATTGGTTGGTATAAAATATTCGTTTGCACCACCATCCATTGATATTTTACTACCAATGTTTGAAATATTGAAACCTAATCCTAATAAGCTTTCTGCTGAACCAATCATAATATACGATTCATTATATCCGGAAATATCAGCAGCATATGCATTACCCGGAGTAGTACCATCATCCTCAAATGTGGTATAATCGGTACGAATATACCTCAAACCAACACTTCCCGAGAATGTCTCTGTAAGTTTACGAGAATAGGCTACATCAAAAGCCATTTCGTAAGGAGACACACTTGCTCCAAACATACCGTTCAAATCGGCTGTTGGTATATCTCCTATAGAGAAATACCGAATAGAAGCACTTATTGCCTGATTATCTTCGTTTCCAAATTTATAGAAACCCGAAGCATACACCATTGCTATATCTTGTACAATTTTTCTCAACCAAGGAGTATATGACATAGAGATTCCAGCCTTTGTTTGTAAAAAAGCATATTTAGCTGGATTCCAGTGTTGAGAATAAAGGTCGGGTAAGGTAGCTGCACCAACATCTCCCATACCTCCCGCACGAGCATCGGGTGCAATGGCTAAAGAAGGCACTGCCGTTACCGGAGGATTAGCTATTTCTTGTGCATATCCAAGTACTGCTACAAAAAGAGACAGCACCGTAAATAGATATTTCTTATTAAATTTCATCATCGATTTTAAGCTTTATCGTTGGTTTTATTAATTGTGTTCTGATTATTTATATAATATATCCTTAACTAAAATAGCAGTGATTCTGCATCTTTAGTTTGAGATAATCAATTTCTGATTCTTTATTGATGACAATTTTCCGTCTATACTTATTTGTACTGTACAAATATAAACACCCGGATGCAAACGCCCTCCATTAGAGCCTGTTAAATTCCACTCATAAACATATTGATTCAAAGCATCGCCACTCGACTCGTGTACCCAAGCCAAAACTCCGGTCAAAGAATATACAGATATCTTCACATCAATATTAGACCCTGGAGTATTTGTATTAAAAACAAAGCGTGTATAATCTCTAGCCGGATTTCCCCATATCTGGAAATCATATACGGCAGGACGAAAATCGTTACTTATTATAAAGTTTAATGATTGGGTTGCCGAATTATTCCAAACATCCCAAACTCTAAATTCTAAAGTATAATTACCTTCTTCCAACTCTGAGAATTGATAACGTATATGTCCTTTCTTTGAAGAATTATCTTCATTTTCGAAATAAGGAGTCATATCAATTTCTCTGTTTCCATTCAGAGTAAGAATCATATTATGCCCTATTCCGCTGGATACATTTATGCCCGTATCATCAGATACATCTGCAAAGAAAATAGGAGTAGGATTTACGTAATCACCCGATTTAAAAGAGGGCGAATTAAGAAACATATTTGAAATTACAGGAGGATTAGTTTCTTCGGGCAGATTTGTATTTGTTCCTCCTACAGTGTAATTTAAGAAAGAGCCTTGAGCTTTTTTGTCTTTTTCTACATTATAAGCATAGAAGCTCATTTTACCTTTTCCTCCGGTATATAATATATCTTTGGGTGCTATAAAGTTTATCTCAAACTCCCCATCTTTAATTTCTATTTTTCCGAAAAATAATATATTTGTAAAATCTTTATAACTCATTGCAACTTCATCACTGGTTCCCTTAGGCGTATTTCCACGAGTCTTTAAAGTCTGCTCAGCATCAAATATTACGGTTTCGAGTGTTCCGTTAAAATCAGTAGCAATATTTCCACTCTCATCAACGATATGTCCTTTTATAATTGTATTATCTAAAGCTTGGATATTAATATCAGGCTCATTAGCATCTAAGCCATTCATTTCTGAGACTTCTACACGATATGTTTTATCCGGATAATTTAGGCGTAAAGCCGGATCTCCTACCAATAGAAATTTAAGTTTATTCTCATCAGTAGCAATATCAGATTCTAATTTTGCATTACGTATTATATCTCCCAATCGAGCCGCTTTACCCTCTTTGGCAACCAAAAGGTGCTTTGTTATATTATTATTTATTCTTGTATTATCAATCTGAAACACAACTCTTACTGTAGAGAAAAGGGCAATAGCCCCTCCCTTCGGATTAAGTAATGCAATCTCACCACCCGACATATCAGTAGCATCAAAACGGCTAAAATCGCAGGTTGCAGTGATCCACAAGGGTAATTTGCTATTATCCATGGCTTCAATCTCAGCAAGCCTAAGCAGATATTCATGTGTCCACGAAGTAGTAGAGCCATGTCCTATAAAATTAAGGGCAAGTGTACCACTATTTATTCTATCAAGTAGTGCCTTTGTAGCATCTGGATAACGCGCTCCATTTGCTTCTATTACTCTTTCGTAAGAATCCTGATAAATACGATTCACAATAAAATCAGGGTGATTCACATTCGTATAAGTCGCAAATCTTTCGGCATCAAGCATATGCCGACGCTCTGCCTCCAAAGTATAATTGGGGGAAATTGCATCATCAGCAATGAATGTAATATGGTTTTCCCATATTCCCATATTCTGATTTTGAATATAGCTTGTAATCTTCTGAACAGCACTCTCTGCCTCTTCCTTTGTTCTGGCAGGTAATCTTCCGATTGAAATATCTAATTTATCAGCTTCTAGCTTAACTCCTTCATTATCACCCAGAAACCCGAAGTAATCATCTGTAACATAAGACTCTGTTTCTTTTAAAGATTCTCTTGTCTGAAAAGTTAAAAGCATCGATTCTTTATTCTCTTTAAGCTGAATAAAACGATTATCATAAGTGCCTCCACCAAACAAAAATAGATACTGAGGTTTATCTTCATCTGATGTACTTCTATCATAAAACATCTTTACAAATCGACGGTAAGCTGTCGCATCCGGCTTTCCTGACGAAAACTCATTGTAAATATCATCGGGATTGGCTATTAATGATACTAAACCTTCCTTTTTATGTAATTCAGCAACTTTCTCTGCATACGACTGCAAACTAGGTTGTACTATAATTATCATATCAGGATTCGCACTAGCATGTAAATTCTGATTTTTTATTGCTCCTTTTATAATAACAGGCGATGGAATTGATTTAGTAAGATCAATCAACGCATACTCACGTATTGTGGAATTAGATGCACCGAAAGTTAAAGTACTCCCTGATAAAGCAGCATCGACTTTACTTACAGTAAAATTTCCAGTAACGTCCCAAACCAAAATAGAGCTATTTGCTTCTGAAATACTAAAAGTAATATCTTCTCTATTCGTTTTATCTCTAAAGAGGGTTACTGCTCCGTAAGGTTTCAGGTAACGTTTATAATTAACTCTTATATAGTTAAGGTGAATATTCTTATCGGTACTCATCCCTTTGGTATAAGTCAAGTTAAGAGTATCTTTCCCTAGCAAATTACTACGTCTTACTATAGTATCATTTATAGTGGTAGCATGTGTATAATATTCATTATTCACATCCGTATAGCGAATTTTAGCCTTTCCTCCATTAAGAGAGACACTCAATTGTCCGGCCGTAAGCAATGCCTTTGATATAAAATTATATCGGATTACCATAGGATTAGTTGTTACCCCTTCGAGTGGTAATAAAAAATCCTGAGATGTTTTAGTCTTAAAGCTTTCTCCGAAAAATTCACGACCTGTTTCTGCTAAATTAACCTCTTCTTTTTCATGTAGAAAATAATCATCGAAAGTCGTTACAACAGTAGTAGCACCAGATATTGAAGGTTTTGTACTTATCAACTTCGGTTGCTCAGTATTCTCTGTTACGAAGTAGTAATTATCTGATGAATATGGATTTTGCTCATGAACAAACTCTTTCAACACTTCGTCATAAGTCCATTTGATATCAGCACGAGCATAAAACAGAACATAATCGCCTTTTCCAAAACTGGCAGGATCTTTACTCATCCAAATAGATACCTGAGGTAAATCGTCTATATAAGGTTTGGTAAAATTTTCATCAAGAATCCAACCTCCGTAACCGTATATTTTCACATTCTGAGGATTAGTTAACCCCATATCTGCCAACTCCTCATAGGTCAGTTTATAAACACCCGTAGCAGGCACTTTTATTTTGTACCATTTACCTTGTGACAATACCGAATTTGGAGCATATCTACTTCCATCATTTTCAACAGCGGATAGTTGAGAGAGAGAACAAATACAAAAAAGAAGTAATATAAATGACCTTAAATATATATTGTTATATTTAATCATTATATCTGTCTTTGGTAGTGTATTCACCAAAGTAATAAACAGGTTTGAAATCTTATATAAATATTTCTGCAATAGTTTTAGTCTTAACATATATAAATTATGTGTTGTTAGCGCACATAAAAATCAAAGAGCTTCTTATTCTCCAGAAAGCCTTCCAAATGATCCTCTATATCAACACGCCCAACGCCTGCCGGAGTACCCGTAAAAATAATATCACCGATTTTCAATGTAAAAAAGCGGCTCACATAGTCTATTATTTTATCGATGGAGTGAATCATATCTGATGTATTACCAAGTTGTACTTGATTCCCATTTTTATGTAATTCAAAGCTTACATTACCTATATCATTCAATAAGTCCTCTTTAGATATAAACTCTCCAACTACTGCCGAATAATCAAAGCCTTTCGACAATTCCCACGGAAGCCCTTTAGCCTTAAGTTCGTTTTGTAAATCTCTAGCAGTAAAATCAATACCTACAGTCAACTCATCATAATAGCGATGGGCAAATCGTTCTGCAATATTTTTACCCAATCTATTTATACGAACTACGACTTCTAACTCGTAGTGAATATCCTCTGAAAAATCAGGTATAAAGAACGGTTTATTGTCCTTTAACAAAGCCGAATCGGGTTTTATAAAAATAACCGGATTGTCAGAAGAGGCAGAATCTGCCCGTCCCATTTCTCGGTTATGCTGCTGATAATTAAGCCCTACACAAATAATCTTCATCTTAATGTGTCAAATATAATATAATACACAGAATCTACAAAGATAAAAATATTTTAATACTAATAAGGCTATATTAATATGGGCAACTCTTATTATTACACATAAATGCATAAAGAATCAAAAAAATAGACACAAACGTATAACTCATTTCTCCCTTTATATCTATATTTGCACTGCAATTTGTTATATATATTTTTATCCCACAGACTATGAATACCTTGGAAAAAATGACAGCAGAGAAGCTGTTGAGAATTAAGGCTATAAAGCTTCAACCATCAAATCCGTTTACATGGGCATCCGGATGGAAGTCTCCTATATATTGCGATAACAGAAAACTATTCTCTTATCCTGCAATTCGTAATTTCGTGAAGATCGAGTTGAGTCGCTTAGCCATGGAAAAATATCCCGATGCCGATGCCGTAGCAGGTGTAGCAACCGGAGCGATTACTCCTGGAGCACTAGTAGCTGATGCATTAGGCTTGCCTTTTGTATATGTTCGTGCAACTCCAAAAGATCACGGATTGGAAAATCTTATCGAAGGAGAGTTAAGACCTAACAGTAAAGTATTGGTTATTGAAGACCTAATTTCAACTGGAGGAAGTAGCCTTAAAGCGGTAGAAGCTATCAAAAGAGATGGTTCGGAAGTAATCGGAATGATTGCCATATTTAACTATGGACTTCCTATCTCTATTTCGAATTTCGAAAAGGCAGGAGTAGAACTTACAACTCTTACTAATTACGATGCCGTACTTAGCGAGGCTTTGAGAATAGATTACATTGATGAATCTGAGCTTGAAACTCTTCAGGAATGGAAAAAAGCTCCAGCTGACTGGAAATAAGGCTCTAGACCTTTTTAATACTTTTATTTACTCAATATCGTAAAAATGGCAGAATATATCAGCGATATAAAAACAATACCATATTCAGATCAAGAAATTTTCACAGTTCTATCGGACCTTAGAAAACTAGACTTGATTAAAGATAAAATACCTCAGGACAAGATCAAAGATTTTTCATATGATCAGGATTCTTGTACTGTAACAGTAGACCCAATAGGAAAAGTACGGTTTGTAATCGTTGAACGGGAGCCAAATTCTACAATTAAATTTGAAGCCGAACAACTGCCTTTCAAACTGACTCTTTGGATTCAATTGAAACAGTCTACTGCCGAAGAAACAAAAATGAAGCTAACAGTTAAAGCCGATATTAATGCATTCTTGAAACCTATGATATCAAAACCATTACAGAATGGCTTGGATAAAATGGCAGAAACATTGGCAACCATACCTTATGGTGATTTAGCAGAAAAGTAAAAGGGTTCAGACCCTTTTATAGTTTATAGAATGTAGGAATAAAGAGCTGAGATTACTTATTCATTAAGGAAAAAGTTGACAAATGAAACTTTGGCAAAAAAATACACTGGTTAATAAAGACATAGAAGAATATACCGTTGGTCACGATAGAGAGATGGATCTATATCTAGCCAAGCATGATGTATTAGGGTCGATGGCTCATATTACAATGCTTGAATCTATCGGACTACTGGCAAAAGAAGAATTACCTATTCTTCTTAAAGAACTCAAATTAATATACAATACAATAGAGGAAGGCAATTTTATCATAGAAAACGACGTTGAAGACGTCCATTCTCAGATAGAATTAATGCTTACTCGCAAACTGGGTGATGTGGGAAAGAAGATACACAGCGGTCGTTCAAGAAACGATCAGGTGCTTGTAGATCTTAAGCTTTTCACCAGAGAGCAAATCAAAACAGTAGTAGAATCGGTATCAGGGCTTATAGATATACTTTTACAACAAAGTGAAAAATATAAGAATGTTTTAATACCCGGTTATACTCACTTGCAAATAGCTATGCCATCGTCATTCGGATTGTGGTTTGGAGCTTATGCCGAAAGTCTAGTTGACGATCTGCAATTACTATTGGCCGCATTTAAAATATGCAACAGAAATCCTTTAGGATCTGCTGCCGGATACGGTTCATCATTCCCTCTTAACAGACAACTAACAACCGATCTGTTAGGTTTTGACTCTATGAACTACAATGTGGTTTATGCTCAAATGGGAAGAGGTAAAATGGAACGCACTGTGGGTTTTGCCATTGCAGGTATTGCCGCAACACTATCCAAGTTATCTTTTGATGCATGTATGTATAATAGCCAAAATTTTGGCTTTATTAAACTACCAGATGAATACACTACCGGATCGAGCATTATGCCTCACAAAAAGAATCCCGATGTGTTTGAACTATCCAGAGCAAAATGTAACAAGTTACAAGCCTTGCCTACTGAGATAACTTTGATTACAAATAACCTGCCATCGGGCTATTTCAGAGATATGCAACTCATTAAAGAAATATTCTTACCCTCTTTTGATGAGCTGAACAATTGCATATCGATGATTGGTCGCATGATTGGAGAGATTAAAGTAAACGACGAAGTTATCAATGATGATAAATACACATATATATTTAGCGTCGAAGAAGTAAATCGTTTAGTATTGGAGGGAATGCCATTTCGTGATGCATACAAGAAAGTAGGTATGGATATTGAAAACGGTAAATTTGCTCACAATCGCAAAGTGAATCATACACACGAAGGCAGTATAGGCAATCTATGTAACGAGCAAATAGAATTACTAAGACAACAGATAGTAGATCAGTTTGATTTCACTTCAATAGAAGCTGCTGAATCAAAATTACTAAATTCGGCAAACTAAGGTTTAATACCTTTTATTACTTTGATAAAAGTAATAACCTGATTTAGTTACCTTTATAGAATGTAGTATTAAATAGTGAAACTTCTTAAGATTTAAGAATGGAGGATACGGAAATAATTTTAGTTCGTATATCAGGACAAGATCGTCCCGGTGTAACCACAGCTTTAACAGCAATATTAGGACATTATAAGGCTACAATCCTTGATATAGGACAAGCAAACATACATCATTCGCTATCATTAGCAATCATGTTTGAATCTGAGACCGAAAAGTCGGGATATATCCTCAAAGATTTATTATTCAAAGCAGATGAATTAGGCGTAAATGTTAGATTCTCGCACCTTTCCAAAGAAGCTTATTCTACTTGGGTAAATCTCCAAGGAAAGAATCGCTATACGGTTACTATTTTGGGACGGGAGCTTAATGCAACCCATATATCTATTGTAACACAAGTATTGCTCGATAATAAGCTTAATATAGAGAAAATTACTCGTCTGACATCTCGTATTCCTCTGAATAAAACAGATAGAATAGGACGTTCGTGTATAGAATTGTCTGTTCGAGGAACTATCGAACACTTTAAAGAACTTCAAAAGACTTTCCTTACCCTTTCAGCTAAATATCAGATTGATATAGCTTTCCAAGAAGAAAGTATGTATCGTCGCATGCGTCGCCTTATTTGTTTTGATATGGATTCAACTCTTATTCAAACAGAAGTAATAGACGAACTTGCTGATCGTGCAGGAGTGGGCGAAGAAGTGAGAGCTATTACCGAAGCTGCAATGAGAGGTGAAATAGATTTCTCTGAAAGCTTCAAAAGAAGAGTTAGTCTTCTGAAAGGATTAGATGAATCGGTAATGAAAGAAATCGCCGAAAATCTACCTATTACAGAAGGTATGACTCGCTTGGTTCGCATACTCAAAAAGAGTGGATACAAAATAGCTATCCTTTCAGGAGGATTCACCTATTTCGGAAATTACTTAAAAGACAAATACGGGTTTGACTATGTATATGCCAACGAATTAGAAATTGAAGACGGTAAACTCACAGGTAAACACGTTGGAGATATTGTAGATGGCAAACGTAAAGCCGAATTACTTCGCCTAATTGCTCAGGTCGAGAAAGTAGATCTTAAGCAAACCGTAGCTGTAGGTGATGGAGCTAACGATTTACAAATGTTGGCTACTGCGGGACTTGGTATTGCATTCCACGCTAAGCCTAAAGTAAAAGAAAACGCACAACAATCTCTTTCGACGGTAGGTCTTGACGGAATATTATATTTCCTTGGATATAGAGATTCGATGTTGGAAGGAGACTATTAAGGTCTCAGATCTTTTTATTGATTAGGGAAGTTATTAATATAACTGCTAGTTATACCTCATAATACAAAAAAGGTTCTGATTAATTAATCAGAACCTTTTTTGTATTAAGTTAAATCGGTAATTAAAGCATTACCCACATTTTGAAGCACCACAATTGCTACATTTCAAGCAACCTTCTTGATATACAAGAGTTTCTTGTTCACAAACCGGACATTTTTGGCCTTTTAACTCAGAACCGTTGGGTAGATACTTCTTCAAAGCTCTTTCCACACCATTCTTCCAAGTATTAATAGTCTCACTATCCAATTCTAGAGCCTGTACCAATTTGATTACCTGATCGATAGGCATACCATAACGCAACACTCCGGAAATTAGTTTAGCATAGTTCCAATACTCTGGATTAAACTTACTATTCAGACCTTCGATTGTAGTTTTATAACCTCTTTTGTTTTTAAACTGGAAGTCATAGCTGCGTTCGCCTTCGTCATTTATGCTCTTAATAATTACACCCTTATTAACATGCTTAGGCAACATAATACCTTCGTCATCATCATTAAGACCTGTAAATACTTCATAAGGACGGTTATCTAACAAACCTATAAAGGCAATCCACTTTTCTTTATTATTTTGGAATCTGATTACATCAGCCTCTAATTCTTTAGGACGTGAAGTCACTAAAATAGGACGTTCGTAACATTCCTCTTCTTTTCCTTTTTTATCATCTGCAGAAAGTAACACACCTGCACGCGATCCATCTCTGTAAACAGTACAACCTTTACATCCACTTTTCCAAGCTTCGATATACAATTTGTTTACCAAGTCTTCTGATACATCTGAAGGCAAGTTTATTGTAACGCTAATTGAATGGTCAACCCATTTTTGAATACGTCCCTGCATCTTCACTTTCTGCAACCAGTCTACATCATTTGAAGTTGCTTTATAATAAGGAGATTGTGCTACTAATTCATCCAACTCTTCTGAGCTATATTTTTTAGTTACAGAATGTCCTTTTGTCTCCATCCAAGTAACAAACTTATGGTGGAATACAATATACTCTTCCCACGAATCGCCATTCTCATCGATGAAGTCAACTTTTACCTGAACATCATTAGGATTTACCTTACGACGACGTTTGTAGACAGGAAGGAACACAGGCTCAATACCCGATGACGATTGCGACATCAAACTGGTTGTTCCTGTTGGAGCAACTGTAAGACAAGCAATATTACGGCGACCATATTTCTCCATCTCAGTGTACAAATCAGGATCGGCTGCACATAATCTATTAATAAATGGATTATTTTTTTCTCTTTCGATATCAAAAATTTCAAAAGCCCCACGCTCTCTTGCCAATTCTACTGAAGAACGATAAGCTGCAATAGCTAAAGTACGGTGTACTTCTTCTGCAAATGCGGTAGCATCTTCTGTACCATAACGAAGATTCATTGCTGCAATCATATCACCTTCGGCAGTAATACCCACTCCGGTTCTACGTCCTTGCAATGTTTTCTTACGAATCTTTTCCCATAAGTTTCTTTCAGTTTGTTTTACTTCATCAACTTCTGGATCTTCGTCTATTTTCAATAAGATATTATCGATTTTTTCAGTCTCAAGATCAATAATATCATCCATTATACGTTGAGCCAATGCCACGTGTTTTTTGAACAATTCAAAATCGAAATAAGCATTATCCGCAAAAGGATTTACTACATACGAATATAGATTGATTGCCAATAAACGACAGCTATCATATGGGCACAATGGTATCTCTCCACAAGGATTAGTAGATACTGTACGGAAACCTAAATCAGCATAACAATCAGGCACCGATTCTTTGATAATTGTATCCCAGAACAAAACACCGGGTTCTGCTGATCTCCATGCATTATGAACGATCTTTTCCCATAGTCTTGAAGCTTCAATATCTTTGGTAGTAGTTGGGTTATCCGAAATCACAGGATATTGCTGAGTATATGTTGTTCCGTCAACAACAGCTTGCATGAAGTCGTCATCTATTTTAACGGAAACATTAGCTCCTGTAACTTTACCTTCTATCATTTTTGCATCGATAAAAGATTCTGCATCCGGATGCTTAATAGAAACACTCAACATCAATGCTCCACGACGACCGTCTTGTGCTACTTCACGTGTAGAGTTTGAATATCTCTCCATGAAAGGAACCAAGCCAGTAGAAGTTAATGCAGAGTTCTTAACAGGAGATCCTTTTGGACGTATGTGAGAAAGGTCATGCCCTACTCCACCTCTACGTTTCATCAATTGCACCTGCTCCTGATCGATATGCATTATTGCACCATACGAGTCAGCAGATCCATCTATACCAATTACAAAACAATTGGATAGAGAAGCAATCTGAAAATCGTTCCCAATTCCAGTCATAGGACTTCCTTGAGGAATAATGTACTTGAATTGGTCGAACAAGTCATACAGCTCTTGACTTGTAAGTCCATTTTCATACTTTTTCTCGATACGAGCAATTTCATTAGCTAATCGCCAATGCATGTCTTCGGGAGAATGCTCGTAGATATTACCGGCAGCATCTTTCAATGCGTACTTATTGACCCAAACCTTAGCTGCTAGCTCATCTCCCTTAAAGTAGGCTAGAGCAGCTTCGCAGGCTTCATCAAAAGTGTAGATTTTGCGTTCCATTTTGAGGATATTCTATTATTTGAAATGTTGTTCTATTTTTTCGTAGTACAAAACTACCGAGGAATAGCGAATGTTACAAATTTTAAAACAATATGTTTTCAACAATGTTCAAAGTTTTCCAAAATAAATTTTAGATGATTGATTATCAGAAAATTGAAAAATATGGATCATTTTAAAATTTTCCAAAATAAAATTACAATAAATTTGGATGTGTGAGTATTTTTCATATTAGACCTAGTAAAGTTATAATAAATATATCGAACTCAGCAAAAAGATAGCCTTCTTTTTCTCATAATTATATAAAATAAAACACCCCGATTCAAACTAGTTGAATCGGGGCGCTATACTACAAGTAAAGTATACTCTTTTCTAAAACAAAAGAGATTTCAATACTTTAATTATTTCTTCTCCCATTTTACATTACGCATATCTCCAGTTTCCATAAAAGCTTTGTGGAAAGCAAAACAGTTATACATATCAAACGGAGTTTGTCCTTGTGGCGCGTTAGCAATATATTCACGTAATAAAGGTCTGTAATCAGGATGTGCACATTTCTCGATAATTTCATGAGCACGCTCCAATGGTGATTTACCACGAAGGTCTGCAACTCCATATTCCGAAATTACGATTTTCACTGAATGCTCGCTATGATCTTCATGAGACACTAAAGGAACAAAAGCGCTAATCTTACCATCTTTCGCAGTAGAAGGCGTTACAAATACCGAAACATAAGCTCCTCTTGTAAAGTCACCCGATCCACCAATACCATTCATCATTTTAGTACCCATAACATGAGTAGAGTTGATATTACCGAAAATATCAGCCTCTAAAGCTGTATTTATAGCAATAATACCTAAACGACGAACAATCTCTTGATTATTTGAAACCTCAGAAGGACGAAGAACTACTCTTTCCTTAAAGAAGTCTAGATTTTTATATATTTTCTCGATGCAAGGGTTACTTACAGTCAAAGAACATCCACTTGCAAATTTGATACGACCAGTTTCCATCAAATCAATTACCGAATCTTGGATAACCTCAGTGTATACTTCAAAATCTGGAATTTCTTTACTTTCTCCCATAGCTGCTAATACTGCATTTGCAATATTACCCACACCTGATTGAATAGGTAAGAATGATTTTGGCATACGTCCTTCAGCCATTTCTTTAATAAAGAAATTTGCTACATTATTACCAATTTGAGTAGTAACTTCATCTACCGGAGCAAATCCTCCCCCTTCGTTAGGAGTGTTAGATTCTACTACGATTATTTTGCTTGGATCTACTTTTATATGATCTTTACCAATTCTGTCTCGTACTGAGTAAATAGGAATTTCGCCACGGTGAGGAGGATCTTGCAATTCTACAATATCATGCATCCCTCTCATTTCTTTGGGATTCCATCTATTTAATTCAACAATCACTATTTTTGCAAGATTTGCTACTGTTGGAGAGATTCCAACTCCACAAGTTGGCACAATTTCTCCGTCTTCAGTTACATCACATGCTTCAATAACTGCAACATCTACACCACCAAGGAATCCATAACGGATCTCTTGCGCTAATGAAGAAAGGTGCATATCGAAATAAGGAACTTCGCCCGAATTAATTGCGTTTCTTAAATCTTTATTTGTTTGATAAGGTGTACGGAATTTAATCGCATGTGCTCTAGCTAAAGCTCCATCAAGCATATCTCCTGTTGAAGCACCTGTGAACATTCCAATTTTGAAAGGATTTCCTTTTGCGTGCTCTTCTTCGGCAAATTTAGCCAAAGCTGTAGGTACAATTTTAGGACATCCAGCGTGTGTAAAACCACTAAAACCTACATTGTAATCGTTTTTGATAAGGCGTGCAGCCTCATCTGCATTCATAAATTTTAATGCCATTTCTTTATATAATTGATTATAGTTTATTATTCCAAGTAGTTAAAATTTTCTCTCGAAGATTAGTGTGTGAACAAAAGCTCTTTTAAAATCCTCTGTTGTCTCCAATTGTAAATCGAAAGATTCTCTTACAGAATCTTCATCTTTCAAAAAATGCTCATCGTCTTTAAACGTTGATTGGCTGTCAATATGTTTTTGAATAGCGGAAACGCCTTCATCTGAGAAATTATACCCAGACTTCATGGAAGGCACATTTTGAGATACTTCTATATATTCAGAGTTTCTTGAAGTTTCGTTTACTCGTTGAGTTCGAGAGAAAGGAGGAGGCACCGAAGAGGTAGTCGGATGCACTGGTTGAGTAAAAACTCTTTCCTTATTTTTTTTAGCTTCTTTCTGATAAGTTCGTATAATATTTACAATTACAATAACTGCAACTATTCCATATATGATTACATTTTCCATACAAATAAATCTATATTCTGCTGAGTATTTTACACGTCACAAAGGTACTAATTATGTATCTTAATCTACAACTTTTTATCAAAAACATTTTCATTACTTGTTGTCTACACAACTCATTACTCTTTACAAAAAATGAGAGCGTTAAATAGAAATCAAATAATAGAGAAAACAACAAAGAAATATTATTCTGAAATTGTGTTTACAAGTAATTTCAGAGAACACACAAATATATTTAACATAGTTCCAACATTGATATCCTAGAGACCTTTAAAAGCAATTCAATCTGCATAATAGCCTTATATTAAAGAGTAAGAGAATGCTTTCTACTCCTATATAAAATACAAAGTAGTTATCAGGAAAGAGATATATTCACATAAATAGCTATCTTTACTATTCAATCTTACATTCTAAAATAAGATACTGGAACAACTATTTTGACTAATATTTGTTCATTACAAATACTAGCTAATTGTAAAATGATTATCAATATAAATAATATGAAATTCAAAATCTTATTTACTTCTCTCTTAGCGCTATCGCTTTTTTCTTCATGCATAAAAGATGAACCACTAAACAAGGAGGCCGACATAGAATCCTTTTCTCTACCCGATAGTATCTTGATAAATTCAGTTATCTCTGATAATAAAGTCACACTAGTAATAAAAGGAACCGATTATAAGAAACTTGCACCTCAAATCGTAGTCACACCTGGTGCTACTATAACACCAGCTTCGGGCGATACTCTTGATTTTACAAATGGTGTAACTTATACCGTTGTTTCAGAAGATAAAAAATACAGCAAAGTATACACCGTGAGTGTAACCTCTTCGATAAGCTTAAAATTCGATTTTGAGGATTGGTTTATGGAAGGTGGCTTATGGAAATACCCTGCTCTGGATGATGATATGTGGAGTTCTGCCAACCAAGGTATAATGATGGCAAAACTGGGTAAAGTAGATGTATACCCTACCAGATCAACTGAAGATGCTTTCAGCGGAAAACATGCTGCACTTCTCGAAACTCAAAGAGGAGGTACTTTCCTTGTAGCAGGATACGTTCCTATATTTTCAGGATCGTTATTCAGAGGAGCCTTCAAGCTCAATATGGCAAGCCCTCCTCAATCTGCTCTTTTTGGACAAATACATCCCAAAGAAAGCGGAAAACCTATACACATGACGGGGTATTACAAATATGCACCCGGGGATACTTTAATAAACAGAAATGGCATTGTACCTAACAAGGTAGACGAATTCTCTATATATGCGGTAGTATATAAAGTAACCAAAGGTTCGGAAGGTCTTAATGAGTATCTTAATGGAGAAAACATACTCACCTCGGATAAACTCGTAGGAAAAGCAATACTTGAAGATAGATCTCCAAAAGATAAATACACTAAATTCGACCTGCCTTTCGTATACACCGAAGAATTGAATTACGATTTATATGATTATAAATTGGCTGTGGTATTTGCTTCTAGTAAAAACGGCGATTTTTATGAAGGAGCAGTAGGAAGCAAACTTACCGTAGACAATGTGGAAGTTGTATGCGAATATGAGCTTAATTAAACGAAACAATAATTTAAGAAACATACAACTCCATGAAATCATTAAAAAACAATATATTCTTTTTGCTATTCTTTTGCTCAACACTTATGCTTTCGAGCCAAGAAACATTAGCAGATCACTTCGAACATAAAATAATTGCGGGTTTTAATATTGGAGCAACAGCTCCAACCTCCATACCCGAAGAGATACGTTCAATAGATGCTTGGTGGCCTCAATTCACTCCTCAGTTGGGTTACAATGTTACTTATAAGCTTAACCAAAAATGGGGGCTGGGAAGTGGCATAACTCTTGACTACAAAGGAATGGGAACAAGAGCCCGCGTAAAATACATTTATACAAATATCGTAATAGAAGACGGTAGCAATAACGCGCTGGAAGGATACTTTGTAGGAAAGAATGAAACAACGGTTAAGCTTGCCTATGTTACTATACCATTATATGCAACTTTCAACATCAACCCCAAATGGCAAGTAAGAGGTGGCGGTTATGCATCTTATCTCTTTAGCGGTAAATTTTATGGTACAGCATCAGATGGCTATATCAGAGTAAATGAACCTACGGGAGAGAAAGTCGATATTACGGAAGCTTCGTTTGACTTCAACGATAAGCTTCGAAATTTTGACTTTGGTGTACTACTGGGTGCTGAAAGAAAGGTTAACGACAGATTTGGTATTTATGGCAATATGAATTGGGGGTTAACATCTATCTTCCCATCTAACTTCAGAGCTATTGATTTTAATATGTATAATATATATCTGACCGTGGGATTAACCTACAAACTATAATATATAAGCTTTTTCACAAAGTGCGTCCTGAACTATTTTAGGGCGCATTTTTTATTAAAACTCTATTCCATTCGTATCAACTCAGCAGAAAGGTCAATATACTTTTTGCCTTCACTATCTAGTATTATCATATAAATGCACTATTTTTGCTTCATATTTATATTATAACATTATATCATTATGAACAACGAACTAGGACTGGACTTTAAATCCACGACTGACAAAAAATTGTTCATCGAGACCTATGGGTGCCAGATGAACGTAGCAGACAGCGAAGTAGTAGCATCTGTAATGGAAATGGATGGCTACAAAATGACTGAAAGAATTGAAGAGGCAGATGCAATATTTGTAAATACTTGCTCTATACGCGACAATGCTGAACAGAAGGTCATTCAACGCCTCGAACAACTGAATGCCATAAAACGCAAAAAGAATAAAAATCTAATTATCGGAGTACTCGGATGCATGGCTGAAAGAGCCAAAGAGGATTTGCTAGACAATCATCATGCAGACATAGTAGTAGGTCCAGATGCCTATTTAGACTTACCTAATTTGATTGGTGCTGCCGAAAGCGGCGAAAAAGCAATCAATGTACAGTTATCAAAGACTGAAACATATAAAGATGTAATACCTTTAAAAATAGGAGGTAACCACCTTTCGGGTTTTATATCCATCATGCGCGGATGCGATAAAATATGCACCTACTGTATCGTTCCATATACTAGAGGACGCGAACGCAGCAGAGAACCTCAAAGCATATTAAACGAACTGAAGGATTTAAAAGAAAAAGGCTTCAAAGAAGCAACCCTATTAGGTCAGAATGTAAATTCATATAGATTTACACAAGAAGACGGAAGCGTTGTAGACTTTCCTGCACTTCTCGAATTAGTTGCAGAAGCTGCTCCTAATATGAGAATACGCTTTACGACCTCCTACCCTACAGATATGACGGATGAAACATTAGAGGTTATAGCTAAACATGACAACCTATGTAAATTCATCCATCTACCAGTACAATCGGGAAGTACCAAGATTCTGGGAGTAATGAAACGCAAATACGACAGAAAATGGTACTTAGACAGAATAGCAGCCATTAAACGAATTATACCTGGATGTGGGCTTTCGACCGACATTATGTGTGGATATCATTCGGAAACGGAAGAAGATCACCAAGAAACTTTATCTTTAATGCGCGAAGTAGGTTTCGACTCTGCTTTCATGTTCAAATACTCTGAGCGTCCTGGTACATACGCTGCTAAAAAACTAGAAGATAATGTACCAGAAGAAGTAAAATCGAGACGCTTGCAGGAAATTATCGATTTACAAATCGAACTATCACGCATAAGCAATACCAAAGATGTTGGTAATACATATGAAGTATTGATTGAAGGCTTTTCTAAAAGATCAAAAGAACAGTTATTCGGACGTTCATCACAAAACAAAGTAGTGATTTTCGATAAAAACGATCTACGAATTGGTCAGCTAGTAAAAGTAAAGATTACGGGTAATACATCAGCAACACTCTTTGGGGAAGTTGTTGAGTGATTAACAATAGTTAATTACACAGAGGAAAATTTTTTCTTCAACCAAAATACATTACTTTAGGATTATCAATCTAAACAATAACAGACATTTCTTGTTTAAATATATAATAAGATAAACAAAAAAGTTACTAATAAATTAATATTACAACTATGGGAAAATCAAATTCAAATCTATTGTTTTTAGCTATTGGTGCTGCTATTGGTGCTGCAGCCGGTTATGTTGCCGCATCTGACAAAAAAGAAGAATGGATGCACGAAATCAACAAACTGGTTGACAAAGTTAAGAACAATGTGAAAGGTTCATGTTCTAAAGTTGAAGACGAATTGGAAGAGCTTATTGAGGATGAAGAGTAACAACGAAGAATATCAAAACTTTAGCGAACTAATAGATGAGTCAAAAGCAGACTTATCAAGCTATATAGAAAAACGTTTGACGCTTGCAAAACTCAAAGCTTTTGAGAAAATATCAAGTGCATCGTCTTATATTATATATGGCTTGATGATGAGTGTTTTTGCACTCATCTTATTTATTCTTGTTCTCGTTGGATTAGGATTTGTTATTGGTGATTTATTGAATAATTATGCTGCAGGATTTGGAGTTCTTATACTCATTACGCTTGTTGCCTTATTCGCATTAATACTTAACGCTAAAAAAATTCGGAGATTTTTTCTGAATACAACTTTACGTACAATCAAGAAAATAGAATCGGATGAAGACTAAATTGACCCCTTTACAAGAGCTTCGATTAGAAAGAAGTCGACTAAAGAATGAATGTGCCGAATATGAAGAAAAGCTACAAGGCAACTGGCATTATGCAAAAGGTCATTTCGGACGATTGGCGCTAGGCTCTGTACTTTCATCTGCAAAAAGCGGCATCAGTGATCTATTTTCTCTAGTATCAGGAAAGAAAAACGATTCGGATAGCGATTCGGAAGAAGACACAGCTTCGCCTTCGTTAGCTGCTCAGATGTTTATGGGTGCAGCTCCCTTTGTTTGGGAAATGGTGCAACCTATCATTATGAGTATGGTTATGAAAAAGATTAAATCAATCTTCGGAGGAGAGAAAAAGAAGAAAAAGAAAAAACAATTAAAGAAAAAGAACGAAGCTTCAGATTTAAATTAATAATTCTGACGCTTTTTCTACATATCTATTCTAATAAGCATATAATTTTTATATGCTTTTATTTTGCCATTTTCCGCGAGTGAGGTATATGTAAGATAATACCATAAGCGTTCCCCAATATATATACTCCACAGTCCAGCATACAGCAACCGACGATTTATTGTGAATCACTATTACATACATAGCACCTATATAAAACACTAGGGTTATCATTTCGAAGATTAACGCCCAACGCGTATTTCCTGTTCCAGATATAGAATTAAATAATACAGTTCCTAAACTACTATAGGTAAAGCAAAAACCAAGACTATTAATGACATTACGGTTTCCTGAACCAAAGACATATCTTTGTTAGAGGCTATGAGACCAATCCACAATTCGGCTTTTGCGAGTGTAAATATCCCCATTAGTATTACTATTCCTAAATTTAGTAAACAAATCCGCTTAATCAACGGCCATACATCCTCATATTTCTTAGCTCCAATGGTATTACTCACTAATGTATTTGCTGTAGTTGAGAGGGCGTTCATTGGAATGAAATACATCATATAAAATGTCCTTATAATATTAGTTATAGCCAAATCCCTCTCTCCATGATTTTCGATAGCTAAAAAGAAAATAAACCAAGTAGACATAGAGATGGCATATTGAGCCATAGTAAATACCGATATATTGAGAATACGGCGAATGACTCCAAATCTAAACTTCATTTTATGGAAACCATACTTTCCAAGATCAACCGTTTTAAGAGTATATACCACAAAAAAGATAATTGACGAAATCTCAGCAAGCACTGATGCCATACCCGCTCCTGCAATTCCCAATTGAGGAAACCCGAAATTTCCGAAGATAAGAAGGTAGTCGAAAATAATATTAACAACTGTCATCACAAGAACATTCAATGTAAGCACGGAAGTTCTTGCTATACCAACATAAAATGCTCGAAACATTATATTGACTGACGCAAAAAAGAATCCGAATGTTCTCCATTGCAAATACTCAGACGCTGCCTCATAAACATGGTGCGACTTAATCAAGGTAGGCAGTAATGTCTTGGAAAAGACATTCGAAAGCCCATACAATATAGCAGCAAAAACCAAGAGAAACATCATCCCTTGAAGAACAATAGTTCCGATCTGATCAAAATTCTTCTCCCCATTTCGACGTCCTATCATAATCTGAGCTCCAATACTAAAACCAAAGCCCAACATAAAAAATGCGATGTAATATATACCGGCAAGACCAGCAGCACCAAATTCAACCTCTCCTACTCTACCCAGAAAGATTGTATTGGTTATTTGCATGACATTCTGTGTCAACAAACCTAACATTATGGGAAGACTTACCTTCCAAATATCTTTATATGAATACGTCATATTTTCGATTCTAAAATCTAAAAAATTGGGATGATTATTAGTATATCATCCCAATTCTTATATAAATTAAGGTCTTAGACCTATTCTGTTTCTTATGTAAATATTACCACAACTGACAATTACATATTGAAAGTGTTGTATAAATACTTATTCTTGACTATACTTTTTTAATCTATTAATTTATTAGTTTTTGTATCCGGAAATATAATCCATGGCTTGAAAGTCTTTGCTTCTTCAAAGTCCATACTAGCATATGATATGATTATAATAATATCTCCCGGTTGCACACGTCTTGCAGCAGCACCATTTAAGCAGATTGTACCCGTCCCACGCTCTCCTTTTATGATATAAGTTTCGAAACGTTCACCGTTATTATTATTAACGATAGATACCTTTTCTCCCGCTATCATATTAGCAGCATCCATTAAATCTTCATCAATAGTAATACTTCCGATATAGTTTAAACTAGCATCGGTTACTGTTACTCTATGAATCTTCGATTTTAAAACTTCTATTTTCATTTTTTGTCAATTAAGGCTCCTGACCTTTTTATTGTTTCTACAAATATAAATACAGATACAGTTATCAATATACAATGTTATCAATTAGACGTACATCGCCACAAAACACGGTTATACAACCTACTGCATAATCGGTTTCGCTCCAATTGGTTATTTGTTGCAGAGTATTACCATCTACTATTTCGAAATATTCTACTTTCAAAGAACCTATTTTATTAATATCATCAATAACCTTCTCTCTTATTTCCTCTACTGCTTTATACTTATAGAGCTTCTTACTCTCTGATAATACTCTATAAATATTTACAGCTTCGCTCTTCTCTTCGTCATTCAACCGCTGATTTCGACTACTCATAGCCAAACCACTTTCTTCTCGCCTTATAGGCATAGGCACTATCTCGACAGGAATATTGCATTGGCGCACCATTTGTCTGATAATTGCCAATTGTTGAAAATCTTTTTCCCCAAAATATGCTCTATCAGGCTTCACTATATCAAACAGACGGCTTACAACCTGAGCTACACCATTGAAGTGACCGGGACGAAACTTACCTTCCATCACCTTATCCAACTGTCCAAAATCGAACTGACGCATATCAGGCTCCGGATAGATCTCTTCAACAGATGGTACAAAAACGATAGCAGCACCCGCTTTCTCTAAAATCTTTGTATCTTGTTCTATTGTTCTCGGATATTTCTCTAAATCTGCCTGATTATTGAACTGAGTCGGATTAACAAAAATGCTAACTACACAGATATCATTCTGCTCACAGCATTTTTTGACTAGGGAAATATGTCCTTCATGGAGGGCACCCATTGTGGGAACAAAACCTATTGTTTTCCCTTCGTTTTTACTTATAGACACTGCTTTTTGCAGATCTTCGATAGTATATACAGTTGTCATAAACCTTTGCCTAAACTAGCCTTTAAAAGATTGTGCAAAGCAACTAATTTTTTATGAGAAATAAAATTTTAGAAAGACTTCATTTCAGTAAAAATCATGTTTAACTAAAAAACTGTATATTTTCATTCTCAGAAAATTGCTCAAAACCAATTTTTTTTTTATTATCTTTGTACTTTCATATAATTGAAGACAGCATACAATGAGCATAAAAAGAGTTTTATTTATTACACAAGAAATTACCCCTTATCTTCCTGAATCTTTACTAGCAAATACTGGCAGATATCTACCTCAAGCAATACAAGAAAAAGGCAAAGAAATCAGGACTTTCATGCCTAAATTCGGAAACATAAACGAACGTCGCAATCAGTTGCATGAAGTGATACGTCTATCGGGTATGAATCTTATTATTGATGATACAGATCACCCACTTATCATCAAGGTGGCTTCTATACAGGCAGCACGTATGCAGGTATACTTTATCGACAATGATGATTTTTTCAGCAGAAAGAATACAATCATGGATGATGATGGTAACGAATTTCTTGATAATGATGAACGTAGTATATTCTATGTAAGAGGTGTATTAGAAACCATAAAAAAACTCCGCTGGATACCAGATGTGATACATTGTCACGGATGGATGACAGCTTTGACTCCATTATACATTAAAACCGCATTTGCAGACGATCCTTGCTTTAAAGATGCCAAAGTTGTGTACTCTCTATACAATGATGACTTTAAGCAACCATTTTCTGATAAATTCGGATCTAAATTAAAATTGGCTGGAATTACAGATAAGTATACCAAAGACCTAACTACAGGCGAAGAAATTAACTACGTTAAGCTAACTAATTTCGCGATGAAATATGCTGACGGTGTTATTCAAACAGCAGAAACAGTGAATCCTGCATTATTAGAATATATAAATAACAATAAAGTTAAATTTCTTCCATATCAGGGAAATGTAGAAGAATCGGCAGAGGCTATAAACAATTTTTATGACACTTTGTAATTTTACAAATTCATAAAAATATTGAAAATTGAGCATTTGCTTTTGCAACTACGTATTTTTTCTGATCTTTGGGCAACAAAAATGTAATTTAAAAACAGAATGAAAGTAAAGTCCATATTCGCGATAGTTTCTTGTTTTATAACATTGGCTCTCGGATCTTGTAATGATGATCTAAACCCGATCGGAGGATCGATACAGCCACCCTCAGATACTATTTCTGTTATTACTGATACAGTAGGGGTAAAAGCAAGAACCGTATCTATGAGAGACTCGGTATATGCACGAACAATAAACGGCGTATTAGGAAAATATGAAGACGATTTGTTTGGAACAATTAAGTCTGACTATTTATGTCAATATTACTTTCCCGACGGAGCGAAATTCCAAGATAATTTACTTCAAATTGATTCTGTACAATTTGTTATTGATTTCAATACTTTTAGTGGAGATACACTTGCCCCAATGGGGTTATCAGTATACAAGGTTGCAACAGACCTTCCTCAGAACTTCTATACAAATGTAAATCCGGCAAAATATATTGGGGATAAACCAAAACTTCTAGCCAGTGAAGCTTATAGTATAAGTGGTGCGAAAAAAACTGCCAATTCAGCAAATACTGCAATAATTGGAAGATCTATTATTGCAGATTTAGGAGTTCCTTTTGGAAAAGAAATATATAATGGATGGAAAGATAAAACATTTACAGATAATGCCTCTTTCAATAAGTTTTTTAAAGGTACGTATGTAACCACCAACTTTGGTTCGGGAAGTTTGATCCGTGTATTGTACACATCTATTGATATATACTATAAGTATAATGATGTACTTGGAAATCATGACCAAACTAAAGATACTATTCGCACCAGTCGATTTTCGTTGACAGTGACACCTGAAGTAATGCAGTTAAACAGTATTAAGAATAAAAATCCTGAAGAACTATTTACTGAAGGAACAGGTGCTTCATATATGAAAACTCCTGCCGGTGTATATACTGAAGTAGTATTCCCTATTAAGCAAATCAGAGCTAATATGGCAAGTAGAAATTTTGAAACTATCAATACTGCTTTATTTAGTATGAAAGGATATACAGAGAAAGAATCAACGACTCAATACGAATTGGGAAGGCCTACAACTCTATTATTGATAAATAAAGACTCCGTAGATGTCTTCTTCAGTGGGCGACAATTATATAATGGGAAGACAACAATTATTGGAGAGAGAAATAAAACAAATAATATCTATAATTTCTCTAATATTGCCAGTCTTATCAATGCATATAAAGATATGAATTTAGATGAAGACCCTACATTCGCAATAATACCTGTGGAGATAGCATACACTGTGGATGCTAATAATTCTAAGATATTAACCGGAGTCTTCAATTATCTGCAGCCATCAACCAGCATCATTAGAAATGATGAAAAAAACATGAGATTAGAGCTTATATACAGTAAGTTTTAAAATCATCAAAATATAGTTCCCTAAACAGCTACTTTCCATTGGAAAAGATAGCATAACGAAAGTTAGCAGATGCTGTTACAAAGAAATAAGAGAAAACATGCAACGTACCTATTATTTTTAATATATCTAGGGTACTTTGCTGTTGTCTCTTTATTTGTTCATATGCACGTATATGAAGGGGTTATATATGTACACTCACATCCATATCGTAAATCACAGGACATACCGAACAACTCTAATAAATTACCATTAGAGACTCACCAACACACAGCAGCCTCATTCTTCACCCTTAGTCAAGTATCTAATATTACTTCAGGCGAAGCTCAATCTTTTAATTTTACAGACCTTATATTAAGCTCTAATGATATATCCTACAAGGAATATAAAGTTAGTCCAGCATCAACTACCCCCGTACGAAGATACAGGCTTCGCGCTCCTCCGTTAGCTTAACATCATCATCTTAAACTTCATTTTTTATAGACTAACTTCATTTAGACTATAAAACGTTTGTGTTATTATTCAAAATAACACCTTAAAAAAACATTCTAAATATCTTTTTTCAGAATTACATCTAGCTGATTCTGAAAGTCATTCTTCATTACACAGGGTCATATAAAGATTGTGTAATGTTATTACCATCGTACTCTTTAAACAGAATAATTATGAAATTAAAATATATACTCACAATACTAATTATATCTATATGCGTAATGCCTTTACTAGCCGGTCCAGAACATATTGTAAATATTTCGGGACAAGTTATTAATGCTGAAACCAAAGAACCAATTGCTGATGCAACCCTATCTATTGAAGGAACTCAGACCCAAACTCTATCTGATGACAATGGATATTTCTTAATCAAAAATATACATTCAGGAAAATACATATTACAAATACAGGCATTAGGATACAGTATCGACAGACTGGAAATAAATCTCGTTCCTTATTCTACTAAGAAGTTAATTATAGAACTTAATCCCGAAAGCTACGAACTTTCAGAAGTCGCAGTAACAGGTTATGCTTCGAGATTAAAAAGGGATGTTTCTCCAATTATAGTTTCGCAACTTACACCCAAAACATTTGAAGTAACTCAATCACTAACACTTGGGCAGGGATTGAATTTCAGTCCAGGGGTACGTGTAGAGACAACCTGTCAGAATTGCGGATCGCAGGAAGTAAGGATCAATGGTCTGGAAGGGCATTATTCCGAAATACTAATAAATAGTCAGCCTGTTGTTGGAGCATTGACTAAAACATACGGATTAGATCAAATCCCTCTTAATATGGTAGACGAAATAAATATCATACGAGGAGGAAACTCTGCATTATATGGATCGCATGCTATTGGTGGCGTTATTGACATCATAACTAAGGAACCGGCAGATAACTATTATGAGATAAAGTATAACCTCTCTTTGATTGATGGGAAATCTGCTGATAATATGTTATTATTCAACACCTCACTTGTTGATAAAAATAAGACATCAGGGATTAGCGTATTTGGTAATATGAGAAGTCGAAATCCTTGGGATGCTAATGATGACGGTTTTTCTGAAATAGGCAAAAACAGAGCATCCTCTTTAGGATTTAATTCATTTATAAAACCTACCAATAAAAGTAAGATCTTAGTAGAATATCGCTATACTTCCGAAGAACGACGAGGTGGTGATAGTTTCAACAAGCCTCCTCACGAAGCCAATATAGCTGAATATAGCGACTTTAAGATACATTCGGGTTCTGTAGATTACTCCCAGTTCTTTTATGACAACAAACATCGTCTGAATGTACACATTGCGCTACAAGATGCTAATCGGGATAGTTATTTCGGAGCAGGGCAAGAACCTAACGGATATGGTAAGACAACAGAATTTACCTTTATAGGGAACGCCAAATATGATATGAATATAGATAATCTTCTATTTATGCCTGCCAAGTTAACAACCGGATATACTCAAAGCCATGACCTGCTACGTAATGAGCTTGCAGGATATAATTACAAACAAAATCAGAATATAAACATTGGGACTTTGTATTTTCAGAATGAATGGCAAAACGAGAAACTCTCAATAGCTGTTGGAGCCAGACTCGAGAAGCATTCACTTATAGACAATTTAAACCTAATGCCGCGCGCTAATATACGTTATAAAGTATTTGGTGATGTAAACTTACGTGGAGGATATACTGTAGGATACCGGGCTCCTGAAATTACCGGAGCGGATCTAGATATAGCAATACAAGGAGGAAAAGCAACGCTACTTACTTTTGCCGAAGATATAAAACCTGAACGTTCACGCAGCTTTTCGGGAGGATTTGACACTAAATTCTACAATGAGAGCTTCTACTCTTACTTCTTAGTAGAAGGATTCTTTACACGTATTGATAATGCGTTTATTGATAGAATTATTGGCGAAAACGAAACAGGTAATACAATGGTACAACGTGAAAATGCAAATAGAGCAACCATATCAGGTATAAATTTCGAAACTTCTATACAACCCATAGAATGGATACAAATAGATGGGGGGTATACTATTCAACGAGGTAGGTATAAATCACCCGAAGCATGGTCAGATGATGAAACTGTAGAACCTACTAAAGAAATGCTAAGGTCTCCCCGGCAATATGGTTTTATATCGGCAACAGCTAAACCTAGATCTCCTTTTACGGCTTCGGTATCGGGAACATATACAGGATCAATGTATGTACCTCACCTTGCAGGATACATAGAAAATGATGTTTTAAAGAAAACTCCACGCTTCTTTGATATGACAGTTAAACTTGCCTATTCTTTCAAATTGAATGCATATAACAAGGCTGAAATAAGTGGAGGAGTACAAAATATTTTTAACAGAATGCAACAAGATTTTGACAAAGGAATAAACAGAGATGCAGACTATATATATGGCCCTTCACTACCAAGAACATACTTTATTGGTCTGAAATTAAGCTCTTTCTAAAACCAAAAGAATTTACACCTCATTTATAATAGCTATATTATAAACAAAATGATATAAATCGTTCGCTGTTAATATAGAATAATGAGGTGTAATTTTTCTTGGGTTCTATAAATTTGATGTTATCTTTGTTCTACAGAATAATACTTTATTCTGTTAATTAAGATGCTCGATACTATACTTAAAGGAATATTCATAGGACTATTAGTCTCCGCTCCCATGGGTCCCATAGGAGTCCTGTGTATACAGCGAACCCTGAATGAGGGTCGGTTGCATGGATTCATATCTGGATTAGGAGCATCCTTGTCAGATATAGTATATGCCATAATATCTGGACTAGGTATTAGTTTCGTTATGGATTTTGTAGAACAGAATCATTATCCTTTACAGATTGCAGGCAGTTTTCTTCTTCTTATAGCTGGCTATTATATCTATAAATCCAATCCGGCAAAGAAACTATTCAGGCAAGATGAAAAGAAATCTCCTTATTGGAAGAATCTTGTTTCATCATTTTTCATAAATCTCTCCAATATTGGCATCCTGTTTTTCTTTATAGCCATGTTTGCACGCTTTAACTTCATAGACCCCAATGAATCATCAAAGAACATAGTAGGTATCCTTGCTATTGGATTAGGAACTGTTATTTGGTGGCTTTTAATTTCTACAATAGTAGATAAGGTTCGGTCAAAATTTAATCCTAGAGGACTTAAGTTATTCAATAATGTGCTAGGAATAGTACTTGCAACCATAGGTGTTGTTGGACTTATTACAAGTGCTTATGCCTATCTAGCGTAATTGTTTATGAGATTTACTTAAGGAAGAACTTCAATATAAAAAAGAAGAGTGAATACAACTAGTATTCACTCTTCTTTTTTATATCTTTTCCTATTGTAATTATAAAGATAATCCCATTATTAAAGATGGATAAATACCTAATATAATATTAAGGATTATTGCAATAGAAGCTACTAGAACATATCTAACAGGAACCTTAAGTGAAGATTCACTTGCCGGTTCCTTTGTAAACATCACATTGGCTGTTCCAAAGTAGTAGAAGATTGCTATAATAGAATTGATAATACCGAATATTACTAGAATCAGATAGCCTGCATCTACCATTTGAGTAAACATAAATAGTTTAGCAAAAAATCCTGCAAATATAGGAATACCTCCTAAAGAAACTAAAGCACAAGTTAATATTCCGGCAAGTAGAGGATTACGTTTAGCCAATCCATGTAGATTCTCAACGTTCTCATGTCCTTTACCTTCGCTCACAGCCATTATAACTGCAAAACCTGCAATACCCGCTAAAGAATAAGCTGCAGCATAATATAGAAGGCTATTTGCCGCATCACTACTAGTAGAAAGTAGATCCATCATCATAAAACCTGCATGAGAAATACCCGAATAAGCCATCATACGCTTCAAACTCTTTTGATTAAGAGCGGTAATATTTCCGACTGTAAGAGATAATATAGAGAATACCACAATTGATATCTGAACTGCTGGAGTCATTGCTGCACCCATTATCACGACTACTTTATAAAGTGTAGCAATTGCTGCAACCTTTACTAAGGTACTCATCAGAGTTGTTACTAGTGTTGGAGAACCTTCGTATACATCGGGAGCCCAAAAGTGAAAAGGAACTACCGAAGCCTTAAATAATAGCCCAACGAGAATCATTATAAATCCCATGTTAAACCATATAGGGAGATTGGCTCCTTCAGCCTTAGATACTTCTGTAATGATTGCTATATCGAATGATCCGATTGCTCCATAAACAAGAGCTATACCAAACAATATAAAGCTAGAAGCAAAAGCACCCATAATGAAATACTTCATTCCTGCTTCGTTACTACTTATTCTACCCGGATTACTTGCAGCTAAAACGTAAGCAGCTATCGATAACACCTCGATTCCGATAAAGAACATCGAAAGATTACCAAATGAAACCATTGCAATAGCTCCAGATAAAAGAAAAACTTTGAGAGATACATAATCTGCAATCTTCTCTATTTTGTCTTTATAAAATTCGGGACTCATTGCAATTACAAAAGTTGCAAGGATAATAAACAGGATAGAAAAACCTCGCGAATAACTGGTACTTACGATCATATTGTAGTCATCACGATAGAAGAAAGACTCTCCTAAATAGAACTCAGCAATAGTCATTCCCAATATACCAGCCAACAACAGTAGTGTTACAGGTACAAGTATTTTTCTTAAATTTAAAATCTCTAATAAAAGACAAACAATGCCCAGTCCAGAGACAGCTATCAATGTACTCATTATATATTTTAGCTAAACAGTTATCTATTCACATACATTAAAATTTCTTGAAGACTTGGTGATACCAAATCAACAATAGGCTTGGAGTACAAACCGAAAAACAGTAAAACAGCAGCCAACAAAATGAAGACAAGACCTTCATTTACCGTTAAATCTGCAAATGGTTTCTTACGTACTTCTCCCAACATTACAAGTTGATACATGTGCAACATAAAGAACGCACCTAAGAACATAGATGTTCCGATAAGAACTGTATACCATATACTAACCTGATAAAGACCGTACATTATTGTCATTTCCCCTACAAAGTTAAAAGACAATGGTATAGCAATCGAAGCCATTATCATTAAAAAGAAAGCTATTGTAAACTTGGGAGCTTGTCCTTTAATACCTCCCATCTGACTAATCAAAGGAGTATTAAATCTTCTATATATAACTTCCGAACCGAAGAATAAACCTACGACACCAAAACCGTGTGCAACCATTAACAATACTGCGCCTTGAAGACCGTCTAAAGTTAAGGCATATATTCCGGCTGCAATAAAACCTACGTGAGCCAAAGAAGCATAAGCAAAGAAACGTTTTAGGTTATCTTGTTTTAAAGCCACAATAGAACCATAAATCACACCAATTATTGACAAAGTCAAAACAACAGTTTGCATACTATGAGCTGCATGAGGTGCAATTGGTAACTGCCAACGTAAAGCACTATATAGAGCCATTTTCGACATTAATGCACCCAAAAGTAATGTACCCACTAAAGGAGCCTTTTGATATACATTTGCTTGCCATGTGTGAAAAGGAAAAATAGGAATCTTAATAGCGTATGCAAAAAAGAATGCTAGGAAAATCCACAATTGCTCGGTATCACTTAGATTGGCATTATATAAAGCTTCTAATTGGAAACTTCCTGTTTTTGTATACAGGTATATAATAGCTCCTAACATGAATAGCGAACCGGCAAATGTATATATAAAGAATGTCAATGCAGATCGTCTTCTTTTAGACATCGAGCCATTCCCCCATAATACAACAATGAAGTATATAGGTATAAGAGATAATTCCCAGAAAACATAATACAATAGAGCATCACTACTTAAGAATACCCCAGTCATGGCAAATGCCATAAATAGGATTAAACTATAAAGCAATTTTTCGTACGGAACAGTATGAGATACAGCTGTCAATAATATTATAGGTAATAAGACCGAAGTCAACAATACCATAATCAGCGACAAGCCATCTGCCTTGAGCGAAAACATCACTGAAGGACTATTAATCCATTGTACACTAAAATTAGTTCCCGTATTGTGGTACTCTAATAATAATGCTATTGAAAAGATTGCTGTAATAATAGCAAACAACATAGCAACTTTAGGAGCCCATCTATTTCCTGAAAGATAAGTAAGAATTGCACCTACTAATAAAATGATTAATATAATAGCGATATTCATGTCTCTTTTTTAATTTTTAAACAAGAAATAAACAGATGATTAACAAGCAGAAGGCCACAACAAAGAATGAAAGATAAAATCCAACACTTCCGTTTTGTAAAGCTTTTGCCGGAGCAGATAATCCTTTAGCAATTAAAGCAAACCCGAATACCACTCCTGTTATTATACTTTCTACAACATTCTTAAAGAAATTAGCCATAGCATATATAGGCTTTATGAATATTGCATTATATATCTCATCAATATAATATTTGTTGTAAAGTACTTTCGCAAAACCGGTGATCTTCTCATCTTCTTCTGGCACTGTCGATTTAGTCATATATTTATAATATGCCAAACTCATACCAATAAGGGCAATAAGAGTTGAAACTCCCATAAAGACCATTTGTTCTGTAGAGAAACCATGTGCTTCGGCAGCACCCGAACCCGAGAATATAGGAGATAAATAATTATTCAACCAACTATATCCAAAAGGTAAGCTAATCAAACCTCCCACAGTAGCCAACACTCCTAATACGATAAGAGGTATAGTCATAGAAGAAGGCGATTCATGTAAATGTTTCTTTTGTTCCGCAGTACCTCTGAATTCTTTAAAGAATGTAAGATACAATACTCTGAACATATAGAAAGCTGTTAGTAAAGATGCCAACATAGCAACTACCCAAAGAATAGGGCTATTTTGGAATGCAACTAACATTATTTCGTCTTTCGAGAAGAAACCTGCAAATGGAGGAATCCCCGAAATAGATAATGTAGAAACTAGGAATGTTATATAAGTGATAGACATTACACCTTTCAAGCCACCCATCTTTCTCATATCCTGCTCGCCACCCATTGCATGGATAACCGAACCCGATCCTAAGAATAAACAAGCTTTAAAGAAAGCATGTGTTATTACGTGGAACACAGCAATCTGATAAGCTCCAAGTCCCAAAGCTAAGAACATAAGTCCGAGTTGAGATACAGTAGAGTATGCCAGTACTTTCTTAATATCTGTCTGAACAATTCCTATCGAAGCAGCAAACAATGCAGTTACAGCACCAATGATCGCTATGAAGTATTGAATATCAGGAGTAAGATCGAATAAGAAGTTCAATCGGGTAATCATGAATATACCCGCTGTTACCATCGTTGCAGCGTGTATCAATGCCGATACTGGTGTTGGACCTGCCATAGCATCGGGCAACCATGTATATAATGGTATCTGAGCACTTTTACCCATTGCTCCAATAAACAAGCAAAATGCTGCTACACCTAATAATGCCGAAGTTTCGGGAGTGGTAGTTGTAGAAAGTGCTAGTTTTAAAGTTGCAAAATCGACTGTTTTAAACAGATATGCTAAAGTGAAAACTCCGGTTAAAAAACCTAAGTCCCCAATCCTATTCATTATAAATGCCTTTTTAGCGGCATCATTAAATTGTTGATTTTTATACCAGAAGCCAATCAATAGATATGAACATAATCCTACGCCTTCCCATCCGATAAACATCACCAATAGATTGTTTGCTGTTACAAGCACAATCATAAAGAAGATAAACAGATTGAGATATGAGAAAAAACGATCTACGTTTTCATCATCATGCATGTACCCTATCGAATAGATATGTATCAATGCTCCAATACCTGTTACAACCAGTAACCATAGTAGCGAAAGCTGATCGAGAACAAAAGCAAGGTTCACCGAAAATTCGCCGAAAGCTACCCATTCAAAAAGATGAACTTCGATTGCCTGTCCGGTCGAAAGTATCTGTATAAAATAAAAGAGTGAGATTATAAAACTACCCGTTACTGCTGCTGTAGCAATAATTCCGGGTAACGATCGCCCAATCTTTTTACCTACACTCAGATTGATTAAGAAACCAACCAGAGGAAAAATCAAAAGTAATAATACTAACCCTGTTTCCATTCAAAATTACCCTTTCAAGTTTTTTAATTTATCGATATCAATTGAACCGATATTTCTATAGATTGAGACTAATATAGCCAATCCTACTGCGACTTCGGCCGCTGCTACTGCCATTGCAAAGATGACAAATACCTGTCCGCTCACATCTTGATGATAAACCGAAAATACGGCTAACAACAAATTTGCGGCTGCAAGCATCAATTCAACCGACATCAGCATAACTATTGTACTGCGTCGATACAAAATACCAAGTACACCCACACAAAACAATAATGTAGAAAGGTAGATGTAATTGTTAATACCAACTTGTTCTAATATATCCAGCATATCTTAAGCTTTTTTCTCTCTTTTTGAAATCAATACAGCTCCAATCATTGCAGTAATTAGCAAAATGGAAGCAAATTCGAATGGTACCATATATTCGTCAAGTAATACTTGTCCTATAACCTCTACCGACTGAAAATCTATATTTTCGGTCTTATAAGATTCCATTACAATATTAGCTTTAAGGAATACTGCTAGCACAACAATTGCTGTTAAGCATACCGATACTGCAGCAGCAATACGACTCGCCACTTTTTTCTTCGGTTCGTGCTGATCACTCAAATTCATAAGCATCAATGTAAACAGCAATAATATCATAATAGCACCTGTGTATACTATAATATGTACTACTGATAAAAATTGTGCATTAAGCATCAAAAAATGACCTGCAATCGAGAAAAAACAGACAACCATATAAACTGCACTATGTATAGGATTTTTGGCTAAAACAGTCAAAATTCCAGTACCTAGAGTAATTGTTGCCAGAATATAAAAAATTATCGTTATCATTTTATTTATATTAAGGTCGCAGACCTAATTTATTTCTTTATTAAGCGTCTATTCTAAATCCGTCGAACTTTCTTGCTTTTGCATCTTCAATAGAAATAACAAGTTTGTCCTTTCCGTAGATAAAACTTTGTCTTGTAACATCTGGTTTTACGTGTTTTTGAGACTTTGTCAAATAGATGGCTTCTTTGGGACAAGCTTCTTCACACAATCCGCAGAAAATACAGCGCAACATATTGATTTCATATATAGCTGCATATTTTTCTTCGCGATACAAATGCATTTCATCTTTTGTACGTTCGGCAGCTTTCATTGTAATAGCTTCTGCAGGACACGAAAGAGCGCATAATCCACAAGCAGTACAACGTTCACGACCTTCTTCGTCTCTCATCAATACATGTTGTCCTCTATAAACAGGACTGTATTCACGTTTTTGTTCGGGATACTGAACAGTTACTTTTCTTGAGAAAAAGTGCTTTATGGTAATCATCATCCCTTTAATTATCGCTATAAAATATAGACGCTCCCAGAAGGTCATCTCTTTATTAGAGACAGCCGTCTTTCTTCCCGATAATGATATATTTTCTATTGCCATAGCAAATAATTGTTTTTAGTAAGCTCTCAGAGCTTTTTATTACTTTGTAAGTATAATAAAATAAGCACTTATGATTTTTAATATCACATTAAATACTTTTGTTTACTTATCACAGATAGACCGATGATCTTATTTAAAAATAAGAATTAGAATACCGTTCAACAAAATATTGAATAATGCCAAAGGGAATAACATTTTCCATCCCAGACGCATCAATTGGTCATATCTGAAACGAGGAATAGTCCATCGTACCCACATATAAAAGAATATGAAGAATGATATTTTACCCAATAGCGTAAAGACTGCTAATGTATTTGCAATATTTCCACCCCAATTCTCAGTAACCCATTCCATACCCGGATAATTATATCCTCCAAAGAATAGAATCGAAATCAATGCCGAAGAGAAAAACATACTTACATATTCTGAGAACATATAGAATCCCATCTTCATAGAAGAGAACTCTGTATGGTGACCATTTACCAATTCCGACTCACATTCAGCTAAATCGAAAGGTGTACGATTACACTCCGCAAATGAACAGATCAGAAATATAAATAAAGTTAGCGGTTGATAAAAAGCATTCCAACCAAAGCCGGCTTGTTGTTCTGTTATTTCACGCAGACTAAATGTTCCTGTCATCATCACCAGAGCGATCAACGATAATCCCATAGCAACTTCGTACGATACCATTTGAGCACCTGCACGAATACCTCCCATCAAAGAATATTTATTGTTAGAAGCCCATGCTCCAATTACTATTCCATAAATAGCAGTAGACATTACAGCTACTACATACAGTAGAGCTATATTTATATCTGCAACCTGAGGTATATATTCTACTCCTGCAATTACAAACTTATTAGCCCAAGGTATAACTGCACTCCCCAGAAGAGAAACAATCATAGCCATTGCTGGTCCGACTGTAAATAATATTTTATTGGGAGTGTTAGGCATAAACTCCTCTTTCGAGAAAAGTTTAGCTCCATCAGCTAAAGGTTGTAAAATTCCGAATATACCTGCACGGTTAGGTCCGTAACGGTCTTGGATAAATCCGGCAACTTTACGCTCAGCCAAAGTCGAATACAATGCAAAAAACATTGTTACGGCAAAGACTATGATAATAAGAATAAGCTTCTCTAATATAAATGAAATTTCCATATTCTTGTAAGTACTTTCAAGTATTTAATAGGTCGGTGACCTTTATTCTTCTTTTACTTCTTTTATTGCTTCCAACTCTACCTCGTCATAAGGAACTGCAGGCATACTGATTTTTTTCTCATCCTGCTCTCTTCCTTCAAGAATCAGCTCATCAGCATCTATATGTACTTTTTTCAAAGGACGAATATAGTTATTGATATTAAGGACAGATGGTTTCTCGAATTTACGTGGTCCTTCAATTACCCAATCTTCGGCATTTTTATGATGGAAACGACAATCGTTACAGATAAACTCGTCAACTTCATGATAAACATCTTTACGACCTGTTACACGTTGTACTTTATCTCCAAACATCCAAAGGGTTACTTTACCCGAACATGTAGGACAATCGCGATGTGCATTGTAAGGTTTATTGAACCATACACGAGATTCGAAACGGAATGTTTTATCTGTTAATGCTCCAACAGGACATACATCAATCATATTTCCTGAGAAATCATTATCAATAGCCTTAGATATATAAGTTGATATCTGAGCATGATCGCCACGTCCAACAACACCATGTACACGTTCGGGTGTAAGTTGATCAGCCAATTTCACACAGCGATAACACAATACACAACGATTCATATGTAGTTGAATGTATGGACCAATATCTTCGGGCTCAAACGTTCTTCTTTGTTCTTTGTAGCGAGTCTTAAAGTTCTTGTTCCCATAAGCCAGATTCTGCAAATCACACTCACCTGCCTGATCACACACAGGGCAATCTAAAGGGTGATTGATCAACAAAAATTCGGTAACAGCCTTACGGGCATCCAAAGCTTTGGGTGATGTAGCACTTTTCACCTCCATTCCATCTTGAACTGCTGTAACGCACGATGGTTGAAGTTTTGGCATAGGGCGAGGGTCTCTTTCGCTACCCTTACTTATCTCTACCAGACAACAACGGCATTTTCCACCACAATCTTTCAGTTTAGAATAGTAACACATGGTAGGAGGCACACTAGGTCCGCCAATAGCACGTGCTGCTTCCAACACTGTAGTACCGGCTTCTACTTCTATTGTATGTCCATCTATTGTAACTTTCATAGGTACTTATAATGAGAGTAAATGTCTAACCTTTTCCATAGGTTCATTTACAAAGTGATTTCTATTTTTAATTCTTTCAGGGAAACGTACGTGATATTCAAATTCTTCACGGAAATGGCGAATTGCAGCAGCCACAGGCCATGCAGCAGCATCACCAAGCGGACAAATAGTATTTCCTTCTATCTTGCTTTGAATATCCCATAAAAGATCAATGTCTTCTTGACGTCCATGACCATTTTCGATACGTTCTAAGATTTTTTCCATCCATCCTGTACCTTCACGACATGGTGAACATTGTCCACAACTTTCGTGATGGTAGAATCGTGAAAAATTCCAAGTATTACGCACTACACAAGCAGAATCGTTATATACGATAAATCCTCCCGATCCCATAGATGATCCGGTAGTGAAACCACCATCGGCCAGAGATTCGTAAGTCATCAAACGATCTTCACCGTTCGCAGTCTTAAATATATAGTTTGCAGGAAGAATTGGTACAGAAGAACCTCCAGGAATAAACGCCTTTAAAGGACGGTCATCAATCATACCACCAAGGTATTGATCGGAGTTCATAAATTCATCTACAGTCATACCCATTTCAATTTCATACACTCCCGGATTTTTGATATGTCCCGAAGCCGAAATCAATTTAGTTCCTGTTGATTTACCTAATCCTATTTTAGCGTATTCCTCACCACTGTTATTTACAATCCACGATACAGCCGAAATCGACTCTACGTTATTCACAACAGTTGGCTCAGACCATAATCCGCTTACAGCAGGAAATGGAGGCTTGATACGAGGATTACCTCTCTTACCTTCTAATGATTCGATAAGTGCAGTTTCTTCTCCGCAAATATATGCTCCTGCTCCACAGTGTACATATAAATCGAGATTGTAACCTGTACCCAATATATTTTTACCCAACCATCCATTGGCATAGGCTTCTTTTATAGCTTTCTCAAGGATCTTAAACACCCACATATATTCTCCACGAATGTAGATATAAGACAGGTTTGCTTCTAAAGCGAAACTGGATATAATAGCCCCTTCGATCAACAAGTGAGGAATATGTTCCATAAGGAAACGATCCTTAAAAGTTCCAGGCTCAGACTCATCGGCATTTACTACCAAGTGACGGGGCTTACCCGATTTTTTATCGATAAAGCTCCATTTAAGTCCCATAGGGAATCCTGCTCCACCACGACCTCTAATGCCCGAAGTTTTTACTTGTTCTACGATTTCATCAGGAGTCATTGTTTTAATAGCTTTCTCAACAGCTCTATAACCTCCGTTTTTGCGATAAACTTCGTAATCCTTTATTCCGGGAATATCTATGTTCTCTAATAATATCTTTCTAGCCATCGCAAATCAATCTAGTTTTATTTTACCTTGTTTACAGTCTTCAACTAATGCATCAAACTTTTCTTCGGTTAAATGCTCGTGATAAAAATCACCTAATTGAAGCATAGGACCGTAACCACAAGCACCCAAACACTCAGTTCCTACAACACTAAACATTCCATCTTCGGTAGTTCCACCCTCTTTTATGCCTAACTTGTTGCAAGCATAATCGAGCATATCTTCACCACCGCGAATACTGCAACATGATGTACGACAAAATTCGAATGTATATTTACCTCTAGGGTGTTGATTGAACATGGTATAAAATGTAACCACCTCATACACCTCAATAGGATGAACCTCTAGTATCTCGGCAACCTTATTCATTAAAGGAACACTCAACCAATTGTCATGAGCATCTTGTACTGCATGAAGCACTGGCAACATTGCAGATTTTTTCTTTCCTTCGGGATAATGACCGATAAACTCATTAATACGAGCCATCAGTTCTTCCGTTATATTTATTTCTTGATTGTATTCTCTTTTTTCCATTATGCGTCTAATTCTCCGGCAATAACATTTATACTTGACAATGTAGCTACCGCATCCGAAAACATTCCACCTTTAATCATCTCTGCAAATGCCTGGTAATATATAAAACATGGTCTGCGGAAATGCAAACGATATGGAGTACGCGATCCATCAGTAATCAGATACATTCCAAGTTCGCCATTAGCACCTTCTACAGCATGATATACTTCTGCCACAGGAACAGGTATTTCGCCCATCACAATTTTAAAGTGATTAATCAAAGCTTCCATACTTGTATATACTTCTTCCTTAGGAGGAAGATAATAGTCGGGTACATCTGCATGATAGTCGCCTTCTGGAAGGTTATCTTTAGCTTGACGAATTATCTTCAAGCTTTCTTTTACTTCTGCACAACGTACACAGAAACGATCGTAAGTATCTCCCGATTGACCAACCGGTACTATAAAATCGAAATCTTCATACGAACTATATGGTTTTGCTACACGTACATCATAATCTATACCGGTTGCTCTCAAGTTTGGACCTGTAAAGCCATAATTCATGGCTTTTTCTGCAGAAATAGATCCCACATTTACTGTACGATCCATGAATATTCTGTTTCGCAGGTAAGCTCTTTCGAGTTCGTCCCAAGCCTTTGGAAAGCCTTCTAGAAATTCATCTAATTTTCGCCATGCAGCTTCACTCCAGTCTCTTTCGAAACCTCCAATACGTCCCATGTTGGTAGTTAAACGACCTCCACAAATCTCTTCATAGATTTCGTAAACCAATTCACGGTATTTCATTACATAAAGGAAAGGAGAATACGCACCTAAATCGACACCTAAAATACCATTACAGATAAGGTGGTCGGTAATACGTGCCAATTCCATGACAATAACGCGCATATATTGTGCACGCTTAGGAACTTCTACACCCAAAGCTTTCTCTACTGTCATCCACCAACACATATTGTTGATTGGCGCAGAACAATAGTTCATACGGTCGGTCAACGGAGTAATCTGATAGAATGCTCTGTTTTCCGCTATTTTTTCAAAAGCTCTGTGTATATAACCTACAGTAGTATCGGCATCCAGAATACGCTCCCCATCCATAAGTAGTATATTTTGAAATACACCATGTGTAGAAGGATGCGTAGGTCCGAAGTTTAGAACCGACAACTCACGACCATCTTCGGGAGTATGATCTCTTAAGATTTTCGCAAAGCGATGTTCGGGGTGTAATAATAGGTCTGACATTTCAGTCTTTCTGTCTTTAGCTTATACAATTTCTACTGCCATATCATTTAACTATAACATTCTTTAGCTATGGCACTAACCAAAGAAACGAGAAGGTCAGAGACCTTATTTAGGTTGATAGTTATTCGTTGTTCGACCAAAGAAGCGGTCGTCTTTATCGCTACGTCCTGAATCTTCTAATGGATATTCTTTACGCATCGGGAATGATGTCATTCCGTCATCATTCAAAATTCGCTTCAAGTTTGGATGTCCGATAAACTTAACACCATAAAAATCGTAAGTCTCTCTCTCCATCCAATTGGCTGCTGCAAAAATATCGGTCATTGTATCAACCTCTACTTTATTACCATTCAAGAAAGTTTTCACTCTTACTCTTACATTGTCAACCCAATTATGCAATAGATATACAACTGCAAACTGAGCCTCAATGTCATTATCCGGATAATGTACAGCACATAGGTCTGTCATGAAGTTAAAGCTTAAAGCCTTATCTTCTTTCATAAAACGGATTACATTCTTGATTACAGCAGGAGTAGCTTCAAAAGTCAGAATGTCTTGTTCCATTCTAAAATTTAAAACTTCAGTTCCAAACGCTTCGGTTATTCTGTTTTGAATATCAATAGTTTCCAATGACATTATATATTTTATAAAAGGTCAGAGACCTTATTCTATTTTATATGATTCTAAAAGCTCTTTATATACTTCCGATCCACGGCGATGTATAGATTCGCTTTTTACTATTTCTTGCAATTCCATTAAACCATCCAAAATTTGCTCCGGACGAGGAGGGCAACCCGGTACATAAACATCCACAGGTATAATTTTATCAATTCCCTGCAACACTGAATATGTATCGAAAATACCACCCGAAGAAGCACACGCACCTACAGCAATAACCCACTTAGGCTCTGCCATTTGTTCGTATACATTACGCAAAATGGGACCCATCTTTTTAGAAATAGTTCCCATCACTAACAACATATCGGCTTGACGTGGAGAGAAGCTATTACGCTCGGCTCCGAAACGTCCCATATCATAGGTTGACGCCATAGTTGCCATAAATTCGATACCACAGCATGATGTAGCAAAAGGCAAAGGCCACATAGAGTTAGCCCTAGCCAAACCAATTACATAATCAAACTTGGTAGCGAAGAAACCATTCCCCGTATATCCTTCGGGTGCAGGCACTATATTTAATTTAGTTGATTCACTCATGATTCATGTTTTAAGCACAGAAAAATAATTTTGCTATATTATCAATCTATAACAAGTTTCAGTTTACAATACTTAAGGTCTCAGACCTATTTATTATTTATTCAGTATAATAACAAGCAATTGTTATTACTTTTGAAAAACTTTCAGTTACTTATTAGTAAAAAGATCTATGATCTTACTTCTCCCACTCTAAAGCTTTTCTCTTCACAATATAAAGATAGCCTACCAATAGAAGAGAGATAAATCCTCCCATCTTTAACAAGCCACTAATACCTATTGTTTTGAAATTAATTGCCCAAGGGTACATAAAAATGATTTCGATATCGAAAAGCACGAAAAGAATGGCCACTAAGAAGTATTTGACCGCAAAAGGAGTTCGCGCATCGCCTATCGATTCAATTCCACATTCGAAATTTTGATTCTTTTTAGACGATCGGTGCTTAGGACCTAGATAGTTTGATATAAATATTGTTGCGAACACAAATACAACTGAAAATGCCACTTGCATCAGGATCGGCACAAAATCATATAGATTCGATTGCATAATTAGTTTTTTAGGATCTGAAAATGACAGATAGATACATTTCTCCTACAAATATAAACCTTTTCCTTTCAATTGTCATCTATTAGCTCATATATTTTATCAATATAACACACACTGGCACACACACAAACCAAAAAAGAATCATTTTGTCAAGCCCACCTTACAAATTACTCAATTAACTTTTTAAAGATAGATTTTCACACTATTTTATAAGTAATAAATGTTATCTATTCTCTGAAAAACCGACTCAAAAAGAGTAAAATTTCACAAGAAAAAGTCTTTTCTAAAGCTTTTCTAATAACTCTTCTCTTTTTACTTTAGGAGCAACAACTTCGAAAATAGCAATACAAATAAACACTGCAACCACGATACTATTTATTATCAATATACTCATAAAAAAGCTTACAGGAATTAATAGAAGCAACACTAAAATAGCAATAGAATGAGAGATGGATATTGAGTGACACGTTATCCACTTAAAGACCATATTTGCCAACAAATAAAGGATAGGACCAAAAATCAGCACATACAACGAAGTATAGGTTACTGTTGCAGATGGTTCACTACCAACTAACTCATCGCCCACCGCACAAATAATAATAGCACCTACTAATATTACATGTACAGCATGATATTTAAGAGCTAAAAGTCCGGGATTGGAAGAGTGTTGTATCTTATGAGTCGCAGCTTCGCTACTGACATCAAAATATATCCACCACATAGCCAAACTACCTATAAAAGAGACAAGAGCAGCTACAATTCTCTCAACGCTCCAAACCTCTACTTCACTAAGTGAAGCACCTGTCATTAAGATAGTTTCACCAAAAGCGATAATAACAAATAATTGACATCGCTCAGTTAAATGGTGACCATCTATAGTCCACTCCTTACCAGAATCGGAACGCCCGAGAAAAGGCAAGTAAAAGCCAAACATGGGAGAAAGATAATCGGATAGTACTGCCATTGCCCACAATAAGATACGGAAATACCCTTCATTGAATCCACCTAAAATCCAAAGGAATCCGGATATACAAGACCAACCCAATATTCTTTTAAAATTAGAAGTAAGGTGATGACTATTTCCAAGTAAAGATAAAATAACCAAAGTCCTCCCAACCTGAATGGCTGCATAACAAATAGCAAAAATAAGTCCCCTATCTCCAAATGCTTTGGGTAATGAAGCAGCCATCATTAAACTGACAAGCATAACCCCAAACAACAGTAACCTAATGGGACGTGTATCTGGATTAAACCAATTGGTGACCCATGTAGTATGCTGCCAAACCAACCAGACTCCGAACCAGAGAATAGTAGTTTCGACAACTCCCTCAAAGTTGAGATGATGCAATAAATAATGTGAGAGCTGAGTTACAGCAAACACATAAATTAAATCGAACAGAAGCTCCGAATATGAAACAGAAGCATTATGTTCGCCTCGTTTACGCAGCAATTGATGTGATTTACGCTCTTCCATAAGAGTAAATTGTACGGGGTTTTCAGATCTTGTAATTAATTGAATCGTTACATCTAAAAACTATAATTGTATAAGTTATAGTATTGTAGCAAAATTTACTGCAACTAACGTTATTATATAGAACGAATAAGCCTTTTATTTGTTCTATATAATAAAAAACAAGAGATTGCCATTTTGAAGGTAACCTCTAAACTTAAACAAGAAGAGCAACTAGATTGGCTACTCTTCTTGTTTATAAATATTTTCTACTATTCCTTGCCCTAATTATAGCTAACAGTTAAACCATCTCTTAGCAAACAATAAAACGATCTAGAGTTTAATCCTCATGATCAATATATTTAGCTAATCCTCCATGAGAGGTCTCCTTATATAAACTAGGTAAATCGTGTCCTGTCTCTTTCATTGTACGAACCACCTTATCAAAGCTAACCATATGTTTTCCATCCGAAAGCATAGCATAAGAACACGAATCTAATGCTCTAACGGCTGCAAAAGCATTACGCTCTATACAAGGAACCTGAACTAAGCCTCCTATCGGATCACAAGTTAAACCTAAGTGATGCTCAAGCCCCATTTCGGCAGCATATTCGATCTGAGCAGTAGATCCTCCGAAAAGTTGAGCTCCGGCAGCGGCAGCCATTGCGCAAGCTACACCTATCTCTCCTTGACATCCCACTTCTGCTCCCGATACGGATGCATTGTTTTTAACTATTGCTCCTATCAAGCCAGCAGTAATTAGTGCACGTATAATTTTTTTATCACTGAAATCGTGATGACTTGTATGCAAATGATATAAAACAGCAGGTAAAACGCCACACGATCCACAGGTTGGAGCTGTAACCACTTCCCCACCCGATGCATTTGTTTCGGACATAGCCAATGCATAAGCAAATAACTGAGCTCTACTTTTCATAGACCCTTGATAACCTTTCGATTTCACATAGTACATCGACGCTTTTCGCTGCAATCCCAAACCTCCGGGAAGTACACCTTCTTCATCCAGTCCTTTAATGACAGCAGCCTTCATTACCTCCCAAACATGGCTCATATAATCGAAAATCTCAGGACCTTCGACATCCAATACATATTCCCAGAAAGTTTTACCTGTTTTCTGACACCAACTCAGAACCTGAGTCATTGTGGTCATAGTATATAATGGTTTCCTTTGTATTTTGGTATCTTCATCTGCTAAATCTCCACCTCCTATACTATATATTATCCAACTATCGAGTGTTTCCTTGTTCTCTGATAGAGCATGCAAAATCATTCCATTAGGATGAAATGGTAATTCTATTTCCGGCTTCCATATAATTTCCACATTCTTTGGAGTAAGCATTGCTTCAATAGCCACATCTGTCATATGACCTTTACCCGTAGCAGCTAAACTGCCATATAATTCGACCTGAAACGAGTGGGCATCGGGATTCCTTTCATTGAAAATCTTAGCTGCATTACCAGGTCCCATGGTGTGACTGCTTGATGGACCAAATCCTATTTTGAAAATACTTTTTACCGATTCCATAAATACTTTACTTTGTCAACAAAATTAGGCATAAGATTGTCTATTTGCAATAGACAACACATCTTATACAGTATAATTAAGATTATTGATTTACAAAAAGAAAGAATAATATAAAATTTCGCTTTCTTTTATTCCTCTTTTTTATGATCAACGATTATTGTTCCGGCAAACTTTTCCATTTCCTCAAAATCATCTGGATAAAGAACCATACAGAAACAAATGTTAGGCATATATTTCCCCAAACGAACTCCATTATGTGTTCGTCCATAAACTGATATGTTTCATAGAGACCTTTATTTTTATAGGCCACACTTGTATATGAGTACTGATCGTGACCGAATATATAGATAGCCATGAAAATGAGTGCAGGCACGGCAGGTATAAACCAAATAAGGTGATTTATAAATATATCCGATTTTCCTTTCGCTTTTCTACCTACATTTTTTCTTATGACCGAAACTATTTCAACTGAGAAAATTACCAGCATCACAAAAATATAAAACAGAGGTCCTACTACACCAGAATCCATAGGTGATGAAACAGCCAGAGATAATATCCCATTGACAAACAAAATCAAACCCATAGATATCGCAGCTATAAGCCACGCCTTGCCACTACTTGCTCTGAAGGAGAAGACAAACAGAGAAATAGATAAAGCCATACAAATAGCAACCATACATAATGCCATTGCTTCATCTTTATCAACATAAGCATCCATTATCTTGTTATAAGCACCTTCCAGTTCACTATAAGACACATAATATCCGGTAGAGCTTTTCTCATTCGAGCCATAATAATAACTATATTCATACTTTGCTTCCTCCTCTTTATAATTATAAGGGGTTATCAAATTAAAATCGCCGACAGGATATTTAGCTGGATTATAAACCAACTCCATCCACTCGTCTTTTGTAAAATTCATTGATAAATTGTGCTTATTCTGCAAAGCAATAAAAGCATCCATCAATTTACTTATCTCCTCTTTGTTTTGTTCGATAAGCCATTTTTTGACTGTGTCGCTATTTCGAACAGTAAAATCACATTTACTGGAAAAATAAAATTGGTCAAGAGTATAATAATTCAATAAAGATAATTGAGCAAAATTCGGATAATCTTCATAAGATATATTTTGTGATTCGAAGTATTCAATACGATCTTCATAAGTCATCATTTCAATAGAGTCTGAATATTTAGTACCCATATTAGACTCATACTTCGGTGAATTTGACGGCAAATCGGTTGGATATTCCTGATAATAACTCGTTTTATCAGTCGGAATCAATATTTTTATCAAATTAAGGGTTTCTATAGCTTTAATCATTTCAGATTTACTGGCATATGACTTAACCTTAGAGATTGATCCTTGGTGATATGAAAAAGGGAAAGACACAAACCCCAGAATGATAACAAAAGTAAGTACCCATTCGAGATACAAGCCTCCGCTACTTCTCGGATAGAAGGATTTAAAAGCATTATTCTTCGAATAGAACACAAGCCAGATAATAAATAACAGTATAGATGTAAGTATAGCTCCCATATATGCTAGCGCTGCACCTGAAAAAGGATTACTATAAGTATATGAGAAATCTACCTTAGTTAATATGTATCCTCCAATAAAAAAGAAAATATTAATTATGAAAGCTCCCAACAAAGCGGGCACAATCTTTATATTCCAAAGAAGAGGATGGTTTAATAGTAAATATTGTTGAATTTTCTTTAACATTGTCGAAGTATTTAAATAAATAACATGGATAAAAAAGCGACGCTTCTAAATTATTTAAGAAAGAAAAAAGCGACGAGTTGAATTAGATATATTCCTGAAATAGTTCAACGGAATACGATTATCTACAACTATTTGTAGAAAACGTTCTTGCGAAATACTTTCGGGAAAGACTGCAATATAAGTACCCCCTTTAATTTGCAACGTCTCCAATTCAAGAGTAGCAAATACCTTTCTCAACTCTTCTTGCTGCCAGTCACTTTCAAATTCCACTATAAATTTAGCAACCTCTTTAAATTCGGCTGCACCTTCTTTTATATCTGCATTCTGAGGTTGTCCTTTTTTAAGAAAGATAACCCAATCAGAAGTTTTCTCTACTTCATATAATTGCTGAGAACTTAAGACTATTCCCAAAGGACGAAACGGAGATTTCGCAATATCCCTAAAATCATCCAACACTACTTGTTGTGCTAAAATATCAAGATTAGCAAGAGGCTCATCTATCAATAATAACTTCGGCTTGCGAAGTAGCATACGGGCCAATTCGAATCTCATTTTATAACCCGAAGATAAACTCTTCCAGTTCAAATGACGATAACCTCTTAACCCCATCCTAGCTATAACTAATTGAACTAAATGTTCATTTACTTCCCCTAGAATGCCATACGAGGCTGCCGTAAATTGTAAATTAGATAATAGAGATCCGTGCCAATCTTTGGTTCGCTGTGGTATATAAATGAGTTGAGACCGCAAGTCATATTCATCTCTATAATCAAACAGGTAACTGATCTTTCCATTTGTAGGAGCCAACTCTCCACACAAAGAACGAAGTAGCGTTGTCTTTCCATTTCCATTCTCTCCTACTAGTCCTATAATTTCGCCTTCCGATATATCAAGACTAATAGGTCCTAAAGCAAAATGGGATTGAGTATAAGCTTTTATCAGATTTTGAACAACAAGCAACTTCTCTCCTTGCTTACTCCCTTTCTTTTGCAGAAACGAAAAAAGATCATCGAGTAAGACTTTAAAGCGTTCTCTTATTTCAGCAATATTAGTTTGATTATGCTCTAACCAATCGAGTAGAAATACAGTCTTTTTGTAAAAAGACAATTCTTCGGTATCCAATGTTAAGTCAATCAGTTTTTTTAGAAGATTAGGGTAATCTTCGTATTCCAGCAGCTGAAATATATTTTTGTAATGCGTTTCTATTAAAGACATATTTTCTGTTATAGTGTGAATTAAAAACAAATACTAAGACTCATTTAACATTTTAGCAAGTATACTCTTTATAGCTTATTACAACTCTAGCATATAGAGTATGCCTATAATATTCTTTACTTAATAACAGCTAAGATAAATACTTTCTGTAAATAATAACGGATAAGCTACTTTTTTATGATTTATTGGGCTTTATAATGAATGAGGGTGCACGTATAGCCAGCTCTCATTTACATAGGTGTAAAACTTATAGCAGAAATTTAGTTATTCCAGCTCATCCATTTCTACAACATGATTATTTGTTTTCGATTTTCGACTAGATAAGTAAAACAAAAGGCGAACTGTATGATTAAGATTATATACATTTCCGGCAGCCGTTTGTTGAAAAATAGGAAAGTAACCCAAATCATATGCAATACCTTTCCCTAAGGAATGGCGAATGCCTAGAAATAAACGAATCTGATCTAAGGGATTATTTACGATCTGCTTACCAAATTGAAGTAGTATCTCGTTACTAAACATCAATTGGGGTACAGACAAATCCCTCGATATAGGTAAACGAAAAGTATAGAGATATCTTATACGTTCCGAAAATGTTCTGCCCGCAGTCTGATCTCCATCTACAATTTCGCGCCATCTTGACTCAGCTCTAAAACGCTGGCTAACATTAAACTTCCACAAAGTAGAGTTGACTACCAATTGTTGATCAAATCTATATTCAAGTGTAAAATTTTTATCTCTCAACTGAGGTCTATATAGCCACAGATTTCCATAAGCACCAGAAATAGAAACATTCTCGTTAAACCAATAGCCACCTCCTAAACGGGCAAAATAAAAACCTGGTTCTTTTAGAAAATCATCTCTACGAACTATAAAATCGGCAGTCACGCCCCAATTATCCGATAGACGATGCGTAGTAAGAAGCCCTATCCAAGAATGAACATTATGATTTATTTGTTTCGTAGGTGTATCATTTCCCTGAGCAAAACCAATCGTTAAACTCAAAAAGAAAAACAGTACAGAAAACAAGATTCTAAGTTTCATAAGAAAAATCTAGGCACCTTTATAATATATTTTCTATTGAGCACTACTCGTATATGCTATTTTTAGAACCAAGAGCTTTATGGATAGAGGCCCTCCATAATAATTTACTATTAAAGACCAGTGGAGACTAAAACTCTAAAAGGCTTACTTTTACAAATAAACCTATAGTGATTATACTTTAAAACAGGTTAATGGTAAATCATTCCGAATCATTCTTTCCCTTCAATTTTTGGAGTGTTTCCTCAATCATGGACATTCTTATTCGTATCTTATTTGCAGCAGCATCTAAGGTATATCCTTCATCTAAAAGTTCTTTAATCAGAAGCATTCGTTTGATATTTTCATAATTATATCTTCGGTTTTTACCTTCTTCTTCGGTCAGACTCTTTATGATACCCTTATCTTCCCAATACCGTATTTGTCGAGTAGGAATATTTGTAATTTGAGACACTTCCCCAATACCAACAATGAGTTTATCAAGAAACTCAAAATCAAATGCTAAATCATTGTTTTCTGCCATCATTGAAAATAGGTTACAATTTTTGACACAAATATAAAACATTAATCCTACATAGACAATTTCCCATTATCTACAATTACCATCGATACTATATAATGACTGATACTATTAAGTAATATCTATTTATAATTAGAACAGTTATGCTAACAACAGCTTTTGCTAATATTTACACTCAAAAGCACAAGAGACCAGAGTAAATATTTAATTAATAATAAAACACTTACTAAATTATATAAATTGAAATAAGATTGACTTTTCAAATACGACCTATTACAATTTTAAGAATAGATTCATAAATAGCGAGTACCTCTATAGAATAATTATTTGAATAAATGAGACTCATTTAAAAGATAGATGAATGTATTCTGTACAAAAATCACTATCTTTGTAGAAGATTTCTTGTAAGATCATTTTTTTATTTAATATTTATCATTCATACGCTATTTATAAAGTAAAAAAAGACATAAAAATCACAGAATAAACACTTATTCATTTTGGGGCTGACCGGTTTTGACAGCGAGATGAAGTGGTTTGTAAGCATGCAGTGCGTAGTCGGCTAGCACTATAATCTCAGACGTCAAAATTTTAACTGGCGAAAATAATTACGCTCTTGCTGCTTAATCGAAGTATAGTAGATATAGCTTAATCTCGGCACATGTGTTGAGACAAGACATCACCCGGAAGCTGTTGCTCCGAAGCATTTCGATACGGTGGTGTAGGTAAATCGGGGATAGGACAAGGGAATCTTCGGCTCTTGTTTGAAATTAAGAAGATAAGGTTTGAGTTGGTGGCTTTGGTCTTGCTCACTCCCGACAATCTAAGCAAAGATAAGCATGTAGAAAGCAAATTAATTCCTTGTTTGGACGAGGGTTCGAGTCCCTCCAGCTCCACTTATAATAGAGAATATTAATCAGCTAAAAAAACAAAGGACTAAAGTAAGGATCAAAACTTATTTTAGTCCTTTTACTATTTCACTGAATAATTCTGACTACATTATAAAATAGTGAGTAATAATATTTATAGAAAAAAGATACTTATATAGCAAATTATTTACATTTAACAAATTAGCAGCAATAATATTAGTAGTATATACCACTTCTATAAGTATGTTTCTTGTTCTTTCTCTACAACAAGCTATTCTCTAATCTAAAAAGCTTATTTCTATCTTCATCTCCTCGAAAACGAATAAACCTTATTAAATAAAATGCATACAAAAGTATTTATACAGATATGCAATATTCTGCACACCTCATCAACAAACAAAATAACAAAAATATCATATTATAATTTACCTCCTCAATAAATTCTCTTTAGCTGCGTATTCATTATTCCAAATTTATCTGCTACAAACTATAAATATTTAAATAAAAAGAAGAACACATTCCATAGTCTCTCATATAATTTTTTTATATCTAAAAAAGAGAAGATAATACTAGAATGTAAAAATATCAACTGAGAAAGGATATCTAATATCTTCTTAGATAAATGTATGAAAATCAGTCAAACATAGCCATCCGAGTATTATTAGAAAAATATTAGAAACTCCCCTTTGAATTCTAACGACTTTCTAATTGATTTTCTTCTTCTTTTTACTCACAATTTACCTACTTTTGGAATACAAATTTGTAGAATATATTATAAATAGATAAGCCAAAATAATCAATTTGGTAAACCCTATTAAAGCAATAAAAGGATTTTAATTTACATTAAAATAAAAAATTATGAAAAAAGTATTTATTTTTTTATGTTCGTTAACAACACTAAGTTTAGCTTCAAAAGCCGAAGCATGTACAAGAGTAGT
>NZ_JADCLR010000028.1:0-38705 GCF_015233815.1 Dysgonomonas sp. GY617
ATATCGATAGTTGTTCCGGTAAAGGTTTTCGTGTAGCTGATTTGTTTTTTTGTTGTCGTTCAAAATCAGTACGATATTTCCTTTTACTTATGGCACAACTATGTCCGGCAGCAGCGTGTAGAGATTACATGCTGCTGCTTTCTTTGAATAAACTAACTAACTATATAATAACTAACAAGTAATAAAATGAAAAAGATTATTTTCTTATTAACAGGCGTTTTATCAATTGGGCTATCTCATGCCCAGGTCGGCATAAATACAACGAATCCTCAAGCAACTTTGGATATAATTTCTTCAGGTAATAGTAGTGCAACGCAGGCCCTTTCAGTTAAAAACAGCTCCGATAGAGAGATTCTCTCATTACAAGATAATGGTTATTTGGGGTTGGGCGTACCGAGCTCTGGTATCCGTCTGGACCTGCGTGACGGATTCAATAATTCTATCATCGGTATCGGGACTAGTAGCCAGACAGCAGCCGAGGCACAAGCCGGAGCCATAAAATATGACCCCGGATTTCAAGGTTTATATCTTTCCGATGGTACAGTTTGGAATAAGCTGAGTGCTCATGTAATCCGTACCTATGTTATTGGCGATATAATCAGTGCCACTCAATCTTTTGCCAACAACACCTCTACGGTGATTCAGAATTGGCGGGAACAAGAAGATCTCTTAGGAAGCTTTAATCCCACAACAGGCGTCTTTACAGCACCGCGTGACGGCACGTACACGATGGCTGTGATTGCCACATTAAGCAGTAGTCCGGTAAGTGCTAACAGTTTTATGCAGCTGGAACTCGTATCACCAAGCGCTATAGTTAAAAGTCAAAGTAGTTATTACGGTGCAGGCACATTTCAAGCCAGTGTCCTCTGTTCGGGAAGCTTTAATTTATTGTCGGGACAAACGCTGCAAGCAGTGTTAACACACACTCTGGGTGGAACCAAAAATCTGAGAACCGGATATTGTAATTTAAGTATTTTGGAAAATTAAGTTTCCAGTTCCGATAAGCACAGCCCTATAAATCACAGTATGTAAATTAATTAGTATAAAAAATAATGAATAGTAAAATTATAAGAACAATGACCGCTACGTTCTTTAGCCTGTTGCTGTCGGTGGCAATGCTAAGTGGACAAAGCGTGGGCATAAATACCAATACCCCCCTTGGGACACTTGATATTTTCTCACAAGGATCCAGTAATCTAAGCGACAATCTACGGATAATCAACTCTGAGGGAGCTCCCCTTTTGAAATTGCAGGACAATGGTTATCTGGGGCTGGGAACAACAAGTCCAGCTGTACGTCTAGATTTGAGAGGCAGTTCAGGAAGCAACAATATTATCGGTATCGGGGGTACTAATCTTTCAGCATCAGCCGCTCAGGGCGGAGCTTTAAAGTATGTGCCAAGTAGTACGGAATTACATTATTCAGATGGAACACAATGGATGTCTCTGGAAGCAGATATGGTAAGAAGTTGTGTGGTTGCAGATAATTCTTACAATATGGTGGTCTGTCCCAACAATGCAATTACCCGTTTGGGTAGCTGGGAAGTCCAATATGACCCTCTGAACTCTTTTGATGGAACGACTGGTACCTTTACAGCTCCTAAAACTGGATTGTATACAGTTCTATTTATGGTACAATTTGCCGTTGGTCCTGTTCAAGCAAATAGTTACTTGGAAGGGATGTGGGTTGCGAGCAACGGTGCGACGATTAAGTCTGTGAACTCTTTTGCAATAGCAGGTACTTTTATGACGCCTATTATTTGTTCAGGTACATTGTTCTTGAATGCAGGTGAGACTCTATATCCTCAGGTCTTTCATAATATGGGCGGAGATAAATATCCATGGTTCGCAGGTCCTCCTCCAGGAGGAGGACCTGCGAGTATTAATTTTAATAAATTATCTATTGTTATACAATAAATATCTACAGAAATGAAAATAATTATTCTATATATACTACTTCTTTCTCCTTGTTGTATTTTTTCCCAAATCGGGATAAATACAGAATCACCAACTGCCACTTTGGATATCAAATCCGAATCGACCACCATGCCGGTTGTTTTATCACGCAACTCAGCTAACACGGAATTAAGCAGACTACTCGATAACGGATATTGGGGATTGGCAAGGACTAATCCTGCGGTAAAAGTCGACCTGAGAGGATCTCTGGGTAATGGTGAATTAGGGTTGGGCACAACGGCGATGACGGCAGCAGCTGCCGGAGCCGGAGCTATCAGGTACAATAATGGCGTAGAATATTCGGATGGGAATACTTGGCTACGATTAGCTGCTTTACCTACCAAAGCATACGTAATAGCCAGGAATGAGGTGGAACTAAATCTGACGACAACAGGTGCTTCTACTGGTGGGATTTGGACAAACTGGACAGAAGTAGAGGATTTGACAAACAGTTTTAATCCCACAACAGGAATCTTTATTGCTCCCCGTACAGGTGTATATGCGATATCATGTACAGCTATGTTCGAAAATATAGTATGGTCATCAGGTCTAACTCGTATACATCTTGAGCTCACTATTGGATCAAGTGTTAGTGGTACAACTGCAACTGCAAAGAGTGTATTTACTGCTCCTATTACTAGTAGTACAGCAAATCCACTCAATGCGACACTTACAAATAAGGCATTTTTATATCTTCAGACAGGTAACGATCTGCATGTTCGTTTCTATAGCTCTAATAGTAGTAGTCAAATAAAAACAACAACAGATGGATCATATAATACACTAACTATATCAGAGATGTAAGTAATTTTTAGAATGTTCGGGTAATGTAAAATATTCTCTTAAGATTATCTCTGAGAGGATATTTTTATTTGACATTCCCCATCTACTTTGATGCCCCCTATAATCTTATGCTTTTCAATAATAAATATTAGATATGTATGAGAGTGTGTGTCAATGCTAAATGGTTAGCTGGCAGACATCATAAATCAATCGAATTTTGAGATCTCACAAGTTAATACAGCAGTATCAGCTACATCTGATTTTAAAACCGAGATAGTTTTCCCGTATAAGGTTTTTACTACCGAAGTTCCATTTTTGTTCCAAATGTCCCACATATATGTATACTCTGTACCTGATATATCCAATGTTTGCCCATTTCTGGATAAGTGGGCTGTTGCCTCTATGTTATTGGAACTATTCTTAATAGTAAATCCGGTCCTACTAACTATATCTATTGTAATAGGTGAAAGATTATCTTTTGCATTGTCATCCAGGTCTTCCCACTTTATTGTGACATCTTGAAGGATAATCGTATCTTTTGTCCATTTGAAGCGACCCGATGCAAAATAACCTGTTCCATCGGGTTTGATGACAAAAGAATTATCACGAGAAGAAATAGAACCGTCTTCGTTTAGTTTTAATAAAGGATTCTGAATAGTCCCTCCTATTCCACCTTTAGAAAACCAAGCTCCATAATCTTCTACAACCGAGAGTATTCCGTCTGTAGGTTGATTTTGTGAAGGTAAACTCCCCGCTTCCAGTTGCGGTGCAGAAACCTTGACCAGAGTTGTCGAACTCCTAATCTTCATATAAAAAAAAGGAGAATCTTCAGAATCCTGAATCAAGAACGAAGCATGATACCTTTGCCAACCTTTATTTGCTTCTATTTTAAAACTACCAATCATATACCAATCCTGATATAAATAAATTGTGGAATCCTCCGAAGCCTTTACCCAGATCGAAAAACAATACATTTCATTCAGATGTGATTTCTTCCATTCCCAAGTCTGAGCTTTTAAGGTAGAATCTTTGCCCAACTGACAAACCTTACCGATTCCAATAGGAGTATCATTATCAGTAACAGAAACGTCAGAGCCTTCAAATTCACAGGCAATACTATTCAGTATGACATTCTTGTGAATCTTACCCACATAAAAAGTTGAAGAAAACCCATTTTCATCTCCTGCAGTAAGAGTACCCGCAATATTAACATTCTTGGTTGCATACAGATTTTGAAAGTATGCCCCATACCCGTCCAACACACCAAAAACGGGATCTATCACACCCTGAAGTTTTCCGATACGGACTTTTGTTGCGTTAGTAAATATTGAAATATCGGATTGTAAAATAATATTCAGGTCTGCAATCTGGCAACCAGCTTTTTCCTGTAGTAATTGGTTGGTAAGATCAATCGAAAAACTTCGTTGGTACTGTGAAGGATAATCAATCGTAACTACAACTAATTTATATTCCCACTCTGTACCAATATGAATAAAATCATATCCGTCTATTTCTTTACCATCAGAGTAACCAAACTGAATTCGCACATTTTCCAATGGATCATCTGCTCTGATTTTAAATGAAACAATTGCACGCATTGGATTTTTAAGCGGTAATCCCACAGATTGTTTAAGACCGAATGATGGCGTACCTTCCTGAATTCCATTTCTGGAAATTGAAAGAATTCGGTGGACATCATTTTCAGTCGAATGATAATCAGTATTAAGATACTTTGCACCAAAACAGGCATACTTTCTTTTATCCGCTATTTCACTCCGCCCGTCTTTCATAAAAGGAAAACACAGCGAATTTTCCATACCCATGCCATCAATAACATCCAAAAAAGGAGATTCAGAATCCGATGCAGTCATATACAAAGCTCCGGTTCGTTCTCTATTTACTAAACTGGTTACACGTACAAAATCCAACAATTCACCAGTTTTGGGTTCGTCTCCTTCCAAAAGTGCCCCTATAAAATAAGGTGAATCTTTGCTTCCAATCACATCAACCCCGGTTTCAAGAACTACCATTAACGAATAGATTGCATTGGGTTTGTCAAAGTATTGTCTTCTGACAACATCTCCAACCTCTAAGCCTTGTGTTTTCTTAGAATCCGGACTAATCAGAATCTTATACCTGTTATATTTATAAATTGCCATTTTAAATGTTTATAATTTTTCTACCATATCACCGCAACAATTGTCGCTTATCCATAAGGAGCCATTTGTTACATTCGTCTTTTGCACTTCCAGTTCGTAAATACGCATTTTCTTTCGTATGGTTAGCTCATCAAAAGTGGCAGTAATATTGCCGGTTGTCTGACTATATATTACAGCCCATCCCGAACCGGCAAAACCTGAAGAAAACTTTTCAGAACTTATGTTATCCAGAAAATAGGAATTCCCATAATGTTTTATTCCATCAACGCCGGATAACAGGTATTTCTCATTGCTAAAGAATAGCCCTTCTTTTGTCAATCGGGTGTAAGAATTATCAATACCTATATGTCCTTCCGCTTCAATAGATTTAGAAAACCTGAAAAAATCAGTATCTGTCTCAATTATTGTCGAATTCGAGAGGCGGTCTAAGGGTTGATAATAACTTGTAGATGAATTGTGATATAGGATTGTCGAATGTTCAAAGTCGTTTGCAATATTGGATGCATTATAACGCCTGAATTGACTGGTTAATGCGATACCATTTGACTTTGCAGAAAGGAAAGCATTGCTTGAATTCCCAAGTCTAAGTCTCTTATGTATGATTATACCTTCATCCTGATTATCTATCCGGTAACTCGATAATAATTCCTCTCCAAAATTATGCCTTACGGTTAACGAATCAGGGAAATAAGCACCTCCATATTTTGTTATTAAATGGTATTGACTATTCTGGTCAAAAATCCCGGTTTTCAAAATAACCCTGTTTGTGTTTACACTTCCCAGATGAAGGTCTCCTCCAACGGCTCCAATCTGAACATCCTGTTTATCCACTCTTGTCAATACCGGAAGTGAATCGATTTGAATACCATAACCGGTATTAAACGACAGATAACTATTCAGACTGATTATCTCCTTTTCAATCTGCAAATAAACGGTACCATCACAGCCTAATTCGGCTCCATATCTAGCCGATAATTTACCTTTGATTACGGCTGTCTGCCCTACCAATAAGTTACCATGCAGATTACCGTCTTTCATTTCCCAGTCAGACAAGGGATTATTCGAATTACCACCGTGATAAACAGGCTTACCATTAACCAAAAGTGCAGTGGATGATAAAAACACACCGTTATTGATGTGGTTACCTACTAATATACTTCCCGAACTAAGCAGCGAGGCAAATTCAAAATTAACAACCGAACTCTTTATAAGGGTAGCATCATTTTTAAGGTCATACTCCAATAGTTGCTTGCCTCCTATATATAAATTACGCGCACCGATTTCTACATCCTGAGTAAACCTGACACCGTAATTTTCAAGTATTCCTGTATCATCAGTAACCTGCCTGTAATATGTTTCCATCAACCGATGGTTATAATATCCAGCTTCAAACCCGTAATTGGCAATCAGAGCCCCCGACATCGAACCTCCACTTTTTTTAAGGTAATCAATTAAAACACCACCTTGGTTACCACCACCGGAACCACCTACTGCACCGGATATAGCATCAGCAAAATTATAAGCGGTATTGCGAAGCCGTATAGAAGTGTCATCCCCTTCAACTACACCGTAGGGATGGTCTGCATCTTTTTTATCCTGTACATTAAAAAAATTATTATAAAGCTGTGTGTATATACTGTAACATAGGCTATCAGGATTCAGCTCTTGAATATCCGGATATAATACTATACTCATTTTGTAAAGGCTGTTTTGGATAAGAATTTTTGAATCTTGGATGTTAAGGATGCAAAGCTCGCTGCATTAATAGCAGGCATGGTTCCCATTAAAGTGGGGGTCATAATCTTACTGCATTCAGTCAGAAAATCCATCATCAGCTGAGCTAACTCATTACCCAATACCAGCGGTTCACTTGCACTTTCTTCACCGATTGTAATCTTTTTATCCACAATAGAAATAGCTGTACCGCCAACCTGATGTAAGATAGTGTCCGTTGTCTGAATAGTTTGCGATTTATCGGCTTTATGTTTTATACTTTCCGGAGTGACCGTTATAATTATCTCTTTACCCTTCTCATTTCTGGCAATGGTTTCTATCAATCCTGCCAAATATTTGGTAAAAGTTTCATTTCCCGTTTTCTCTAGTTCATCATAATCGGGAGAGTCGTTATCTTGGGCATCCAGTTCCTCTGTCTGGATAACACCTATTACAACTTCGTTATGTGCATTTAACTGAATGATATCCGCATGGGAGAAATTCAGCACATACATATATTTTGTGGCTGCATCCGAAACGATGGTAACATCTGAGAATAAAGTAGGAATGATAAGAAAACCACCCGAATTGTCTTTTACTCCGGATAATAATACACCCTTATGGATAATAGCTTCGCTGCTGCTTGTTTCATCGGGAAATTCACCCACATCGATAGTACCTGAATATTCTTCAAATTCTTCATCACTTTCATCATCATGGATCTTGGCTACATAACCGTGTATCATTCTCGCTGTTCCCACGCCACCTGTTCCGGCAGGTGACATTTCCACACGTTCCAGGCTCCGGCCTAAAGCTATCTTACGAATAGCTTCGTGAATCATCCGTCCACTATTAGTACTAGTTCCCATATTTTTTAGTATTTCCTTTGATTTTATAAGGTAAAGTCATCTTCTGGCGATACCCATTCACTCCGAATGTTGTCGTTACTTCATCGCTCAAGTATACACCGTTTTTAGACGGGTTACGGTCATCTATCAATTCGACCTGTACAGCAGTAGTAAGCCCAAAATCTCCAAAAATGGTTATACTTCCTGTTATGCCATTGAGGTTATAGTTTTTAAAATACTCAATAGTTTCTTCAACCAGTTTATCCGAATTTATCCTCATATTGGGCGACATGTAAGGTACAATGGTATAAGTACTCAAATCTACCTTCGTTTTTGTATCTGCTCCTTTTGCCGTCTTATTACCTGTTTTCTTATGTGTCTTTTTTGATACCTGGGTAGCGTTAATTGTTTGGAATTCTTTACTGTTCTTATCCGTCGCATCGTATTCAGGATTCAATCGTACTGTTACTTCAAAAAATTTTTCATCCGAGCCTAAGGCTTTACCGGTAACAGCTAAAAATTTAGGATCGGTTTTTAATACTTTGAGATCGCTTGCTGCTACATGGTAATTAAAAAAGATTTTATAAGGTCCTGAAACATCATTTGGGAAAACAGGCTGATTCTTTGATGAAGAATAAGGCCGTCCAACAGCTATGGTAGGCATTTCATCCGGTGAATTGACATCATACTTGAGAAAGCAGTAGACTTTATACTTGCTCCAGTCATTGAGAATATCCGCTACCGTGAAATTGTCTGTAATTTTTATCTTTCCAATTTGAATATCAAATTTCTTAGTATCCGAATGAATTGCAAATCCCGTATCTTTCAGTAAACCATATTTATCCCCTAGTACATCGTTTACTTTAGTGCCGATGTTGGGTGTCTCAAACTTGGATGCCTGTTTCAGTTTAAGCTTGTAAGCCATATTTTCGCATTCCAACTCAAAATAGTTATCCGAATTATAAGTCGTAATGTAACCATCAAACATATTTTTGAGAATTCCGTTATAGCCCAATTTTATATTCAGACGCTGACCAACCTTGAAAGTTATTTCCTTGACTGCAGTCTGTGTACTTCTTTTCTCTATAATAACCCCATCCTGCATAACTTCGGTTGTTATTCTCGTTGCGTCTTTCCCTTCTAAGGTAACAGCACCCAAAATGGTACTCTGAAAGACTGTTCCTTTTGGGAACTTTACTTTGGCTGTACCTATCAGCTCTTTGTACGATTCATTGATTTCGATCTCTTCTACTTCTGTAATTACTATCGGGTTCTTGATAAGAATAGGTTTATCAGGATCTGCATCACCTATGGTAATTTTACAGCACAATACGTCCATCGAACCTATATCCATAAACGGGAGATTTTAAGCAATGAAGAAGGATCTACTACTTCTGTACCGAATTTCACCAGTCTGATCCATTTATTAGTATGTCCTATGGCCACATCGACCTCTTCCTGTTTTGCTAACTTAAGCTCTATAGCTTCCGATGGCTCTACAGCAACACATGATATAGAGTATGGTTGGATATTGCGACAGTCTGAAGAAGTGAAATTGTAGTTTTGTATAATTAATTGTGAAATTTTAAATTGCCTTAATATTGTATTATCACAGTTGATCACACCCTTATACTGCATCAACTTTAGGAACTTTGAAACTTCTGCTTCAGGGTATATTTCAGGGTATTTACTTGTTATTTTTCCACTGATTGAAATTTCCAAGTCACCAGTAGAAATAAATTCTTTACGGGAATAATCTCGGCCTTGTACTACAGTAAGAACAATATTGTTCTTACTGGAAACCTGTACTTCCGGTTGCAGGTCAATGAAAGTAACCAAACCATAATTTGTATTGTTTTCGATTTTTCCGGCTTTCGAGTCATAATAATTACCTTCACTGCTAATACTTAACTCCAGATAATCTTGGACAATTCCACCAACAATAGTATCCGTATAATTTTTCTTTGCTGAAACAGCCTTTTGCTCCTGTATTAATTGATAATACTGACCTGATTTATTGGCAAGACTGGTTTGAGACTGAGTTTGTAAATACTTGTCACGCTCTTTTTGTTCCCAGTACTTCAAAAATCTGGGATAAGAACGTAGAGCACCATACGCCATCTGGTGTGTACTTTGTATAAGGGCTCGCTTGAGTATTTTGGTATCCTTCGAGAAATAGTGAACCGCCCCATCTTGAAAATGAGCAAACCCCATCCCAAGAGCCCTTCTTGTCGAATCTGCAATATAACTGTCAAGGCTTCCATGACTGATTACGCCTCCGGATAGCAATGAAGCCGCACCGAAGCCTTTTAGTTGATTTTTTGTTATTCCGATCATCGTTTGATAGTATAATAGTATTATCCGTTCCAGCTTGCATCAAAGTCATGCACCACATCGATTAATGCCTGTGCTAACTGTTCTTTTAAACTTTGTACTTCCGCTGTTTGACCGTCTTTTGATTTCATCAGGTCAACAGAGGCAATACTTAAAAGACTAGAGATATTCACGATGACCTGTTTAGGTGCAGAAGAAGATAACTTCCCGGTACCCGAGTAATTACCTCCTGCCGAACCGTCATCTTCTCCGGTACGGGTAGTTATCCCATTTGCAGTAGTAGGGTCTTCCGTGTTATACTGAGGTTCACTCGAATATTGTTTAGGACTAAATCCGGCAGCTTTCATTACATTTTCGGCAGCCTCGGTTGAACCTCCTAATGTGTTACGTAATACTGTTGTTAGCCTTACCAACTTATCGTGCACATCCATTTTACCGGCTTCCTGCTTTATTCTGGCTTCCGATGATGAATTTTTTGGCAAGTCTTTCATAACCCATTGTCCTGCGAGATTACGGGAAAATCCATTGTCTTCTAATTCTTTAAAATTGAAATCAGTTTTTTCGATCATATTTTTGGCACCTGTAAAGTCTTTAATAGCCATCATATAGGCTTGTGCACCGGTTCGTATTTTACTGACAGTCGAATCATTTTGGAATTGTTGATAATGTGGAGTTTTGGTTGCATCAATTGCTTTCTTTTCCCCAAAATCATTTACATATTTTACTTTTTCGTTTCTATCTTTTGTGAACAACGTTGAGTCAAGTGTATCGTCTCCTTGCTTATATTTTTTATCAATATTTAGCATAAATGCTGCAACAGCATCAGCGGTCTTTAGTTTTCCAAACTCAGCCCATGCAGAAGAGATACGGTTTTGCATATCTTTTTCTGCAATTCGGGTGATAGCTTGAACGGCATCACCCTGATATGCATCACTGGCAGTATAGACAGGAATGGGCGTGGAGGTAAAACCTTTATTGTTGCCAACAGCAAAAGCATTCATAATATGCGCCCACCAGTTTGGGGTAAAGGCACCTATTTTTTGACCGGATTCTTCTTCAATCGTTTTTCCACTGGTAAGCTGATCAATTGCCCATTTTGTATTAACCGCCTCTTTATAGGTTTTATTTAGAGATTCATATAGGGCATTAATTGATGGGTATTGATATTTACGGTTTGCATCGATTTCTTCAATTACGGCATCTTTTGCCTCTTTTACTTTCCAGGTTTTATAAGCAACCCAACCAAGAGCTCCAACCAAAGCTGTAACTCCGACAGTAGCAGCAACTGCACCGGCTCCAAGTGCTGAAATAGATGCACCTGCTCCGACAAGCCCATTTCCGGTTGCTACCTGAGAGGCAAAGAGGTTAGTTACTCCACTTTGAGCGAATGCACGTGTAAGATTCCCTCTACCTGTAATTCCGGTAGCATTCAGGGCAGTAACTAATTGTCTTTTATTCGCCATACTCATGGCGCCGATTCCTCTGATACCGCCGAATCCCGCTAATCCACCAATCATTTGAAATCCGGTACTAGCTGCCGATTGTTTACCGATAAAGCCGAGAGCAACACCAACATTTGTTAATGCCCCTGCCAGTTTGAACAGCCTTGTAGCTACGAGCCCCGTAAAAAGAATAGGTTCTATCCAATGAAAATTTTTGGTAAACCAAGTCCCGACGCTGGCTAGAGTTGAAACGATATCAACCAGGACTCTTCCTATCGATGCAAGGCCATTAGCAAACTCTTTTGCATTAAATTTTGCAAGTAAATCTTTGAGCACACTTCTTATCTGCAGTTCAAGTAATTCATATCCCTGTATGAAACTCTCTGAAAATTGGGAAGTCATCTGATACCAAAGCCCTTTGGTTGTGTTTTGCTTTACATCGGCAAGTTCTCCGGATACACCATGCGAAACCCGGTTTTGAGATGCCAGCTCTCTCAGTTTTTCATGGTTTTGTAAGAACATCATACCTGCAGTACCTCCGATTTTACTGAAGATGCTGATCATATCCTCCAGGGTTGCTCCTTTTTTATCGAGTTCTTCAAAAATATCAGCAAGAGGACGCAGTTTCTCAACTTTCTCTCCATAGATATCATGGAATTCGGTAAATTTAATATCCAGCCTGTCAAGCACTTTTCTGGCTTCTTTTGTAGGCTTGGCAAAACGAGTGGACATAGCTCTTAAAGAGGTTCCTGCCTGTGTTCCTTTAATACCCATATTTCCCAAAATACCGATGGCAGCAGCACTTTCGCTAAATTCAACTCCGGATAGCTTAAGATACCCTGCTGCCATTTTGTAAGACTCAGCCATCTCAACAATATTCACATTCGATCGTGAAACGCTGGACGCAATAATATCAGCAACAGAGTTCATACTGCTACTTTTGATATCGTATCCGGCCATTATATTTGTCGTCAGATCGGCTATCTGGGCTACATCATTATCGCCGATAAGGGCTAGATTGGTGATAGGTCGTATAGATTTATTAATTGTATCGATACTCATACCAGCCATCGATAGGAACTTTACCGCACCCCCAATCTCAATAGCTGTAAATTTTGTTTCAACACCGATCTGCCTGACATGCCTCGCCATTTCGTCAAAGCGGGTATTAAAGCTAGACAGGTCTGAGTCGGCTACCTTTAGAATACTTCTTGCCGACTCCATTATGTTTGCATACTCTACTGCTTCTGAGAGTTCCTTTTTTATCATCCCATAGGCCATATAGGCATTAAACATATAGGCGAATGGTATGCTGCGCATAGAGGGACCTTTAGAATACTGTAATCGGTTTATTGCTGCCCTTCGGGTCCCTGTATAAGCCGAATTTTCTCTGCTTAATTGTTGGCGGTTCTGACGTATTATATGGGCAGCATTTTGCTTTTCGTGTTTTTCATCTTCTCGTATTTGACGTTGCGCATCCTGCTGCTGCCTGCGTTGAATATCCCTTTGTCTTCTGAACTGCAGCTTTTCCTGTATCCGGTTTTGTATATTTTGTGGTAAAATATAAGGACTATTAGTAGAATTGGGAATAGATAATAAACTGCCACCTTTACTTGATTTATTCATTAGGGCACCGCCTAGTTGCATACCTGCCCCTGCACTCCTTATCTGGCGCATGAATCCCAGTATTTCAGTAAGTCGTTGCTTCGCAACATCCGTTTTTAAATTGACCTCACGGCCTCTTTCTAAACTGATAAGAGCTGAATTTACCTTACCGACAATTTTTGTGATATCTTTCTGGGCATCACCTAGAGATTGGATATTAGGTGCAATTTTCCCTTCCTGAGCCCTTTTATCAGCCAGTTTCTTAGCTTCTGATTTAATGGCTTTAGTATTTAAAGGCTTTCCGGCATTAATAACCAGCTTAATCCCTTTTGTTAGCGTATCGATTTCACCTAACAATACTTTCACTCTCCCGAGTTTTTCCTCTGTACCACTAGTATCGATATTAAATTTATACGAATAGTTTTTCTTCTTTCCTTTACTTCGGAAAACCTTATCTATCTCATCCATCATTCCCTTTATATTTGCAACTGCACGGGGAACATCAAGTTTAAATTTAGTCAGGTTGGCTATACTGTCTGCAAAAGCCTGAACTTGTGCAGTGCCTTTAGAGGCATCTACATGGATGTTATATTGTACCTGATAAGTTTGATTATTATCTGCCATAGTAAAGTTTATTCTTCTTAAGAATAGCCTACTTTATGGGCGATTGATTAAAAGCTGTGGGATTAGTCTGGTTGATGAAGTTATGGCATAAAAAAACTCCCGGTAAGGAGTCTATATATATGATAACTTTGATAAAAATGTATACCTATAAAATATACAAAACCTCCATGATATACTATAGCACAGAGGTAAAACAAGAGTGAAGTTCAAGAAGAAAGAAGCGAATTTGTCGTCTTTACGATTGTCATTTGCTGGTGTAACCAAAGAGCTTCTTCTGAAAGCATTGCAAATTCTTCATCTGAAATTAAATCTAAATTCACGCCGGGAAAGTAGTGACGGATATAAATGGTTCGCTGACGAATTCTTTGTCCATCTTCTACGACCCAGCGATTTATAAATTTATAAGTACATTTTGGCGGGTGGATATAATCTCCGATAGCTGTCCCATCAGTCCGAATAAGAATAATGATTCGTTATCTACAAGTTCTTTGTCACCATCCAGGAAGCAGTCTTTGGCTAATGTACGCATAGCTGATACTTCATCCTTTTTAGATGCTGCCATAAATTTGCTAAACTGAGGGAATGTCGGTTCTGCCATATAAGCAACATAGAATTCCTTCTCATTACAGGATGCATCCCCAAAAACAACCATCGGGAATACCTTTCTGAGTTTCTTGTCAACCTTTAGTTTAAGTGCTTTTTCTTTAATATCTGCTTCTTGTTGTAGTGTAAGGCTTTTTTCTTCCATCTTTGATTATAGTTTTAAATATAATAAAGAATAGATTTTGTATTTTGATTAAGTTTAAATCACAATAAGGGATATTACCACAAACGATTATATATTATTGATTATCAGCAATTCGAAGCAATTTAGTTCCAGTGTTCTTTTTAACTGAACCAATTGTATAGCCATAATGTATTGGCAAAGAAATACCCTTAACTTTTACTCTTTGCCAATTATTTGGAACAACAGCATAATAATCCATTTTATAGTTTTTCAATTAATTCTCTCCTTACTCTGTCCCAGGCCTTTTCATTATCATACTCAACACCTTGTTTCAATATGGAATGAATATCATCCGTGAATTCCTTATCTACAATTTTCTCTTCCATATTGATGAGAAATTGTTTCTGCGTAGGTGGTTTATCTACGGAATACTCCATATATGTTTTGTAGCAACGAATGATCTTCCCGGCATCAACTTCGCTGTGAGTTAATGCCCAATACAAATCAAACAAATCACGTCCCTTGCGACGTTGGTACAAAGCACGCATCTTAGTTCCGAGCAGCTCTTCTAATTCATATCCTGTCAAATAACATTCACTGGAAAACCACGGATTCACTACTTTATACGGAATTTCTTTTAACCCCAGTACGTTGAAATGCTCACGCGTATTGATCTCGATTTTCAACCGCATGCTGATTATCGGTTGTGTCTCCGTATCAAAACGATAAACAATGGTGTTGTTATGGATATGCTGCTTAACTGTCCGCTTGGTTCCTAAGAATGATAATTTTTCCCGGATTCGTTTGAGTATCGGATTTATGGGCTCTGAATTGATTTGCACTAAGTCAATGTCCTCGGAATAGCGAATCTGCGGTTTCAGGTACAGCTTATGCAATGCCGTTCCTCCCCTGAATGCCAATGATTTTTTCAACAAATCATCCGAAAATATCTCAACTAATGCCCTTGCTATTACTAAATCCTGCTCTATTTGAGCATAACTTGGCCACGGGGCTTGCTCCTTCCATTCTTCGATATATCGCTGTGGTATCATAATTCATTTTCTATTTCTACATTAACATCTACCTTCCAATCCTTATCAATATTTTCTCGCTGAGACGAAGCTATTGATAACAGAATATTTTGAGTCGCCTTATCTTTCAGTGCGCGCCGGATGGATTTCGCCAGATCTTGTCTGTTATAAACCTTATCAAACATATAACCCAAACGCTGCAATGCTGAAATTTGAGGATAGCTGGATGCTATCTTGAACATACGTGCAGGCTTAATTTCTTCAGCCAGTTCACTTAAAATCGGGACGATCCGAGAAATGCCCCCTATTTTCCCATTGAACGACATAAAATCTAAAGCTGTGAGTTCTGGCGAGGAAACATTAAAATATCCGGCAGCAGATTGTTTCATATCGAGGCTTTCCGGCTCCCATACTTTCCGGACAAAGAAATTTATCCGTGTATCTTTTTCAACAATACTTCTCATTGGGCTCTGAACAATCACCTGATATTCCATAGGCTGTTGATGAGCTGCGCCATACAAGGCAGCCGCAGAATATAATCCGATATAATAATTCCTCCTCAGATATTTCATCAAATCATCAATATACAGATAAATAGGAAGACTACCCTTTTCTGTATATTCCGGTGGAAGAACTACATAAAAATCCTTACGAATAATAGCAATTTTATTATCGGCTTTTAAACGATATATCTTCCTGCGGATAGCTTGTTCGGAAGAATCGAATGTTTGATTCAATTCCTCGAAAGTAAATGAGAATCTGCCCTTTGAACGTATCGTCAATAGGTAATTGTCAATATATTCGTATTTCTTGGTTTTATTCACGGGTAAATAATTTACGCTAAGATACACATTGTGTTCGTAATTGCAAATATATTACCAGTTTTATTTTAAGGGTAGCGATGCGCCGGACTCCTCCCTTCCAACGTATCTTCTTCGGACAATTCTCAATGTGGTTTTAAAATAGTAAACAATAAAATGCAATATAATAAGATAATTTACAGAAAAGTTAAATAGTTAAGAGCCATGTATTCTATATACATGGCTCTTTATTATATTTAAAATATTGTTATTTTATATCGTATCCCCGTCTCTTATGTAACCTTTTAGAATATGTAACCTTTTTCATTCAAGTATTTGAAAATCAAAATATACTATCTAAAAAAGGTTACATAATAAATCAAATTTTTCTGAAAAGAGAAAAGATCGATATTTCGTATATACTTATATTTTTCTATATAGGGCTATCTTTTTACATGAAAAATCTAAAATCATATGTTATTGCATGTAATGATTCTGCTTGTTTAGCATAACGAGAAAGACGTTTTGAAAAATCCAGAGTTACAGGTAATGTTTTATATAATTCACCCCCATTCCAATTCATCTTTGTCAAAGCGAGTATTTCTTTGACTGTTGTTTCAATCGTATCTGTTCCTCTAAACCTTCTTATTAATAAAGGAGAGGGAATCCCCCTTCCACTTTGATAATAATTTTTACCCATACCAGCAATATCATCATCTATAACAGAACCATGTGTCCATAATAAGAAACTATATTCATCTAATTGTATTACTGTACCTCTCTGTATCGGGTAATTGTGAACATCTTTCATAATTTGTTTAGATAGAAAATCTCTTTGTCCTCTTATTGCTCTCCAGTTTGAATATTTTTGTATTTGTAATAATTCAACGTTTTCAATTCCGTCAGCAGCTTCTAATATTCCTTGCATTTCATCATATGTATAATGTAACACTTTATGAATAACCAGTCTGTCAAGCTTGGAATTTCCATCAACTCGGTAATACGCCTCTTTTAATTTCAAAATAAGTTTTCGAGCATCTTCTTTACTCATAAAAGGATTTTTACCATAAAAAACTGGATGTTCAATTGGTTGTAATAGAAATCGTAAACCTTGTCCCGCTGAATCAAATATTTGACTACTTCCCAAAACGTATTTAGTCTGAGAGTTTATTTTTTGTATAGAGAAGTCTAAACCGATAAAAGCAGTGGAATCAGATATAGTTTCATTTCTCCAAGGAGTACCATTTGCTTTTACATATAGTCCTAAAGAAAGCCACCATCTTACTTTTGCAGGATCATAATAATTTATAGATTTATCTTCTATTATTTGTATTTTGATATTCTTTTTAGCACAGAACAACTTCAATGAATCATGTAAATCAAAGTAAGTCATCTCATTTTTCAGTTCTCGAAATTTTTGAAAAGAATCTGGAAAATAAATAGTTAATACATCAAAATCGCCTCTTATAGTATAAAAATATTCTATCTTTCTTTTCAAAAAATCATAAAATTCTAATTGGCTATAATTAGTTATGTCATTTGAGTTGATTAATTGTACGAGCTTATTATCAATTGTTTGTGGTATTTCTAAATATCTTTTATAAATAGTGGCGAATGGAGAATACTGAATTAGGTAATTTAGTTCGGATTTTGGATTAATTTCTTCATTTAAGCCTAATAAGTGCTTTTGAACAATAGAAAAACCGAAATCTGGTGATAGTATTGCGATCTTAATCGATTGAGTATTTATTCCAGTGCTTTCAAAAGAATTATCAAGTGGACCAAATGTTTTTAGCCCCTTTAATGGATGTGCCATCCGATAATTTTTATCTGTTATATGGAAATTTAGTCTCGGCTCTGAAACTTGAAAAGCACCACTGAAGCTATGATTTTTGGATGGAATTCCAGCACTAGAGTAATTAGACTCAAACTCTAATTTAAAGTTATCTATCGAAAACTGTATTGTCGAATTTTCTTTTTTAAGTATACTGATCCAAAAATTTTCTCTTTCATTAAGTGAATTATTTCGTCTATTAGAGAATATGATATTAGAGATATTCTGTTTTTCTATATTTGTTAAACCAGAATTAGGTGAAATATGAATTGACGGGAGCAAGATAAGGAATAACTCCTTATTATGAAATTGAAATTGAATTTCAACCGCTTCGTAAATAACTATATTGCTTTGTATTTTGTAACTATTCAGCTCTTGGTATGTTAACGGATAATTTTCAGAGTAAAATTTTCTAAATGCTTTTGTAGGTACTCTTTTCAGAGAGTAATTTGAAATGAGATTTTCTTCAATTAAATCATAGATTAAACCTGTATAAAAAGAGTCCTGCTTATATGTAATCGATTCATCTACATCTACTGTGATTATCTCTGATTTAATTCTAGTATTAAAAACTTTTGTAATTGTTTCAATACTACCGAACACCAGAGTATTGCCTTTAGATAAGGCTGCACTTAATTTTTGATTTTCTACTATTTCTCTTAATTCTTTCCACCCCTCTAAATCAGACTTAAAACTATATATACTTTTGGGATAGGATCTAGCCTTAAGCCCATTCAGCTTTATAGGAGTAAAATCGTTCCTGATTTGCGGAGCTGAAAAGGGTTTTCGTGCTTCAAATCTTAATTTTGCAATGTTTTCTATTTCTGGATTAACAACTTCATTAGCAACATAAAGTTCAAACATGAACTCATCAAAACCATCAATCTCTATAAAACCAGAGAGATCATTATTGTTTTTCTCATTAATTCTCTGAATTAGGCTAATGACATTTGAATTTGGCTGCTGCCCTTTTCTGATACACCAGATTAGGCCATATGGAAACGGATTTGAGGTATTAAATGTTTCTTGAAATGCCTCTAAAATAGAATTGTCGGACCCTGAATAACCAATAACAATTAAACCGGCCTGACTTTGAAGATTGCTAAAATATTTATGTAGGTCTTTTTCCAAAGATTTTAACTCATCAGAAGTATTTTGGAGATTATCATATCGATAGTCTCCATGTAGTTTGATAACCCTAGGTAATTTATTGAGATTAAAAAGTTGATTTTTAGTATCTTCGGATATGACTTCAAATGAAGCTCCATTATTAATAGCCTTTATACCGCTTTCTATTAATTCATCGAAATTTGTAGTCCATATATGATTAACCTTCTGAGAATCAAATAACACACCAAGACATTTATGACCAATTGATGGGTTTTTCCCTTGAACCAAACGTTGTACAAAAGCCTTTCTATCAATAGAATGCCGATAACATTTTTCAAAATAAACTGAATACTCATCAGAACTATATAACTTAGGATAGTCACCTTGCATCTCAAAGTAACTTTGAATAATCGTTCTATTTCTTTCTGACTCTAAGTCTTTATATTTGTCTTCTCGCACATTAGTAGCTCCACAGAATAATTTACGTTTAAATTGCCAAATCAACGTGCCAGCTGCAGGAATGTTTGCTTGTACAGAAGCACCTGCTCCTAACAGAAAATTCAAAGATCCATTAGGCCTTATAGCAAAACTTCTCAAAAATTCTTTTTTATCAATAATGTGCATACGATATATTTAATACTTAGTTTTTAGACTTTAAAACAAATCTATTAATTAATATAAAACGAAGATACTAAAAATGTTATTTACTATTAAGTGCTATCTAATTTTTGATAAATTATAAAGAAGAAAAACTTGTATAATAAATATTTCGTAATTTTTTTATTCCTATTTTGTATTAAGGCGGCAATTTCGCTGTCTCTTTAATTCAAATAGCTTATGAATACAGATCTCAACACTTTTGATGAATTAGTCTTAGCTGCCTCTCGACACCTTCAGAATTTGGGAAGGTCTGAAGAATCCATTAGAATATACCTCTGGGCATGGGGGCGATTTTGTAAATATATGGAAAACAGCAAAATAAAGGAATGCAGTGAGGGCGTCGTGATGAAATATATCGAAGCTACTTACGGACAGTCTGAGGTGAAAAATCTAACTCATTATCAGAAAGATCACCTTCGGCAATGCCTTTGTCTGGTTCAATTCTCCGAAGCAGGCAGTATGCCAATTTATATTGATCGTAAACCTAAGTATGAGATAGTAGATTTTTTTCGGCCAATCGTGGACGAATATCTGGAACATAAACGTAAAATGCGTGTATCTGAGATCACATTGAGGGCTCATAGATTACATCTTTACCAATTCTCTGAATATTTGGTTTCAAGAGATTTGAATTCCATTGCTTTTCTTTCTCCATTGGAATTGACGTACTATGCTTCAGAAATCTATCCTGATGCACCAGCCTCTAAGAATGCTAATCTGATCGTAATTAGACGGTTTCTGAACTACCTCTATAACAAAGAATATATAAAACGGAATTTATTTCAACTAGTTCCAAAGGATAACTACCGGCAACAAGCCAAACTGCCGTCGGTCTACTCGAAAGAAGAGATTCGGCAGATATTCGACTCCATAGATCGATCTACAACCATCGGAAAGAGAAATTATGCTGTAATCTTACTCGCAGTCAGGCTCGGCATGAGGGCATCCGATATCAGCACATTGGAGTTCCGTAACATAAAATGGGCGGCAAACCAGATATCGTTTACCCAAATGAAAACAGGTCGGAATATCTTGTTACCGTTACCGACCGACGTTGGCGAAAGTATCATCAACTACCTGAAAAATAGTCGTCCGGTATCGGAAGAAAAACGTATCTTTCTTAGTCCACGTAACCCACATAAGCCGATAGATTCCGAAGCTATATCCCATCTGGTAAATAAAATTATCGTTTCCTCTGGAGTGAAAGTAGGAAACCGTAAAAGTGGTCCCCATGCCTTACGTCATTCGATGGCAAACTTTATGATAAATGGAGGCACAACGTTGCCCGTTATTGCCGAAGTCCTCGGACATGCAAGCATCCAGACCTCTATGAATTATTTAAGGATTGATGTGGAATCTATGAGACAGTGTGCAAGCGAAATTCCTCTTGTTCCAGTTTCATTTTACGAACAGAAAGGAGGTGAGTTTTATGGCTAACTTTAAGATTAAAAACTATCGAAACACAGTCTTGTCTCCATTCATAAAGGATTTTATTCGAGTAAAGAAAGGACTCGGTTTTAAGGCTGAACGTATTGAGGTCGGACTTTGGGCGTTCGATACCTGGGCGCATAATCAAGGCAACCGTGATATAGCCCTACCAAGGGAACTTGTGGAAGAATGGTGCGCACGACGACCAAATGAAACGGTAACAACATGGAGCCATCGGACAAATTATGTTCGTCAGCTATCTGTACACTTGTTCAACCTCGGCTATGATGCCTATATCCCTCCAGCAGTTCAGTCCAAACGTGAAACGGTGGTACCATATATCTACACGGATGTTGAACTGGATGCAATCTTCAATGCGACCAATCTTCTTGTCCAACAGCGCTCTCACCCATGTTATTGCCTGTTTTCAGTTCCGGCGCTGGTCCGAATGTTGGCCGGGACTGGAATAAGGTTGGGAGAGGCCGTGGGTTTGCTCGACAAGGACGTTGATCTCAATAACAACTACCTTATACTAAGGGATACCAAGAATGGAACAGAGCGCCTTGTTCCAATATCGGAATCATTATCTGAAGTATGCAGACAATACAGGCAGTATAGATCTCTGCTCCCATACATTCACACTGATACCTTCTTCGTTAAACTGAACGGAACCCGATGTACGAATGAGTCGTTCGGCCATTGGTGGAATCAGATATTGAAAATAGCTGGTATTCTTCATTTAGGCAAACAACGAGGACCAAGAATGCACGATCTCAGGCACACCTTCTGCGTTAAGACTCTGGCTCGGCTTGCCAGAGAAGGCAAGGACCTGTATTATATCATGCCTATTCTCTCTATGTATATTGGGCATCTCTCTTTGAATGCAACTGATAGATATGTTCGCTTAACTTCTGAAATGTTTCCGGAACTATTAAGCCAGACCGATAGTATCTGTACCTATATTTACCCAGACTTCAAAAGATTATAAGCTATGAAACCAACTAAATTTGCAAAATATCTCTCCGAGTACCTAACTGTATATCTTCCTAATGAAAGGGGATACTCGGCAAATACGATTTTCTCTTATCGTGACAATATGCTTCTCTTTTTGATTTTTATGCGCGATAAATATAACATAGGAGCTGAAAAGATCGATTTTAAGGATATTACCCAGGAACGGGTTATTGATTACCTTGATTGGCTCGAATCAGTGCGCAATAACAGCATATCTACTCGTAACTCAAGACTCTCATCATTACACGCTTTTTTCCGCTTTTTACTGTATCGTTCTCCTGAACAATTACATGAATGGCATCGGATATTAGGCATTAAAGTGAAAAGAAATTATACAGCTAGTGTTATGTACCTTAGCCCGGATGGGATAAAGCTGTTGCTTGAACAGCCGGATACATACAAGGCAAAAGGTCGACGGGATCTCGCCTTGTTATCGTTGATGTATGAATCAGCTGGGCGAGTTCAAGAAATAGCCGATTTAACACCCTCAAGGGTTCATTTTGGTAAACCCACCACATTAAAAATCAAAGGAAAAGGGAACAAAACCCGCATAGTACCGATATCAGAACAAGGTGCAAGATTGCTAAAAATGTATATGGAAGAAAAAGGATTACTTAATGACTGGGCAAATGAACAACCTCTTTTTGATAATGGTCAAGGAGATAAACTCTCGAGAAAAACTATTGCTGTTATTATCAAAAAATATGCAGAGAAAGCACGGCAATCAAATCCAGCCATAATCCCCGAAGGTATTAGTCCTCATTCAATGCGTCATTCGAAAGCTATGATGTTACAGGATGCTGGTGTGAATTTAATTTATATTCGTGATTTTCTTGGTCACTCCTCAGTTACAACTACTGAGATATATGCTCGGATAAGTACAAAACAAAAGCTAGAGGCCATTGAGAAAACCTCTTTGTCTCCAGAACCTGAGTCATTACCAATATGGCATCGTAACAAAGGTTTACTTGAAATGCTTGAAAACCTAGGAAAGTAGAAATATTATGTAATCTTTTTCAAGTAAGATATACTGAGAAACAAATAATTATCCGAAAAAGGTTACATTTCCTAAAAGGTTACATAAGAGACGCTATGTCTATATAGACATAGCGTCTCCAATCTGAATATCAAAAGGATTCAGATCAAATTCATGGGTAATATCCGTATCATCCTGTTTGCTCTCCATCCCATCTTCTGAAAAAATACAACCCTTCAACGTAACCGTTGTTGTCGTCCAATCATCGGAAGCCATTGGATTAGCAAAAGAAATAATCAAGTCAAACTCTCCGATATCCATAAGGCTGCCATAGGTTGATCGAAGCATTTGTTGTGTTTCGTAATCCATTGTAATACCGGCAGTATACGTTATATTGCCAAAGCCCCTGGAGACGGGCTTACCACCCATCCCATAGTTGGACTCGATTTTTCGTTTTTTATTCCATTTTATACCTGATACACCCTGAAGGGTTGTGCTGCCTTCATCAATACCCAATGCAGTAGAAGAAAGCGTGATCATACTCCATGAGTATGCAACATTATTTATTATAGGCATGGTTTGTGTTATTTTGCGGTGAGTGAAAGACCTTCTTCTACATATATTTTGGTAGCAACGCCTACAGGCACAATTACATATGATATCTGTAGTGTATCATTTAACAGTACATTCTGATTTGCATTTATATTTACAGCATAACCGGAAATTTCCTGAGCAGCCTGCATTTTTGCTAGAATATCACCAATAAGCGTTTTAAATGCTGTGATCTTTGACACAGCCAAGAAGCCCGTAGCAGGATTAACCATTAATGGAGAATTAACGTATAGTAGAAGTTCGGTTCTTACGGCTCTGCGTGATTTGTTGATAGTCCTGTTACGTGCAATTGTACGGTAGTCACCATTCGAGCAAGTCTGATCTTTGGAAAGATAAATACCATTCTCACGCCCAGCGTATTTCATTGGGAAAATATATCCTTTGTCATCCAGATTATCCAGTAATACAGGCGATAAAGACTCATAGAAATTAAGGCTTTCGAACTCTTGGTCCACTGTCAGGTTTATATCCCCGAATCCAAGTTCTATATCTTGAAAATCGTCTGCAAAAAGATTGAACTGTCTAACCCATGCAATTGATTCTTGCACATTCGCTTTTGCAATGGCACCCATTACAGCACCTAAGAATCCAACAGGTGTATTATTTACATTTCTCTTTTGCATTATTGAGATTTGTTCATTCGAAGCCTGTCCGAATATGACACTCATACGACTCGATTCACAAATACAGCTTGGAATCTTATTCAGATTTACTTGTTTGCCTTCAGTAGTGCTTGTACCGGTATTAGATGGGTTTGCTGAAAGAATTATCGACAAAGGCTGATTTTGTGCAGCCAATGCAACTGCTTTATCATTAAGTGTCTTTACAATATTTAGATTGTATCGTTCTGCTGCACCATTAAGTTTCCAGAGTGGCTGCTCTGTCCACACTCCCAATTGGTTTATAGTGCCACCGGAAGCACGTTGAAGAATTTCAACTGCATCCCAGTTTGCACTACAATCGGCGAACATGACATATAGTTTTCCACGACCTTCTACATTGCCTGACATCCGAAAAAACTCACGGATATGGTATGCAGGAATACCATGTAAGAAGTTTTCATTTACTTCATCATCTTCATTGGCAATAATCCTGTCAATAATTCCAAAATCCCTACTTGCTGATTTACGGGTAGTGATATAGATTATATCATTCAGGTCTAATTTCCCTATATTATTTAATCCATAACCGGCCGTAAAAAGGGCAGGCTGCATCGATACATCGAAAAGCAGTCCGGTTATTTTTTCATTACCCGATGATGAGTTATAGGGTATGTTACCATCAATATCTTGTATAAATACGTTTCCTAGAGCCATTTTTAGGTCATGTTAAGGTTTGAAATAGGGATTTTCATACAGGATTGCACTACCCCTGAGCTGTTGGGGAGTATCAGTTGTGTAGGCCCCTCCGTGTGAATCGATATATAGTGACTGGTATGTGCTATATTTCTTGAGGATTTTATCTACCTTTAAAGGTCTTTCTGCTGTAGCCGTTTGACTTTGATTCTGAACTGTTTCAGCCGTAGTCCCCCCTTTCGGTTCTTCGGATACGTTCTTTGGTTTTGCCATTGTTTATGCTAATAAGAAAAGGGAACAGAGTGTGTGGCCTCTACTCCCCTTTGTAGGTTATAAAAAAAATGATTAAGGAGTTATTCGGTAAGCAGTGTGAACCACAATTTCAGCAGGACGGACAATATTTATATCCATTTTCATTCTCATCTGGAAGAAGAAGAGTTCCGAGTTCGACTGAAGACGGTCAATTTTTAAAACATCAGTGTCGTTAGCAAAATCAACACCCATCCAAAGGTTTGACTCCATCCCTGTTGTGAATTCACCGAGGACTATGGAATGTTCGGGAATGCCCACTATAGGAATTATCTTTTTACCTTTAAATCTATATTTATTAACCTCTGTATTTTCCGAGTATTTTACTTGTTTATCTGACACATACTGATCGTAAGCATCCCATAAATCCCAACCGATTATGAAGCTAAGGCCCGATTTCTTACGGATTTGTTTGGGGCATTTTTTCCACATGGAATATAAAGCCTGTTCTACAGCCTCTCCATCTGCTAATTCAGTATTACCCGATATAATAACCTGTCCACCTGCAATCGTTTCAGCATCCGTAGCATTCACATTATCGATTACGCGCTTGATAAAGCCATCAAAATATTTTTCTTTTCCTCTACCGATCTTAATACAATCGACTGGAGTTGTGATTCCGGCGACGGCTTCACCACCTCTGGCTGATGTCCATATGGCATTACCGATATATTCGTTTTTCTTGTCCATAAGTAAACGGAGCATCGTAGCCTGAACCTTCGGGTCAAGCTCCCTGAATACAAGATTTCCATCAGGTTGTGCAAACTTCCAGTATTTCTCATAATCTCTGGGGTTGAATTCCAGATAGACCATAAAATCTTGCGGAATCAGGTAACGTTCCGTAAATTGGTATTCGTTTTCGCCATTGGGTCCTTTCGCTCCGTGATTGCTTGTTGGAGTAGGTACATTATCCTGAATAATTTCGCCCAATTTGATAGCGGGTAATGTGTATTTGTGTTGAATTCCGCTTTTGATGTGTATAAGCCCTTCTCTGTATGTGTCATTACCCTGTGCTGTATAAGTAAGTAAATCTTCAAGGACCTCACCATTATAGCCATTCTGTAAAAATGAAACTGTATCAGCCATTATAAGTAGTTTTTATCAGTTAATTATCTGTTTTTTTAGCCTGATAATCTGCACTACCGTACTGGCATTTACGAAGTGATGTGTTCCTTAAGCGAATTAATAACACGTCAATTAATTGGATCGGATTTTTAGTTATCCGAGAGTTTTAAATTCAAATTTCGCCCCAACAACAGCTTGCACCTTTTCATCCATCTTCTCTTCTGTTGTTTGTCTTGCAGCTTGAATATTCGCAGGATCTGCAGCGATTTCCTTAGTGATCTGTTCCCGAACAGGTATACAAGAAAGTATATTCTCAGCAAGCGGATAATTGGATTCAGCCATCTCTACCCACTGTGCTTTAGAAGTTTTGTCTATTTTACCGTTATCGATGGCTGCTTCAACAAGTGCCTCAATTTTTGCTTTCTTCTCATCTGCTTCTTTAGTTTGAAATACAGTTAGGGAAGCCGTTAGGGTATCTTTGTCCTTTTGTAAGTTCTGGATTGTTGCTTCTTTTCCGGCTATGACAGTTTGGGCATCCTTTAATGATTTGCCTGTCTCTGCAAGTTTGTCTTCAACACCAAGAAGTTCTGAAATTCGGGACATGACATCTTTGACTTCGTATTTTTCTTTCATTCCCAGAGATGCTGCCACTGCAGCGTATTCTGCAGAGTTGGTTTTTAGTTCATCCATTTTTGTGTGATTGTTTTGTATTTGATTAAGATTAGGGAAAGTGCTCTCGAAGTGTTTATTTTCAATATCCAGTGCATCTGCTTCCATGCAAATACGGCTCATCAGGACTTGTATTTCCGAAATATTTTCAAGATCGGTGAGCTCATTTTTGACTTTCTCACAAAGCTGTTTCGAAGTGTGTAGAATATTCTCTGTAGGTATAATTCCTGCTTTTATAGCAGCCTTAGCATCGAAGAAGGTTCCGTCTTTTCCCGTATCGCCATCCATGATCGCTTCAACCCTTTCTTTGGTCATACCGAAACGTTTTCGATAAATTGTTTTGATTTGCTTAACAAAAGCCTGTACCAGATCGGATGTCTGAGCTTCTTCGTTGGAGGGTAAAAAAGGATTATGAATCATTAAAATCGAATAGTCACGCATAAAAGACCGTGCTCCGGCAGCCCAGATAATAGAACCCATAGATGCTGCCATTCCTTCGATAATACATTCAGTGGGAACTGTAGAATTTTGAATGGTGGAATAGGTAGACATACCATGTAGAACTGAACCTCCTTCGGAGTTAATCAAAACCCGGATTAAAGACGGACGTATGGCATTCTCCAAAAAATCGAATTCATTATTGAACAGAGTGGTCGAATCTTCTGTGATCTTGCCGAAGAAACGTATTGTTGCCACTTCTCCGGTTTTAATCTCTCCGACTATATTTTTGAAATTGTTACTTTTCATTGATTACATTTTATCAAAGAATAGCAACCCTTGAGAAAAGAAGTTTAAACGGTTTGTATTGAATCGTCTGTTACATTCTCTTCTGTATTGTCTTCCTCTACAGAAGGTACATAATTTGTTACGTCACGGTATGTAGGTGTAGAATGATCCCCATGAGCTTCCATATCATTTTCCGGTGCATCAGAATGATTCGTAAAAGGAGGCATTACCAGATAACGTTCAACCCATTCCCGGTACTTCCAAGCTGAGGTTTCCCGAAACCAGACCTCATAATCTACCCAGTATGCCTGTAACATATTAGTCGTTAATGGCATATCAAAATAGGTTAGATTACAGCGTTCATTCAACGCAGGTTCATGATTTTTAGCATCCTGAATAGCTACATTCAATTTTTGAAATATGATAAACGGGGCGCATTCCCTTTCAGGATCCTGATTATTCAGGGTATTGAGGATAAAGCGTACTCTCATAGTTGCCCGTCCCTCTCCGATTCGTTGTTGCTGAACCAGATAACGCACGTTGATAAAATGAATAAAGATTGCGGGAAAAGCAATTTCCATCTCCATATTTTCATCCCTAACAATACGGGTAAACTGGCCGTTATCAATGGCAATAGTCTTAAAATAAGGTTCACTTGTAGGGTTTTCATCATTCTCACGGATGGTCAGTATAGCACGTTTGACCGCCTGATACATATTTACAAATGCGTTCTCACTTACTATTTCCGGTAAAGAAATAGTATGACTGGTTTTATTGCTATCTTCAGCTTTATTTTGTGGAAATTTATCTTTAATCATGTTGGAAAACCTCGGAATAGTATATGTATGAATTTACTGACATCATTATTCAGTTTATCGCTGATACCGATAAATTGTCGTCTTACAGGCCTACGTTTAGAATATTGATTGACCGTGTAATTTGTTTTATTGGGATCGGCATTATGGACTCCTCCATAACGGGCATATACACCACCTTTTTGGTGCTTTCCGCGTTTTTTACTTTCCGGAGTACTTTCTTCATTTGTTGTAATTTTGTAGATGGCACCTCTGGTAAAGATTCTTTTTCCGTCATTCTTCCAACCTGTTCGATTCGTTTTTTTTGCATCTCCTTTAATAAAATTCCTTAGCTTTCCGGTATCATTCATTAGCGCGTGGGTAAATTTCTTTCCCCACCTCGAAGTACGTAGAGCCCATGATGAACCACTGCCATAAAACCCACTAGTCCTCCTTGTGAAGGAAGCGACAAAAAATCGTTTCGAGTATTGCCCGGCAATAGTCACAAAATCGAATATATTCTTATCAAGCTGGCTGACTATGATCCTTGGATTCCCACCCTGAGCCCATTGATTGCAAAATGTATCTAAAGATATTTTTGTCATAGCAGATGAAATTTTTGTTTGATACGATCAGCAATTACCTGAATAGGCTTTATTCTTTCAATTTGAAAATAGGGATGCATTTCAGAGAAAATCTTCCCTCCGGTAGCTAAACTCTCTCGAAAGACAGGATTAACCTTCATTGCTTGATCTGTAGATTTTGTCGAACCATAAACCGAACCAAAGCCATCCGAAATCAGGTAACACCTGCACCCCCATTCAATAGGTGGAATCAGATCGGAAGGAAAGTCTCTTTTCAGAAAAGATAGGCCTTCAAGTGACAGGTGCCAGTCCCTTACCCGGTCATCACCCTGAGTCATAAAAGTCACTAATGTTTCTTCCTGAACCGTAATCCACCAGGCTGCAACACCGGCAGCATACAGCACATCTTGATTTTCCTGAGAAGCATACCCCAGATTGTACTTTTCGAAAACGGTTTCATATTGCTCTGTATGATTATTATCTAATTCATCCGGTAAATCCTCCAACATTTGCTGTTCCTGTGAAGCAGCAAAATCAACAAGGTTATCAATTGCAGTAACTAATATTTCTCTCTGCAGTCTTTCCTGTTCTGTGGTAAAGTCATTATGATTCTTAAGCAATGACAAAGCTTTATTAAAATCTATACTTAGTCCGTCTATGACACGTTCAATCAGGAACGAAGCTCTAAGTGTTATGATGCCTTCGACAGTTTCCCATTTTTCAGCACTGTTCCCATATGTTTCTATCAGCCTCTGAAATGCTGAAAGAAGCAACAGGTATTCTTCCTTTGATTTGTCCTTATCAGTTTGTAAAACTTTCATGACAACCTGATTTATGGCATTACTTTTTAATGCTGGGAGTGCAATTCTGCCTTTTATTCCACTCCCTTTAGAAAATTTACAACACTGCTTGAACGCGAATGGCCGTATCTCTTTAAATATTCCTGATCACTCATTATGTACCTGTCGCTGGAACTTTTACCTGATAAACCCGGACTCGACTCTATACCTTCATTTGCCATCACATTTAGTTGCTTGCCGACAATAATTCCGAATTCCTTTTCAATTTCATCGGCAGTCACTTCGTACTTATCCGTTATTAAACCATATAGTTTGATGCGGTCTTCATTATTCATTTCAATGCGGTTAGAGTATTTGAAATGTAATCCTTCGTTTATGTAGCCGATAGCAGCTAAGCGGGGTATGATCTCTTCATTCATTATATTCTCGATGAACCTTCGATACACCTCTATACGGTCTCTGAAAATATCCTGATGTGCTTTGGTAGAACCTACATAAGACTGTGTTCCTCCAGCCATCGACTCCGATCCCAGAATCATATTCGAAACCTCACTGTTTACAAACTCGATCAAACTGGTGTAGATCTTCTCTGAGTTAGACATCGTAAATGTCTTGATATCTATTTCATCATCTAAGCCAGTTACAACTACCTTGTTTTGGGCTGCGTTAGCTATATCCCCCGCCAGTCGTTTACGGTCGGTATTACTTTCACTGACCGTCTTTCCGTGGATTATGGGTTGGCCATAAGTATGCGAAAAATTTACATAATTAGCTACAGTAAACTTTTTGGCAAGAATAAGTGGTGTCGTTGCAGAGAACAATCCTATATCTCCCGTACTTATCAGAACATAATTGCGAGAATAAGTTTTTGAACTCAGATTCCAGTTGGGTAACCAGATCCCTTGGCATTTTACCACAGTGCGTTGTTCCGGCAGTACATTTCTACGCTCAACGATATTTACTTCAGCTAATTTTCCTGTCTTCGGATCGATCTGAGGCATTATCTCAAGAAGTGTATATCCATACAATTTTGCTTCAACAATACCACGTATGATCTTGTCGAACTGAGAACCTTGAATTTTCTGAGTCTGGTTAACATCCTTAATATATTTACCCTTGTCATTTAACCGTGCAAGCATATATCGGTCACCCAATATCTGACTTTCCAGAGTTTCTATTACTGCACGGATATGTGCGTCTTGTTGCAAACATGATTCGTATAAATCGATTAGCCTTGACCGGTCATCGAGTATAGTTCCGGCTGTAACATCTGAACGGATTGATTTGTATCTATTATTACGTTCAATTTCCCGTACATATTCCTGAATTGTCTTCTTAGAAGTTCGAAATATACTTCCAAGTAATTCGTGATTGAAAGTTCCTTCAGTATTTTTCTCCTGCATTTCAATTTTTCTTAAGAATAGATAAATGCAGGAAAATTGTTTTTTTTAACAATTGGGTTATATACTGTAAAATACGATCAAAACATTAACAAAATATAGAAAATATGACTGTTTGACATATATAGACCTGAAGCATTAATATTTAACCATAACATCTATATAAATACTTATATATCAATAATTAAAATACAATTTCAATGTTAAATTATTTCCGTTTTCGTATTTTTATTACGAGCAAATATCATATATTTGTTGTTGAATTTTAATGTTAATACTATTGATAATGATTATTAAAAAAATTCCCACCTGTCAGGAAGTAAAATATTTGGAATTTCCAGATTTAATATTTGGAATATCTGAAGATGGAAATACATATTTTGATGCAACACATTACATTCTATGTAAAGGCAATATTAAGATTCATTCGATAAAGGATTTTGATATTGGTTTTTATTTCTGGAAGAAATCAATATGTGATACCTACCAACTGGGGATGAGTGACTTGATTGTAAAAGAAGAAACCACAGGCCATATTTATATTGATGAAGCCTTGGCTATGCTTTTTATTGCATATATCGATCCTGGTTTTGGAGTATATATTTTGGAAAGAATATCTGAAATGTTGCTCACGGGAATAGTTTTGTCCGATACAAGTTTATTAATGATGGTAAGGGATAGATTTACGAATGATATTATAACTCAGATAACCACTGAGATATGAGAAAAAGTATGTTCAAAGAACCAAAGCCGGTATTAGTATTTAACGGAGCTCGTGTTTTAATAGGTATTCTCAGGTCATTACATGCTGCAGCAAATTTTTCAGGGGGAAACTTACAGGCAATATCATTCAGTTGTACAGGCAAATATATTTCAACAGGTGGTTATTACTTCAGACATATTAGCCCTGAAATAGAAATAGAAATTAATGATATTGATAATCTTAATTTGATCGATTATGATAATATGTGTAGTGAAAAAAGAAAATATCATTCCGTAAGGGATATGGCTCGTAGAAGAAGTATTGTGGAAAACAAACGTAAATCTAAAAATAATACAGAGGGGGAAACTGATGAAACAGACATTTAGCAAGGTTCCGTTCAAGGAACATCAAATTTGGGTAGGTGCAGATGCTGATGGTACAGTGGGCTTGATTAATCTACATAATCTATGCAAGATTTTACTAAGAAAAGACATCATCGAAAATGGAGAAGTATTAAAATTATGTCCATCCTGTGCAAGATATCCACTCTATGATAATGGAAAATTATTCTGGTTTATAGATACCTATGACATTCATATTTTATTACGCAGTGTTCGAAAAGAGAATAAAGTGATTGCTAAAGTGTGCGATGAACTGGCTACTTGGGTAACTACTCTTCCCATTGGAAGAGCAATAGAACCGGAATCTAGAATCAAAGAAAAAAAAACGAATCAGTCAATAGAAAAACAAAAAGTCATAGGTGATGATTCCTGTAAAGATGAAAATCAACAAGACTTTGCCAACGGTCCTGTAATTTTCAATTTCAAAGATCACCCAATCAGTTTTAAATCTGAGAATGGCAAAACATATGTAAATGCCACTGAGATGGTTCGCATATTTGGAAAAAAACCGCGCGAATGGCTTTTGCTTTCCCAAACAGCTAATCTACGACTATCGCTTGTTGAGAAAGGAATGTATGAAAATCTAGAAAGCCAGATAATTACGACCAGAGGGAGTATGGGGGTTACATGGATAGAAGAATATTTAGGCATCGAATTTACGAAATGGCTTTCTGCAGACATCCATAAATGGTATAAAAGCGTAATAAAGCAGTGGGGCTCCAAAGGATATGTGACTTTGAATAAAGAAGAAAATGATATAAAGCAGAATAAACTAGCCAGAAAGGAGGAGAAGCAGAATTTTCCAGTTCCTAAAACATTTAGTGAAGCACTTTTACTTGCTGCCAAATTACAGGAATTGGTAGAATTAAAAGATAAAAAAATAGAAGAAGACAAACCTAAAGTCGATTTTTACAATGATTTTATAGAGGATAGACAGTGGTTCAGAACGGCAATAATTGCAGATGAGTTACGCATAACAACTGTTGCTCTGAACAGATTTCTTTATGAAAACAAAATATGCAAATACGATGTAAAATACAAGCAATGGGTATGTGTTGGCTCTCTAGTGAACTTACAAATACCAGTACCCTATCTATGGACAAACAAAAAAGGAAAAACATACTCCTTTGGTAAAGTAATGCGATGGACCCCAGCTGGGCGTGAATACGTTCTCGAATTATACCGTCAACAAAATTCACAAAAATTATTAGCAAAATGAATATAGATAAAACACTACATAAGATTGTTTTAAAAACAGGCCGGGTTATTACAGAATGTAGGTGCGAAGAATGTAAGTCACAATGCAGGACTCCCTGTTTAGGCACTCCGGATGATATTATTAAGTTAATTGAAGCCGGGTATACTGACAAATTAAGGCTTACTGTTTGGACTGTTGGTATGAGAATAAACAAAATAGAATTCCCAATACCTATGGTACAAGCTATGATGACCGAGAATGGCTGTATATTTTTTAAGAATGGCCTGTGTGAGTTACATGACCTGGGATTAAAACCAACTGAAGGAAAACTTTCAAACCACACAACAAAACTTGATAATTATATTTTTGAAATGTCACTAACTTGGAATGTCGCTCGTGAGTGGATAAAAAGTGACAATATAGATAAAATAATAAGTATTATATTCCTGATAAGTATATTAAACAAATAATATAATATTCTTGAATTTTTATACCTCTTCATTATTACACTTTACTTCCTATTGCCCACCCCTAGAAGAAACTTACTACAAAACTTCTAGGGGTTTTTACAAATGCAACTCAATCCAATATAAACCTTTTAATACCAGTCAGGCTATTGTTAAATAGTATTAGTTGATATCTAACCTAAATAATAAATAAAATGGAATTAAAACAACGGATGACATTCAATGAAATGTCTTTGCACATGAAGAAACATTCTTTCAAATTGCCTAGTAGAGTAAGTGTCGGTAAATATGCAAAGGAATTGGGATTCAAAGTCTACAAACCGATGATTGACCGGAAAATACACTTTTTTTATATCAATGAAAATATCCCTGCTAATCAAGATTAAATAAAAAAACGATGAACAACAGACAGAAATCAGAAACCTTGCCTTTCGTTAAATACCATACAGGACTCTCTTACCTTTTCAATCCCGCAGAAACAAGATTTATACTTCATATGATAGATATTGAATACAAAAAAAGTAACGGGTATAATGTTAACTGGAGCAGGGCACAATATATGAAGATTATGGGGCTTAATGAATACACATTCGACAAATGCATTAAACGGATGATTGAGATCGGGCTACTTAGTAAAAGAAACAATGATCTGGGAAATAAAGTATATTATTCGTTTGATATGAAGGTTTACGATAAACTCGTTAAGATATTAACTTCGACTTATAATGTCAATAAATTAATCCATTTTTGCGACTCTGTTTTCAAAAATCAGCAACGAATGGTACAATCTGTAACGAATGATGAAATTATCTTACTCAAAGCTAAGCATTAGCTGAAAATATTACCAACTTAAACACACCCGATCTACATTATTTGCAGATCGGGTTTCTCTTTTAGTTGAAACTGAATATCTTGACACTACAACTCTTAGGATAGACTGGAATAGCTATTTTCATTTGAGATCATTATCATCCAGTATTGATTTCAACTCTGCTTCGAGCTTATCAGTGTCATACGACATTTTCGTTAGTCTGTATTTTAAATGATCATATTTTTCAACTTGCAGGGAATATTCTTTTTTATGTTTTTTATTTAATCTGAAAGAGAAAACGAATAATATCAAAAGTGATAATAGTAATCCTCCACCGACTATTAGCCAATAACGCACCTGGCCTATATAAATTGCATGTTGTTTCTCTTTCTGATTCAGACCGAAATTCTTATCTGCAACCAATAATTCAAGAGACTGTTCCTCATTATGAATTTCTTGATTAGTCTTGCTATGTAAATCTGTATATCTTAATGCTTCAGCATAATTTCTTTGCATTTTGTAAGTTTCTTTCAATGCCCCATATACACTTCGAAGCACATATTTATTCGATATTTCATTTAGTCTTATAGTTATAAGATTGCCATAAAACTGTGCAGAGTCAAGACCTCCAGTTCTGTTATGCAATATTGAAAGGTTTAAGTATATCCTAAGAGAATCCACCGTAGAGGTTACTTTACCGAGTGAAGTGTGTAATTTTTCCGATGCTTCTTTATACATGCCTTTTTCACCTAAAGCAACTCCTAAATGATTGACGAATATGGTGAGGTACTTTGGATTATCCAATTTAGTTGCCAATTCTAAGCCTTTGTTATAGGTTATAAAAGCACTGTCAATATCCTCTTTGGTGAAATATGCTGAACCTAATGAATATAAAAGTTGCATTTTCAATAAATCAGTATCCGGTTCTTGGTCGAAACAAGCTAAAGCTTGATTATAATGAACAATTGCACTATCTATCACATCCTGGTTATAATATTGATAACCGATATTGTAAAGGCTCTTGCCGGTAAGTATATTATCTCCACTTGATCGTGCATATACTTCGGCATTCAGATAAGAATCCAATGCTTTATCCGGAAGGTCTCTTTTATAATACACATTACCCGCATAGAAATGAGCTAAGGCTGAATTGTGAGGATCATTCCTGCTGTCAAAGTAGTTCTGTGCTTCGAAAATGAGGGTGTCATTTGAGATATCCTGGCCATTTTTAAATCTTGCCTGTGTACGGGTAACAATATACTGCATATAATTATCCTTGTCCAGGTTTTCCGGATTAGGGATAGAATCAAGTAAAACAAGAGCGTCTGAGGGTTTACTGTCGGCAATCTTCTGTGCCTGAATTAATAAATCTACTGTAACTTTATTCTCCTTGCAGGAAAATAAAACAAATGATATAAGAAGTAACAATGAATTAATTACGTTTTTAAGAGAGTATTTCATTAGAAGTGAGTGTTAAAGTAAAAATAAAGTTCGAGAACTATAAATAATCCTCGAACCCAAGTAAAAACGGTCAATCCACCGTGAACTTTTCACTCTTCACTATACTGCCTTGTTCAGTAACAATCGTGAAGGTATAAGTACCTGTTGGTAGATTGGATATATTAATGTTCATTCCGGTATCTTTAGAAGTATCAGCATTTAACTGAATAATTGCAATACCAGAATAGTCTCTAACCAAACCGGAGACTTTACCAATATCGGTGGTGAAAATAACCTCGATATTATCTTTATTTGTTATATGGATAGTAATTGGAGGTATGAATGACATACGCGAATAAAGCATAATGCCTCCATCGCCAACTTTTCCCTTATCATCTCCAATATAGGAACTTGGAAGTAAGGTCGTAGAAACTGCCGTCAAAGCTAATACTAAAATTAAATTTTTAATTTTCATAGTAATAGTAATTTTTGTAATCGTGTTATAAATGATGAACTCTCTTCAATTCAACTGGCAAAGTAAATTAAAATCACAATCCGACAAGTGATATGTATATGCCTTTTGATGCCTGAGAATCACCTTTAACTTAAGTATATTAGATAATTACAAAAAGATAAGAAATTGTTTACTTTTTGGAATTTACTGGAAGGAATCAATATTCAATCGATAGAAGAAAGTTACTAGTTATTGTGTTTGTTTATGTACAAATGTTTAATACGGATATATAAGGGCAATATTAAGGAAGAGTCAACCTGAGTAATTCTCCACCCCCACCTTGAAATAAATGATGTAAGTAAGATACAATATAAATAAGATAATAATAGAACACTATATTCTTTTTCTTTATAGAAAAAGAATCAAAAAGAATCTTATTATATAACGCCAAAGGCGTTTTGAAAATACTCTTCATGTTTTTTTTCTGGCTGAATATTTATAATCAGGATAGAGTTCGTAAAACTGGATGAGTTGATTTTTTCTGTATTCTACAATAAGTTTGATTAAATTATTAGCTTCACTATTTCCAATAAAGAAATTACCCCGTTTTATTCTGGTAACATCCTTAATGTTGTTTTTAAAGCTGGACTTGGAAACACCCAAATTTGTATTTATATAATAATACAGCTCACCTTTCTCTACTCTTCTATTTTGAATACACATAAGCTTACTGTATATATGATTAACCATATCTTCAGCCTCTTTCTGAAATTGGAAATAATTTCCGGTTTGTAATCGTCTCAAATCACTTGGTCTATAATTATCTTGAGCAACATTTACTTCAAATTTATCAGTAATAAAATTATAAGGTTCACCTTTCTTGACTCGATAATTTATTGGTTCTATCCGTTTAGCATGACCATTCCAGATAAATTTTGATTGTTGAATAACAGTAGCGAACTCTTCTCTTTCATTCGTGGATATCATTTCAAGTTGGTAATCCCATGCAAAGCCTATAATTTCATGTAGTGAATAACGAAAACCCTCATTATCCATTTTTACGCAAAACATAACAATTTCATTTTTCTCATTGATCTCCCGAAAAACACCAAGACCTTTTTTTTCTCCTAACAGCGTTATTCTTACTTGTTGATTTTCATTTGGCTGTACCATTTCTAGGAGTTCTATTTTGTACGAACTCCAGATAAGTTTCTTTTGGTATAAAGCGATCTGTAATCTTTTTTTACCTTCAATAGATGCAGGATTAAAATCACAAATAGGAATATCCTCTTCTATGATTGAAAGTTCATTGTCTAAATTTAATTTAGCACAAATCCTAAATTTACTCACATCTGTAAATTTTACAATGCAGATAAATTTACTTCCTACCAGTTCAATTATATCTCCTTCACCGGGTACAACTTGATTTAACCAATTCAAGAAACATTCAAAAGTTATTTCCGGAAGATCAATACCACTCGGAATCGATTTTATCTTTATGCCTAAGAATCTATGGCAGTATTGAATTATTGCAAGTTCGTCTTTAAGTGTTTTGACCCTAACAGTTGATAAATACGCATCTATTCTTTTTTTGCGTTTTCTTAATTCACCAATCGATTCAACATCAGTGTGCAAGTGCTTCATTTTTATTAAAAAATTAGATTCGAAAATTGCAAATATACTGCATTTGCCATATAAAAAGATATTTAATATCCAATTATTACATAAGAGTATTTGAAATCATAAAGTAAGCAAAAAAGTAACTCAGAGACTGTTATACCATAAGTAAGGAATTCAGGCTAGCTAAATTGACAATCAGCTGCCTAATCCATTATATATAGTTCAATTTTCATAAAACAGAGCTGAATTTAGTCCTTATTCCCCAATTAACAACAAGTTATGATATACATTAAATTTAAAATAAAGCATCAATA